>JBBRBA010000014.1:0-46538 GCA_038206285.1 Geobacterales bacterium
CCTCATTGACAAGGCTGCTCTTATTTTACCGCTGATGACCGCTGCGGCGCGTGAGAAAGTGCTGGCCAAGATCGCTGAGAAGCAGATCGCTTTTTTTGTCGCTACAGATGTATTTGAAAAGAGCGGTTCGGTCGTGAAGACCTCTGCCGGAGACTTTGCTGCCGACATGGTCATCGTTGCTGCCGGGGTACGTCCCGATACGGAACTTTTTGCCGCCTGCGGCGGTGAACTCGGTGTGGCCGGAGCCGTAAAGGTGGATCGGTACCTGCGAACCAACTTTGAAACCATCTTTTCAGGTGGTGACTGTGCCGAACACTATGTGCGTCAGCTCGGCGCCAACGGCTATGTGCCGCTCGGACCGGCGGCAAACAAGCAGGGCCGGCTTATCGGTAACAATATTGTCAATAATCAGGAGATGCGGATGTTTTTCGGTGTTGACCAGACCGCTGTCTTCAAATTCTTTGATTTGACCGTGGGAACTACCGGTTTGCACGAAAAACAGCTGCAGGATCTCGGTAAATCGTATGCGACGGTGTCGGTTGATTGCCCTACCAGAGGCGAATTCCCCGGCGGCGGCAGCATGCGGATCGTGCTGATGTTTGAAAAAGGGAGCGGCCTTCTTTTGGGGGGAGAGATCGTTGGTCAGGATGTAGTGGCCAAACGGCTCGATGTCCTGGCAACAGCGATCTACAAGCAGATGACGGTCTTCGAACTCGCCGAACTTGACCTGAGCTACTCGCCCCCTTATGCGCCGGTGTGGGATCCGCTTCTGGTGGCGGCAAACCAGGCGATCAAGAGCGTGTAGCCGGTCAGGGCCACTCCGTGACCGGCAGAGTGGAGGCGGAGTGCCGGGAAATTGCGGCGCTTATTGGCCGCACTTTGAGGCATCAGGCCATGCGCCACGGCGTACAGCTGTATTCAGCAAAAATCCGGTGTATTCTTGCTATAGAAGGGAGAGCATATGGAAACCAGACTCAGGTCGGTTCTGTCAGACAAGGAACTTCTCAGGCTGTACGAGCAGATGGTTCTGTCGCGCGAGTTCGAAGAGTCGTGCGCCGAGCAGTACACCAAAGGGCATATCACCGGGTTTCTCCACCTCTACAGCGGGCAGGAGGCGGTGGCGGTCGGGGCCACGGCAGCGCTGCACCAGGAGGATTACATCCTTTCGGCCTACCGTGAGCATGCCCAGGCCATTGTCCGCGGCGCCGAACCGCGCCGGGTGATGGCTGAACTGTTCGGCAAGGCCACCGGCATCTGCAAGGGGAAAGGGGGGTCGATGCATCTCTTCGCTCCCGCGCTCAATTTCATGGGGGGCTACGCCATTGTGGGGGGGCAGTTCCCGATTGCGGTCGGGCTGGCCTTTGCCTCCCGCTACCGCCAGGAAGACCGAGTCGCCGCCTGCTTCTTCGGCGACGGGGCGGTCAATCAGGGGACCTTCCATGAAGCGCTCAACTGGGCCCGGTTGTGGGAACTGCCGGTGCTCTTTATCTGTGAGAACAACTTTTACGGCATCGGCACCGAAGTGCATCGCTCTTCGGCGCTGGCCAGCATCTTTAAGCGAACCTGCGGCTACGACATCCCCTCGGAAAAGGTGGACGGCATGGATGTGATCGCCGTCTACAAGGCTGTCAAGTATGCCGCCGAAAAGGTACGGGAAACCTCGCGCCCCTATTTCATCGAGGCGATTACCTACCGTTTCCGCGGCCAC
This sequence comes from Geobacterales bacterium, assembly GCA_038206285.1. GTDB lineage: Bacteria > Desulfobacterota > Desulfuromonadia > Geobacterales > DSM-12255 > VEOV01. The sequence continues at coordinate 1,709 of JBBRBA010000014.1, forward strand.
TCCATGGCCGACCCGGCCAAGTATCGTTCCGCAGCCGAACATGAGGTCTGGAAGGCGCGTGACCCGATTCCCGGCTTTGCCAAACGACTGCTTGAAGAAGAGATTGCCGGCAATGAACAGCTGGAGGATATTCTGGCCAAAGCCCGTGCCAAGGTAGAAGAGGCGGTACGGTTTGCGGAAGCGTCCCCCTGGCCTGAAGATGAGGAGGTGTACAATGACATCTTCGTCTGAAATGACCTACCGTGATGCCCTGAACCTGGCGCTGAAGGAAGAGATGCACCGTGACCCGTCAATAGTGGTCTTTGGTGAGGACGTAGCCCTGTACGAAGGTTCTTTCAAGGTAACCAGAGGGCTGCTGGCCGAATTCGGCGAAGAGCGGGTCAGGGACACCCCCATCTCCGAAAACACCATCGTCGGCGTAGCGGTCGGCGCGGCCATGGGGGGCCTTAGGCCGGTAGCCGAGTTGATGACGGTCAACTTCGCCCTGTTGGCCATGGACCAGATCATCAACCATATGGCCAAGATCCGTTACATGTTCGGCGGCCAGACATTCCTCCCCATGGTGGTGCGGATGCCGGGGGGGGGCGGCAGCCAGCTGGGAGCCCAGCATTCCCAGTCGCTGGAGAGCTATTTCATGCACTGCCCCGGCCTGAAGGTGGCCTATCCGGCCACACCGGCCGATGCCAAGGGACTGCTGAAAAGCGCCATCCGCGACAACAATCCGGTCATCTTCCTCGAGCATGAACTGCTTTACAACAGTAAGGGTGAGGTGCCGCAGGACCCTGAATTCCTCGTCCCCTTCGGCAAGGCAAATGTCATGCGCCAGGGGAAGGATGTGACCATTGTCGGCTATGCGCGGATGAGCATCCTGGCGCTGCAGGCAGCCGCCGAACTGGAAAAGGAAGGGATCGCCTGCGAGGTTATCGACCTGCGCACTCTCAACCCGCTGGACATGGAGACCGTGATTGCGTCGGCCCGCACCACCGGTCGTGCCGTGGTGGTGGAAGAGTGCTGGCGGACCGCCGGATTGGGGGGGGACATTGCCCACCGGATCCACGAAGCCTGCTTCGAAAGCCTGCTGGCCCCGGTCAAACGCGTCGCCGGTCTGGATGTGCCGATGCCCTACTCGCGCAAGATCGAACAGCTCTGCATCCCCCGGGTCGAGACCATTGTCGCGGCGGTGAAAGAGGTCATGAGATAAATCAAAACGGAAGTTGTGATCTACCTGCATTCGAGCTGACGTGCGATTTCTGCAATTCCAGGCTCATTGCGTTACAAGATTCCGGGGACAAAGATTCCGGGGACACGATCCCGAATTCGGGGACATAAACCGGAAGCCTGAAAGGATCGGTTTGTGTCCCCTGACGAATTCGGGTCATGTCCCCCGGAATCCTGTTTACGCTCCATTTCGCTAAGAATTGCGACGAAATAGCCCTGAGGTGCTCATTATGGCAACTCACAGCTTCCGAATGCAGTAGCGCTAAATTGAGGGAGGGATTCATGGCAAGCGAAATCATCATGCCCAAGCTGTCCGACACCATGACCGAAGGACAGCTCGGCGCCTGGCGCAAGGCTGTCGGCGACCGGATCGAGCGGGGCGATATCATTGCCGAGGTGGAGACCGACAAGGCCACCATGGATCTGGAGGCATTTGCCGCCGGCATCCTGCTGGAACAGCGAGTCAAGGCGGGCGAGCTGGTGCCGGTAGGCACGGTGATCGGCCTGATCGGCGAGGCCAAAGAAGCAACAGCCCCACAACCCCACATTGCTGCTGCACCTCCGTTGCAGCCAGCGCCTGCTGCGCCGGCAACTTACACAGAGCCGGCCGCAACCAAAGCTGCGCCCGCACCTTTTCCAACGCCAGTTGCAGGGAGCGGGGCCCATGGTGTGCAGGCCGCACCGGTTGTGCGCCACCGTGCCGCCGAACTGGGCATAGAGCTGGCCGGTCTGCACGGCAGCGGTCCCGAGGGGCGGATCATGCTGGAGGATCTGGAAAGACCGGCCCCGGCTGCTGCCAGAGCAGCGCCTGTCGCCGGAGAACCCTCTTCACCGGTCGCAGCTGCCGGGACACAGCTCAGCCGTATGCGCAGCGCCATCGCCCGCACCACCAGCAGTTCATGGCAAACCATCCCCCATTTTTACCTCAGCCGTGACATGGAGATGGGGCGAACCGAGCAGCTCATCCGTGAGCTGAAGACCGAAAAGGTGAGCGTATCGCTCAACGCCCTGATCATGGCGGCCACAGCTCAGGCACTGCTCCGTTTCCCGGCGCTTAATGCCGGATTCGGCAAAGAGGGGATCGTCAGTTATCCGCAAGTCAATCTTGCCTTTGCCGTAGCCCTGAATGACGGTTTACAGGTGCCGGTCATAGGCGCGGCCGAAACAAAAAGTGTGCGTGAACTGACCGCCGCAACGGCCATCCTGACAGAAAAGGCCCGGCAGGGTTCCCTGACACCGGACGAAATTTCAGGGGGCAGCTTTACCGTGTCCAACCTGGGGATGTACGGTGTTGATGCCATGGCTTCGATCATCATGCCGGGACAGGCTGGCATCCTGGCGCTCGGCGCAGTAGCGGACCGGCCGGCAGTACATGACGGTCAGCTTGCGGTGGCGCGGATCATGACCGCAACCCTCTCCTGTGACCATCGTATCATCGACGGCGCTGTTGCTGCCGGTTTTCTGAACGAAGTAAAGCGACTGCTGGAGAATCCGGCTGAGCTGTCAGCCTGAACATCAACAGGAAAGGTGACAACTATGGAAAGCAACATGGAACTTGATTGGCGCCGCCAGAGCCAACAGCTCAACAAAGATTTCCAGAGCAAGGCCTCACCGGAAGTTATCGCCATTACGCAGCGGGCAAACGAAGAGCTCCGGAACTCCGTTATTGCCGTTAATTCCTTGCAGGTGGGGGGTAAGGCGCCCGACTTCACCCTGCCCAATGCTGTCGGCAGACCTTATCATCTGGCCGACGGTCTTGCTCTTGGCCCGGTAGTGGTCACATTTTACCGGGGGGCGTGGTGCCCGTATTGCAACCTGCAGTTGAAGCTTTATCAGAAGATTATCCACCAGATTCATGCGACCGGTGCGTCTTTGGTGGCAATCTCCCCGCAAACGGCGGACCAGTCGCAGGCCATGCTGCTCAACAACTTTCTGGAGTATGAAGTGCTGAGCGATCCGGGAAACAGGGTAGGGCGCGACTATCGGCTCGTCTACCCCCTGAACGGTGAGATGAGGCAGGTCTACCTCGGGTTCGGTGTCGATCTTTCGAAATACAACGGCGATGACTTCTGGGAGATCCCTTTGCCGGGAACATTTGTCATCAACCGGGATGCAGTCATCAGGCTCGCCTTTGTTGATCCTGACTCCACCAAACGTCTGGATCCGGCAGAACTTCTGGCCGTACTCCGGAAGATAGCTGTTGAAGGATGAACCGGCCGTCGGGGAACCCTGACCGCAAGGAGAAAGACATGGCAGAGAATACCGAAGAACTGACGTCACGCCACTGCAAGCCGTGCGAAGGGGGGACTCCTCCCCTGTCGCAGGAGAAAGCCGCAAGCTATCTTGCCGACCTTCCGGGTTGGGAACCGGGTGATGGTGAGATCTTCAGAAGATTCGAGTTCAAGAACTTTTATCAGACAGTGGCATTCGTGAATGCGGTTGCCTGGATAGCGCACCGTGAAGACCACCACCCGGGCATGGAAGTTTCGTACCGGTTTTGCACTGTGCGCTATTCTACCCATGCAGTCGGCGGTCTTTCCGAGAACGACTTTATCTGTGCCGCCAAGGTGACTGCACTGGTACAGGCATGAGTAACAGGCGTCTGCTGGCCGCCGGGTGTGAAAGTAAGGCAGGCTGCTAAAAGGAGAATGAAATGTTTTCATACAAATACCTGATTGCCGGTGCAGGGATGACAGCTGCAGCGGCAGTCAAAGGTATCCGGGAACTGGATGAAAGCGGCTCCATCGGCATCATCGGCCAGGAACTGCACCCTCCCTATGCGCGCCCCCCTTTGTCGAAGAAGCTCTGGCAGGGAAAAGCCGAAGAGAGCATCTGGCGAGGGACTGAAAAGCTGGCTGTCGCACTGCATACCGGCAGGAGGTGTGTGGCCCTCGACCCGGTCAGACGAACGCTGCGCGACGATCAAGGCGAAAGTTACCATTACGAGCGGTTACTGCTTGCCACCGGCGGCACGCCGCGGCGCCTCCCCTTCGGAAATGACGAGATCATTTATTTTCGCACCCTCGACGATTACCGGCGACTGCGCGCTATTGCAGATAACGGCGGTAGCATAACCGTAATCGGCGGCGGCTTCATCGGCTCCGAGATCGCCGCTTCCCTCGCCCAGAACGGTTGCCGGGTAACCATGCTCTTCCCTGAGCCGGCTATCTGCAGCCGGGTCTTCCCCGCCGATCTCGCCCGTTTCGTTACCGGGTATTATCGGGAAAAAGGGGTAACAGTTCTGCCCGGGACGACCGTAAGCGGCGTGCAGCGTGTTGTTTCCGGGCTGGCAGTCACAACGGATGATCACCGGGAATTCGTCTCCACAGCAGTTGTTGCCGGTCTCGGCATCAGGCTTGAGACAGAACTGGCAGAAGCGGCAGGACTCCCGGTAGATAACGGGGTGACAACAGACGAATTCCTCCGTGCCGGCAATGCGGATATCTTTGCGGCCGGTGATCTTGCCTCGTTCTATAACCCGATGCTGGAGACCCGGATCAGGGTCGAACATGAAGACAATGCCGTGAAGATGGGCAAACAGGCAGGGAGAAACATGGCCGGCGCCGAAGAGCGCTACCACCATCTTCCTTCTTTCTATTCCGATCTCTTCGATCTAGGCTACGAGGCTGTGGGCGAACTCGACAACCGCCTGGAAACAGTCTCCGACTGGCAGGAACCGTATCGCCGGGGGACGGTCTATTATCTCGGAGGTGGACGGGTGCGCGGCGTGCTTCTCTGGAACGTATGGGACCAGGTGGCTGCTGCCAGGCGGCTTATCGCCGAACCGGGCCCTTTCCTCCCTGCCGACTTGAGAGGGAGATTGCCTGAAGAGCTGAAGAGAGCGTAGATACCGACTGTTCCTGACAATTATCGGTGGTATAATGAAAACAGCAGACACTGAGTTTGAACTGCTGTAGTAATTACTGTCCGCAAACGCCGTAACCGGCGAAAAGGAGGAAGCAATGCGTTTTTTTCCGGTTCTTGCCTGCGGACTTTTCCTGTCAGCTGCAACCCTGGCGCTGGCGGCTACGCTTGTCGACGTGCAGAAAGCCCCTTCGTGCCACCTCTGCGGTATGGATCGCGGCAAGTTCAGCCAGAGCCGGATGGTCATCGAGTATGACGACGGCTCGACAATTGCCAACTGCAGCCTGCATTGCGTGGCAATTGAACTGGCGAATACGATTGACAAAATCCCGGAGATGGTGCGTGTTGCCGATTACGACACGAAAGAGCTTCTCGATGTCGACCGGGCTGTCTGGGTATTGGGTGGCAGCAGGAAAGGGGTGATGACCGCCCAGGCGAAGTGGGCTTTCGTTGAGCGGAAGTCGGCCGAGCGCTTCATCAAGGAATATGGCGGCAGTATCGTCAGTTTCGATGAAGCAATCAAGGCGGCTTATGACGATATGTATCAGGATACCAGGATGATACGTGAATTCAGAAAGATGAAGCAGCTCAATTAGCCAGGCAGATATTGTCATTAAATGTCAGGAGGAAAATGTTTATGCAAAAGATATTGTTCGCGGCCCTGTTCTTGATCATCCTCGGGGTTGCAGCGCCATTACCGCTTCTCGCCGCTCAGGCGGATACAGCTAAAAAGGGTTTCCAGCCGCTGCCCAAACCGGGAGCGAAGGTGCCTCTCGACGCTGATCGCTATTTTACCTATGGCTTCGACAAACAGCCAAAGCTCGGTGTGGCGATCATGCGGGTGGAGATTTTCAGCCGCGACGGCAAACGGGACACGTCGTTCGTCGTCAGGGGTGACGCAGACATGCCCTCAATGAGAGGAGCGCACGCCGCCGGCGACAAGGATTTCTCCCTTTCCGCCAAGGGGGTCTACCTTCTGCCGCTGCGGATTGTCATGCCGGGTGACTGGGAGGTCACGTTCACCTTTGTGAAGAGTGGCAAGGTGGTGTTCCGTGGCGCCTATCTGTTCGATATATGAGAGATAATATGATGAATACATGTAAGGCGCATAAGGCGCATACACAGGTTTCACCCGGTCTGAAACAGCTCCTGTTGCTGACGCTGCTGCTCTTCTTTGCCATGGTTGTCCCGGGGATGGCTGCCACCAGTTGCGAACTGAACTATCCTGCCGCCGATATAGCCAGGCTCTTTCCGGAATCCACCAGCTTCACCAAGAGCTACTTCTCCTTTGCAAAGCGGGGCGGTGCGCCGCTTCTCCGGAAAGTTGAAGCGCGGCTTGGAGCGGCACCTGCGCTCTATGCCCCCCTTGACGTTCCTTACACGCTCTACGAGATCTACAAGGGAGCAAAAAAGGTCGGCTACGTCCATGGCGTTAACCAGAAGGGGCAGTTCGGCGTTCTCGAGGTTTTCGTCTCACTGGATATGGAAGGCACGATCAAAGCGTTTTATCTCCAGAGGATAGCAGGCCAGTGGGCAAAAAAGTTCACCTCCCCCAAGTTTGGCAAGCAGTTCGTCGGACTGTCCCTCAAGGATTTTGAACGCTATGATGTGGTCAGCGGCAAAGGTTCCGGCAAGGTAGCAGCAATCGTTAATCCGGCTCCCGAGACAGTGACCGATTTTTTCGGACTGCTGCGGGCGGTGAACAAGAATCTCATCCTGATGGATGAGTTCATCTACTCGCCAGAAAGGGCAAAACCATGATCAGCAAGTTCCAGATTGCCTCCAGAAATCTTCTGCGCAAGAAGTCGCGCACCCTTCTGACCCTGATCGGCATTATGCTTTCATCCTGGGTGCTGGTCAGCCTGTTCGGCTTTAATCGCGGTTATGAAAACGCGCTCAATCGCGACATTGACAACATGGGGTACCAGATCATGGTCATGGCCAAGGGGTGTCCCTATGAGGCGGCGACGATGATGCTTCAGGGGGGGGCAGGACTCCGTTACATCGAGCAGACGATGGTGGATTCCATCCAGGCCCAGCCCGGAGTGGACAAGGTCACCCCGATTCTGATGCAGGCATTTTTCGATCCTGACAAGGGTGATGGCGGCGGCATTGCCGGATATTTCGGCATTGATGTCGCCACCTTCCCCAAAATGAAACCTTTTTTACGGTTTCGCGCCGGAGGCTGGTTCGTTGACGATACAGTGGACGAGGCGGTGATGGGTTACGAGGCGGCCGAACTGGAGCAGCGCGAAGTCGGGGACATGATCATGGTTCCCGAAAAAAATGTCCCGCTCAAGGTCGTGGGCATCCTCGAGAGGACCGGGACCCAGGATGACGGTACGATCTTTGTGCCGTTGAAAACACTGCAGCGGATCTCGGGAATCGACAAGATTACCACCATGGGGATCAAGGTAAAAAAAGACGCGGACATTCCCAAGCTGGAAGCTGCCCTCTACAAGCTGCCGGACATGCAGGTGGTCAGTTTCAGCCAGGTGAAACAGACGATCATGAAACTTATTGCCACGGCACGGGTCATGGTCCTGTCCATAGCGGTAATCGCCATCCTGATCGCCATGGTCGGCGTGATAAACACGATCCTCATGTCGGTTCTGGAACGGAAACAGGAGATCGGTATCCTCAAAACCATGGGGGCCATGCCGGGCGACATCTTCCGCCTGGTCTGGACAGAGACGCTGATTCTCTGCTCATGCGGCGGCATTGCCGGGATCGGACTGGCTTTGATTTCGGCGCGGATGACCGACATCCTCGTCAGGAAAATCCTCCCCTATGCTCCGGGAGGGGGTTTGGTGGCTATTGATCTGAAACTGGCGTTGACAACGCTGCTGATAATTGTGGCGGTCGGTCTGCTCAGCGGAATTTACCCGGCATGGCGGGCGGGCAGGGTACGCCCGCTGGAATCCATAAGGAGTGAGGCATGACGACAGGAAACGGGATATCGCTGCAGGCACAGGATCTTACCCGGGTTTACCGTTGCGGCAGTGAGGAGGTACGGGCTGTGGACGGGGTGTCGCTCACCATCCGGCGGGGGGAGTTCGTCTCCTTCATGGGACCTTCCGGTTCAGGGAAGACCACTCTCGTGAATCTCCTCGGCTGCCTCGACAATCCCACCTCAGGGAAGCTGGATCTGGCAGGCAGAAGGATTTTCGGCAACGGCAACATTCTGGGCGAGAAGGAACTGACGCGGATCAGGCGCGAGGTTTTCGGCTACATCTTCCAGAACTTCTATCTCATCCCGACGTTGACTGTGCGTGAAAATGTGGCTCTGCCGCTCGCATTTTACCGCAAGCCGGGAACCGACGGTGAAGTGGACCGGCTGCTCACCATGCTCGGCATGGACCACCGGATGAACCATCTGCCGGGGCAGATTTCGGGCGGAGAGATGCAGCGGGTGGCCATTGCCCGGGCACTTGTCAACCGCCCCGAGATCCTCCTCGCTGATGAGCCGACGGGAAACCTTGATACGAAGCGGACCGAAGAAATCGGCGAGGTGCTGCAGGATCTCAACAGAAGCGCGGGGCTTACCATCGTCATGGTGTCCCATAACCCGAACATGGCCCGACTCGGCGGGAGGCAGATCGAGATGCGGGACGGCCAGGCTTATGAGAGCTGATTACAGGCGCGCCGCCTTTCAGCCGGGCGTGTAGCGGATTTGCTCTTCGCTGCAGATTCGGCGGCATTAGCCGGAAGTGATATAATTGATCCTGATTAGCCCTGATCTCCAGCTATTAAGATTGTCATCCCCGAAGGCCTTTATCGGGGATTCATGATTTCAATCAGTTATAAGCTGGATTCCCGATCAGAATCGCTTCGGGAATGACAGTTTGGGGGCTAGCTGAAGATTGGCACCAATCTAGGTATTTGATTAAAAAGTGAGGCGGCTGTTTGTCGGTAACGATGCCGGAAAGGAAAAGGACGGCCATGCTGGAAAAAGCAGATGAAATAAAGGCGTTGCTCGCACAAAAGGACAAAGAGTTACATGAATGCCAGGCGTGCATTCAGACTATCCTGACGCGGACTCTGCATGGTGTGGTGATAGTGGATGAGAACTGGTCCATCGTTTTCGCCAATCCGGCGGCGGAGCGCTTTTTAGATACGCAAGAGAAGGGGTTGCTGGACAGGCCGTTTGAATTTCCCCTGGTAGCGGGTGAAACAAGGGAGCTGAACATGCTCTCCCGTGGCGGAAATACGATAGCGGTGGATATATCGATGATTGACATAGAATGGGCCGGCAAACCGGCCGTTTTTATCTCTATTCAGGATGTCAGCGAACGGAAACGGAGCGATCTTGAACGCCAGAAGATGTACCAGGCAATGATGCAGAGTCCAAGTATGGTCATGATTACCGACAGTTTGGGTAACATCGAAAATGTCAATCCGCGGTTTACTGAAGTCACCGGCTACCAAGAGGCTGACGTTATTGGCAGGAATCCGCGGTTTCTGCAGTCCGGCCAAACGCCGGCAGAGCGTTATCTGGAGCTGTGGGGATTGTTGTCCCGGGGCGAAGTTTGGCGCGGAGAATTCGTCAACCGAAAAAAGAACGGCGAGTTCTTTACAGAGTTTGCCGCCATAGCACCGGTTATCGATTTTGACGGGAGGATCACCCATTTTGTCGCGGTAAAGGAAGACATAACCGTTCGCAAGCATACCGAGGAGGCGCTGGCGATTTCCGAGACCCGTTACCGTCGACTCTTCGAAACCACCGGTGACGGTATTTTAATTCTGGACGCGGCTACGGGGAAGATTATCGACGTGACCCCCTTGCTGATGGAAATGCTCGGTTACCACGGGGAAAACTTCATCGGGAAAAAACTCTGGGACTTCGGCGCATTCGCCGACATCGAGGCGAGCAAGGCCAGCTTCATGGCGTTGCAGCATGATGAGTATATCCGCTATGAGGACCTGCCGCTCGAAACAAAGGACGGTCGGCAGATTTATGTGGAATTCATCAGCAACGTATATCCGGTTGACGGCAAAAAGTTGATTCAGTGCAATATTCGCGACATTACCGCGCGCAAACAGGCGCAGATGGAGATCTCGCGACTGAACGCCGACCTGGCGGCGCGCGCCGCCGAGCTGGAGGCCGCCAACCTGGAGCTGGATGCGTTCAATTACAGCGTTGCCCACGACCTGCGCAAGCCGCTGAACGTCATCAACGGCTACTGTCAGGCAATCAAGGAACTGAGTGGTGATAGACTGGATGAACAGTGCCGGGAGTATCTGCAGGAGACCTACAACGGCACCTTGCGCATGAACCGGCTTATCGATGTCCTGCTTGATTTCTCCCGCATGGCCCGGGTAGAGCTGCACCGGGAAACGGTCAATCTCAGCGATATGGCAACGGCAGTGATTGCGGAGCTGAAGCTGGCTGAACCTCGTCGCCAGGACACATTCCGGATAGCCGCCGGGATAACTGCCGACGGGGACGCGAATCTGCTGCGCACGGTTCTGGCTAACCTGCTCGGCAACGCCTGGAAATATACCGGTGTGCGTGAGACTGCGATCATCGAGTTCGGGGCAATGGAGCGCAACAGCAAACCGGTATTTTTCGTCGGCGATAACGGCACCGGTTTCGACATGGCGGACGCGGAGAAGATGTTTGTCCCCTTCCAGCTGCTCCCGGGCGCCGGAGAGTGCAGAGGTTTCGGCATCGGCCTGGCCACAGTGGGACGGATCATCAAGCGTCACGGCGGCAGGGTATGGGCTGAAGGGGAACCGGGCAAGGGGGCGACGTTTTACTTCACCCTGTCCGCGGAAGGAGAACAATCATGAAGATATTGATAGCAGACGATGATTCCGCTTTCCGCAAACTGTTGACAGAGATGCTGGTCAGATGGGGCTACGAAGTGGTTGCCACCAGGGACGGGAATGAGGCCTGGCTGGCTTTTGCGGCCAAAGACGCCCCGCGGCTTGCCATCATTGACTGGATGATGCCGGGCCTGGACGGGTTGGAATTGTGTCGCCGGATCAGGCAGGAGCTGCCGGAGCCCTATACCTACATTCTTCTCCTTACTTCGCAGCAGCGGGATGAGGATCTTGTCAACGGCATGGAAGCCGGAGCGGATGACTACCTGACCAAACCGCTCAAGATCAGCGAGCTGCGGGTTCGTCTCAACGCCGGCAAGCGGATGATCGAACTGCAAAATGAACTCGCAGACCGTGCTGCCGACCTGGCAACTGCCAACAGGGATCTGGAGTCGTTCAGCTACGCTATTGCCAATGATCTGCTCAAATCGCTGTTCTCCATCGGTGATAGTGCGACTTCAATCAAGGGGTTGTATTGCGATCACAACGAACAGTGTGTCTTTCACACCCATCGCATCTATGAAAAAACCAGGCAACTGGGTGAGCTCATCGGTGTCATGCAGGAATTCTTCAGGCCGGCGAGAAATCTGCTCCAGCGGGAAATGATCGACCTGAGCGGGCTGGCTGCTGAAGCAGCTGCAACGTTCCGGGCGAAGAAACCTGTCCGCCGGGTCGATTTCAAAATCGGTGACAAGATCATGGCAAACGGAGACAGGAATCTGCTGAAGACAGTCCTGGCAAATCTCTTCGACAACGCCTGGAAGCATACCGTCAAGAGTGAGGCCGCAGTGATTGAATTCGGGGTTGCTGCTGTTGACGGTAAAGATGCATATTTTGTGCGTGATAACGGTACCGGTTTTGATATGTCGGATGCCGACAAACTTTTCAAGCCGTTCCAGCGGTTGCCGGGTACGGAGGAATCCGCAGGGCAAGGCATCGGTCTGGCCATGGTGGAGCGGATCATCCGGCGACATGGCGGGCGGGTGTGGGCTGAAAGTGAGCCGGGCAAGGGGGCGACCTTTTACTTCACCCTGTAATTAGAATCCCCTCGCATTTAAGCCCTTTTAAGCCGATCGAGCGAGGGTGGCCGAAGGTCGGGAGCATGGATAAGGCAAGGGATTAAAACTTTGAATCTGACCAGGATTCAACTAACGGATGGATCTGAATGGGCCTGATGCCATGATAAAAAGTTTGAAGAGAGATGCCGGCATAAATGCGGGATTTGGAATGGCTCTGGTGATCCTTATCGTCATCGGCTCTCTTTTCAACCTGAATGTCATGACTGTTACCGAGTTAGGCCAGATGGAAGAACGTTCTCATGCGGTGATTCTGGAACTGGAAAGGCTTCTCTCGGCCATGAAGGATGTGGAAAACGGGGAGCACATCTTCATCATCACCGGTGAGGATAAGAATCTGGGACCATACCACGCGGCTTTCGAACAAATTGACCGGAGTCTGGCGACCCTGAAAAGCCTGACGAGGGACCACTACACGGCGCAGCAGGATAGGCTGTATCGAGTCGAACCGCTCATCAGGGAGAGGTTGACCGAAGCCGGAAAGACAATCGCTGCCCGGAAATCGGAAGGTTTTCAGGCTGGCTACCGCCGGGAATCAACATACCGGCACAAACATCTGACGGACGAGATTCGCGGGCAATTGGTTGCGGCCAGGGAAGCGGTCGGGCAAGAACTGAACAGAAAAAAGGCCTTGAAAAAGCTCAGCACGAGAAATACGCTGCTGGCGGTTTTTGCCGGAATTATTCTCAGTTCCTCCCTGCTCATCTCGACCTTTCTCCTCCTCAAATGGGACATTGCCAGGCGCAAACGGGCGGAAGAGGCGTTGCTTTTCAGCGAATCCCGCTATCGGACCCTGTTTCGCGATAATCCAGCCATGATCGTTACTCTCGATGCCGAGTTGACGATGCTCTCTGTCAATCCTGTCTGCGCCTGCCAACTGGGTTACCTGATTGAAGAACTGGAAGGTCAGTCGGTGCTGCAGCTGTTCCATGCAGAGGATCAACCGATCGTGTCCGAACAGTTACACAACTGTTTACAGACTCCCGGTCAGGTTTATCGCGGGCAGTTCCGCAAGATCCGCAAAGACGGGGGCCTGCTCTGGGTGGAGGAAACTGCGCAGGCGGTGCATGACCTGAATGGCAGTCTCGATATCCTCGTTGTTTGTCAGGATATCACCGAGCGCAGGCAGATAGCGGATGAGCTTGAGAAAGCCAATATGCAAAACGAGCTTATCCTGGCATCTGCCGGGGAAGGAATTATCGGGCTCGACCTGGAAGGAAACCATACTTTCATCAATGCTGCCGCTGCTGCCATGCTGGGCTATGATGTAAAGGAACTTGCCGGGAAACAGAGCCATTCCACGTGGCATTATGCCAGGCCCGACGGCTCAAGGTACCCTGCAGAAGAATGTCCGGTTTATGCGGCTTACAAGGACGGTGTCGTTCATTCCGGCGAAGAGACCTACTGGAGAAAGGACGGCACAGGTTTTCCGGTCGAATATATCAGCCGGCCGATGTTTTCCGCTACGGGGATTGTCGGCGCGGTTCTTACCTTCTACGATATCACCAGTCGCAAGCAGATGGATGAGGCGCTCCGGAAAAGTGAAGAACGGTTTCGCGCCACCTTCAATCAGGTTGCGGTCGGCATCGGCCATGTTGCCCCGGATGGCCGCTGGCTAAGGATCAACCAGAAGTTCTGTGATATAGTCGGCTACACGGAAGAAGAAATTTCTGCCCTGACTATCCAGGAGATCACCCATCCCGACGACCGGGAAACAAGCATGAAACATTACCGGCTCCTGCTGGAAGGAAAACTCAGTAATTATTCCCTGGAAAAACGCTATATCCGCAAGGACGGCTCTACAGTCTGGGTAAATCTTACCGCTTAGATGGTAACCGATGCTGAGGGTAACCCTCAATTTGTCGTTGGTGTAGTAGAGGAGATCACAGCACGAAAGAAGATGGAAGCGGCGCTGAAGGAAAGTGAAGAACTTCTGCGGCTGGCCATTGAATCTGCGGATATCGGCACGTTCGATTTCCATCCTGCCACGGGCGAACTGATCTGGTCGGAGCATACCAAACGCCATTTCGGACTGCCGGCCGATGCACGGGTCGATTTCAGCATATTCCTCTCCGGGCTGCATCCCGCCGACCGCGAGCGGGTGGAGCGGACCGTGGAGAATATGCTCAGACCGGAGAGTGGCGGCGAGTACAGCAACGAATACCGGACGATTGGCATTGACGACGGCAGGGAGCGCTGGATTGCCGCCCGCGGCCGGGTTTATTACGCTGAAAATGGTCAAGCCGTACGCTTGACCGGAACCACCCTTGACATCACCGAACTCAAGCGGACGGATGATGCCCTGCGCCTGGCTGCGGCCGAGCTCGAGAATGCCAACCAGGAGCTGGAGGCGTTCAACTACACGGTGGCCCATGACCTGCGCAAACCCTTGACAGTCGTCAACAGTTACTGCCAGGTAATCAAGGAGCTGTGCGGCAACCAACTCGATGAACAGTGTCAGGGTTATCTTGAGGAGACCTACAAAGGCACCATGCGCATGAACCGTCTCATCGACGCCCTGCTCAATTTCTCCCGCCTGACCCAGGTAGAGCTTCACCGGGAAGCGGTCGATCTCGGCGCCATGGCAACGGTGGTGACTTCGGAACTGAAGTTTGCCGAGCCGGGGCGCCGGGTCACGTTCCTGCTTACCGATGGCATATGCGTCGAAGGGGATGCAAATCTGCTGCGGCTGGTACTGGAAAACCTTATCGGCAATTCCTGGAAGTACACCGGCAGATGCGAGGAAGCGATCATCGAGTTCGGCGCCATGGTGATCGACAGCAGGCAGACCTGTTTCGTGCGGGACAACGGCGCCGGCTTCGACATGGCGGACAAGGACAAGCTGTTTACCCCGTTCAAGCGGCTTACCGGCGCTGAAGAATTCAGAGGCTACGGCATCGGCCTGGCCACGGTGGAGCGGATCATACGGCGTCACGGCGGGCGGGTGTGGGCCGAAAGTGAGCCGGGCAAGGGGGCGACCTTTTACTTCACCCTGCCCGAAAGCGGAATTTCAACTTGAGCCGCGTCTCGGCGGCAGAGGATTTGCTGGAACCGCAGCAGCCGGGAAAATATCCGGCTATGCAAAACCGGAGATCCAACCCGGGAGTCTGCAAGGAACTGGTGGCAAAATGAATTGTTCGAGGAAAGATATCATCCTGAATGCGGGATTTGCGCTGGCGCTGGTGATCCTTGTTGTCATCGGCTCCCTTTATTACGTGAATGTCACGGCAATGACCGAGTTCGACCGGATGGAAGAAAATTCTTTCGCCGTCTCCCTCGAACTGGAAGAACTTTTCTCGGCCATGCTGGATGTAGAAAACGGGGAGCTTACCTTCATCCTCACCGGGGATGAAAAACTTCTGAAGCAGTACCGCGCAGCCATCGTCCGGATCGAAGAGTGTCTGGCGAAACTGAAGAGTCTGACGAAGAACAGCCCGGCAGGGCAGAACCGGGTTTACCGCGTCGAGCCGCTCATCCGCGAGAAGCTGGCCGAAGTAGCGGAGACTATTGCTGCCCGGGAAAAAGAAGGTTTTCGCGCCGCCTATCAAAGCGAATTTAACTATGAGCACGAACAGGTCCTGGAAGAGGTCCGCAGTCAGCTTGCTGAAGCGAGGGAGGCGATCGGGCGGCATCTGGACAGAGAGATTGCCGTGAAAGAGGCCAGAACCGGAAGAACAACGCTGGCTTTCTTTACCGGGAGCATCCTCAGTTTATCCCTGCTGCTGTCGATCTTCCTCCTTCTCAGAAGGGACATTACCAGGCGCCAGCGGGCGGAAGAGAAGATCGAAAAGCTGAACACTCTTCTGGCCGAGCGGGCTGCGCAACTGGAAACAGTCAACCGGGAGCTGGAGGCGTTCAACTACACGGTGGCCCATGACCTGCGCAAACCCCTGACCGTTGTCAACAGCTACTGCCAGGTAATCAGGGAACTGTGCGGCGGCAAACTCGATGAACAGTGTCAGGGTTATCTTGAGGAGATCTACAAAGGCACCATGAGCATGAACCGCCTCATCGACGCCCTGCTCAATTTCTCCCGCCTGACCCATGTAGAGCTTCACCGGGAAGCGGTCGATCTCGGCGCCATGGCAACGGTGGTGACTTCGGAACTGAGGTTTGCCGAGCCGGGGCGCCAGGTCACGTTCCGGATTACCGCTGGCATACGTGTCGAAGGGGATGCAAATCTGCTGCGGCTGGTACTGGATAACCTCTTTGGCAATTCCTGGAAGTACACCGCTGTGCGCGAGGAAGCGGTCATCGAGTTCGGCGCCATGGAGATCGACAACCAGCAGGCGTTTTTTATCCGGGACAACGGCGCCGGCTTCGACATGGCGGACGCGGACAAGCTCTTTATCCCGTTCAAACGCCTCCCCGGCGCCGAGGAATGCAGAGGTTTCGGCGTCGGTCTGGCTACGGTGGAACGGATCATCCGGCGTCACGGCGGGCGGGTGTGGGCCGAAGGTGAGCCGGGCAATGGGGCGACCTTTTACTTCACCCTGCCGCCTGCTGAGGCGAGAGCCGCAGTGCCATACGCTTCGATGGCAGAGGAATGATCATCCCATGAAATATCAGCTCACCAGAAAAGATCGCCTGATTGCGGTGCGAATCGTTACCATCTACGCTTTGGCAAGCGGTCTCTGGATTTATCTGTCAGACAATCTCCTCGCCATATTGATTCCGGACCAGAAAATCTTCGTAATGTATTCCGTATATAAAGGCTTTCTCTTTATCGCCGCAACGGTCTATCTGCTCTACCATCTTATCGCCAGTTATATCCAGAAATCCAGGCAGGCCGAGGAGGCGTTGAAAAGGTTGAATGAAGATCTGGAAACGCGGGTCGTTGCGCGGACGGAGGAACTGGAAAAAAGCCGGTTGGAACTGGAGAGGCAAAACAAGGAGTTGCAGGAAACATATCACGGGCTTGAAATGGAAACCGCGAAACGCATCCGCGCCATGGAGGAACTCCGGAACAATGAACGGCTGATGATCCAGCAGAGCCGCATGGCGGCCATGGGAGAGATGCTCGGCAATATCGCCCACCACTGGCGCCAGCCTTTGAACGTTCTCGGACTCAAGGTGCAGCAACTGGGGTTGGCCTATGAAAGCGGCGGCTTCAGCAAGGAACTCCTGGCGGCGAATATCAGCGAGGTGATGTCAATCGTCCTGCATTTGTCACAGACCATCGATGCTTTTCGAAATTTCTGCGGCCCGGACAAGCTGAAAAGCCTGTTCAGCGTCAATCAGGTCGTCAGGAAAACAATAGCCCTGATCGCGGAAAGTTTCGCGGAGCAGGGGATCAGTATAGATGTTGAAACTGTCGCGGATGCGCAGATTAACGGCTATCCCAACGAATATGTGCAGATGCTGCTCAATATCCTGATGAATTCGCGGGATGCCTTTTTGGCGCAGCAAACATCTGCCGGCCGGATCACGGTGCGCTCATGGGCGGAGAACGGCAAGTCCGTGGTGACCATTGCCGATAATGCCGGCGGTATCAAAGAGGAGATCATGGCCAAAATATTCGACGCCTACTTTACCACCAGGGATTCGGGGAAAGGGACCGGCGTCGGACTGTTCATGGCCAAAACCATTGTCGAGAAAAACATGGGAGGGCGCCTCACCATGCGTAATGTTGCAAACGGCGCCGAATTCAGGATCGAGGTCTGAGATGGAAGCTTTAGCGTCGCCAATAACTGCATTTTCGATTCTGGTGGTGGAAGATGACAAGCTAACCCTGGATGTTCTTTGTCTTATGCTCAAGGTTAAATTCTCCCGTAATACGATTTACTCCGCCAAAGATGGCCGCCTCGGGCTTGAACTCTTCAAAAAGCACACGCCCGGCATCGTCATCACCGATATCAACATGCCGGTGATGAACGGATTCGAGATGGCGAATGAGATAAAGTCGATCAAGGCCGACACAAACTTAATCGTCCTCACCGCTTACAACGAAGATGTTTTCATCGAGAAATTCAAGGCAATCGGTTACAGCGCCTTCATGTTGAAGCCGGTCGTATTTGAAAAGCTGTTCATGGAAATAGAAAAATGCGTTTACCGGATTACTCTGGCAGGACAAACCGGCCGCTAACGACACAGTTGGGAGGAGCAGATGGCAGCATTGATCGACCCGGAAAAAAGCAGCCTGCTGCGGGCAACGCCGCGACTGGTGAAAATCCTGCGCGTGCTCGTCCGGCACAAGTTTTTGGGTGCCCTGCGCGGCAGGCAACATTGGCCGCCGCCACAGGAGGTGCGGGAAACCTTCGAGGAGCTCGGGCTGACCTTTCTCAAGCTCGGTCAGGTTCTGGCCTTGCGGCGCGACCTGTTGCCGGATGCCTATATCGATGAACTGGAGCTGCTGCTCGACCAGCTGCCGGCGCAGGGTTTTGCAGCGGTGCGGGCAACGGTCGAATTCGAACTTGGCAAGCCGCTGTCGCAGCTGTTCACGTCGTTCAGCGAAACGCCGCTGGCAGCCGCCACCATCGCCCAGGTGCACGAGGCGACGCTGCCGGACGGGCGACGCGTAGTCGTCAAGCTGCAGCGTCCCGGCCTGGAAACGATGATCGCCACCGATATCGTCGCCCTGAACTATCTGGTAGCTTTGGGGGAGAGACTGTTCCCGAGTCTGCGCGCGCTCGACCTTCCTGTTCTCGTCAGCGAATTAGCCGACAGCCTGAGCCGGGAAACCGATTTTCAGCGTGAAGCGCGATCCATCGGCAGCTTTCGTACCGCAGTGACTGATATCCCTGATTTCTGGATTCCTGACGTGGTGCCCGAGTATTCGAACGGAGCCGTGCTCACGATGGAGTTTGCGGACGGAGAGCGGGTGAATCTCTACGCCGGTCAGCACCCTGAAGCAATGCCGCGGGTGATTGGTACCCTGGTAAGGGTGATGCTGCAAACTATCTTCGAAGAAGGCCTGTTTCACGCCGATCCGCATTCCGGTAATCTCCTTGTACTGGCCGATGGCCGGCTCTGTCTGATAGATTTCGGCATGACCGGCGTGCTTGACGAGCAGATGCGCGAATCACTGACACACCTGCTCGAAGCGGTCGTCAAGAGTGACACCCGGGCTGCCACCGATTCGTATCTTGAAATGACCATGGCGAGTGAAAAAGTCAACCGGGCAGCGCTGATGGTGGATATGAAGGCAGTGCTGCGGGAAATTCATCAGCAGGATCTGGCCGAGGTTTCAATCGGCGATGCTTTTGCGGCGCTGCTGCGCGCCGGGAGCCGGCACGGGGTGCACAATCCGGGTGAATTCTTTCTGCTGACGCGCGCTTTCGTCATCATGGAATCGATGATGCGCCAGCTCGATCCGCAGTTTGACTTCATGGGAGCATTCCGCGAAGAGATAACACGTCTGACCGCGAAACACTTTTCAGTGGAACGGATAAAGGAGAAGACCGTCAAACTCGCGCGTGAGCTGGAGCGCCTGATAATCGATGCGCCGGGCGATACGCGCCACGTACTGCGGCGTATGGCCGAAGGCAACCTGGGGCGGCTGCAGGCGCCGGCCCTGGAAGCACTGGGCGGTCGGATCAACCGCAACATCAAGCGACTCACTGATGCCATAGCTGCGGCGGCGGTTTTAATCGGCGGCGTGATGCTGGTCAATGCGCCACAGGACAGCGGCTGGCACCATTATTTCGGCGAAGTAATGGTTGTTGTCGGGGTTTTCAGTATGGGACTGGTCGGCATCGCCGCTTTGCGCCGCGACCGTGGCCGCGGCCTGGGAAGACGATGACAAATTATGAGTTAAGAGTGAAGAGTTCTACTTAGCGGAGCAATTATAATGAAAATCTTGATCGCGGAAGATGAACCGGCTTTTCGTCAGCTTCTGGAAAATATCCTGATAAAATGGGGCTATGAGGTGGTTGTCGCCCAGGACGGCAGCGAAGCCTGGCTGGCGCTGCAATCCGCAGACTCGCCGCGGCTTGCCCTCCTTGACTGGATGATGCCGGGCATGACCGGTGCGGAAGTATGCCGCAAGG
The DNA here is from genome assembly GCA_038206285.1 of Geobacterales bacterium. Lineage (GTDB taxonomy): Bacteria > Desulfobacterota > Desulfuromonadia > Geobacterales > DSM-12255 > VEOV01. The sequence continues at coordinate 21,681 of JBBRBA010000014.1, forward strand.
TCAGAACGGAATTAGTGGAGCCGTACACCTACATAATCCTGTTGACGTCGCAGCAGCGGGACGAAGATCTGGTTGTCGGCATGGAAGCCGGAGCGGACGATTATATTATCAAGCCGTTCAAGCATAATGAACTGAAGGTACGGCTGCGCGCCGGCAGACGGATCATAGAGTTGCAGCAGGAACTGCTGGCAGCGCAGGCAATCCTGCAGAACAAGGCAAGTCACGATTCACTCACCGGCCTCTGGAATCATGAGGAGATCCTGGCCATTCTCCGCCAGGAACTGGCCAGGGCAGATCGGGACGGGGAACCTGTCAGTGTCATCATGGCCGACATCGACCATTTCAAGCTGGTCAATGACACCTATGGCCATATGGCCGGCGATGCGGTGCTCCGTTTGACCGCCCAGAGAATGCACGGACTGATACGCGCCTACGATTTTATCGGCCGCTATGGCGGCGAGGAGTTTCTCTTTGTCCTGCCTGAATGTCGCCAGGAGTACACGGCCGCTTTTGCGGAAAGGCTGCGCCTGTCCATCTGCAGTGACAGCATTGATTCTCCCGAGGGGCTGCTGCCGGTCACCATCAGTCTCGGCGTGGCGTCGAGCGACAAGGAGAAAAAGTGGGATGCCGAATCACTGGTCAAGGCCGCGGACGAAGCTCTTTACCGGGCCAAGGAAAATGGCCGCAACCGGGTGGAAGTTGCCGGATAATTGAGTAGTTATGCGGCCCCGGTATTTCCGGACAGAAGCTGTGGCCACAGCTTCATTAGATTCTATGCTACCAGCGCGGCAAATGGTGTAAGCTTTACCGGCAAAGGTACTATCGAGCCAGGATAGACAGAGATACTACCACAGAGGTCTGACATGAAAAAGAAGCCCGAAAAAGTCGCCAGCGCCGCCAAAGCGGTCAAAGCTGTTGCCCTTGAAGCGCCTGAAGCGGATAAAAAGGAGGTCGAAGCCAGGTTTCCGATTGTCGCTGTCGGTGCATCTGCCGGAGGACTGGAAGCTCTGTCCCAATTTCTGGGACATGTACCGGAAAACTGCGGCCTGGGCTTCGTTATCATACAGCATCTTGATCCCGACCATGTTGCCCTGCTGCCCGAACTGCTGCAACGGGTTACCCGGATGAAAGTCGTGCAGGTCAAGGATAGAACCCATGTCAGACAGGACTGCGTCTATGTCATCCCCCCCAACCGGGATATGTCCATTCTGCACGGCGTGCTGCACCTGTTCGAGGCTGCGGAGCCGCGCGGCCTGCGCCTGCCGATCGACTATTTCTTCCGCTCCCTGGCCGATGACCTCCAGGATCGGAGTGTCGGCGTGATTCTCTCCGGCATGGGCTCGGACGGCACATTGGGTCTGCGGACGATCAAGGAGAAGGGGGGACTCTGCCTGGTGCAGGATCCAACCTCGGCCAAGTTCAACGGCATGCCGAGCAGCGCCATCGGCTTCGGTCTGGCAGATATTATCGCCCATGCAGAGGATCTCCCCGCAAGGATCATCGATTATCTGAAGCATGTGCCGCTGACCCCGAAACCGAAGGTGGAGCTTGAAGACAAGGAGCTGAGCGCCCTCGAAAAGATCACCATTTTGCTCCGGTCCCAGACCGGCAACGACTTCTCGCCCTACAAGAAAAATACTTTGTACCGCCGGATCGAACGGCGCATGGGCATTCACCAGATTGATGCCATCTCCACCTATGTCCGTTATCTGCAGGTGAATCCCCAGGAGCTTGAGCTGCTCTTCAATGAACTCCTGATCGGCGTGACCAGCTTTTTCCGCGACCCGGCCGCCTGGGAACAGCTGAAGGAGGTTGTTATCCCGGCGCTCCTGGCCGCCCGGCCGGTGGGGGGGGTGCTGCGGGCATGGTCTGCCGGCTGTTCCACCGGCGAGGAGGCCTATTCCCTGGCCATCGTCTTTAAAGAGGCGCTGGCGCAGGTCGCGCCGAAAGCAAACTTCACTTTGCAGATATTCGCCACCGACCTTGACCGCAGTGCGATAAACAAGGCCCGCCAGGGAGTTTTCCTCCCCAACATCGCCGGGGATGTATCGGCGGAGCGCTTGAACAGTTTTTTTGTCAAAGAGGAGACCGGCTACCGGATCAGCAAGGATATCCGGGAGATGGTCACCTTTGCCACGCAGAACGTTATTACCGACCCCCCCTTTACCAAGCTCGAGTTTCTCCTTTGCCGGAATCTGCTGATTTATCTGGACTTTGAAATGCAGAAGAAACTGATCCCGGTGTTCCATTACGCCCTGAACCCCGGCGGCCTCCTCTTTCTCGGCAACGCCGAGTCGCTTGGCGCCAGCGCCGACCTCTTCCTGCCGGTAAATGCGAAAATGAGGCTTTACAGGCGTGACGAGAGTGTCAGCCGTCCGGACAGGGTTGCGTTTCCATCCGTATACATCACCCCCATGCCGGGAGTCACCAGGGAGTCAGCTACAGTGAAAGCCGATATCAACATCCAGTCATTCGCCGACAAAGTCCTCTTGCAGAAGTATTCGCCGCCGGCCGTGCTGGTAAACGACGATGGCGATCTTGTCTACACCAGCGCCCGGACCGGGAAGTATCTGGAGCCGCCGGTCGGCAAGGCAAACTGGAATGTCTTTGCCATGGCGCGTGAGGGGCTGCGTCAAGAGCTGTTCGCTGCATTCCAGAAGGCGCTGCGCCAGGATGAAACCGTCCTCGTCCGAAATCTGCTGGTAGGAGCCAATGGCGGTTCCCAGACAATTGACCTCTATGTCCAGAAACTGAAGGAGCCGGAGCTGCGCGGCATGGTGATGATCGTCTTCAAGGACATCGAGGCAGGCCCTGTTGTCAGCACGAGGAGACGTTCCGGCAAAGGCGCGGCTGCCGCCAGCGCCGGCAGCGCCGAACTGGAACTGAAACTCCGGCAATCCGAGGAGGAAATGCGCGCCAACCTGGAGGAGCTGCAAACCACCCGCGAGGAGATGCAGACCTCCCAGGAGGAACTGAAGGCCTCCAACGAAGAGCTGCAATCAATGAATGAAGAGTTGCAGTCAACCAACGAGGAGCTGACTACCTCCAAGGAAGAGATGCAGTCCATGAACGAGGAGTTGCAGACGGTCAACGCCGAGCAGCAGTCCAAGGTTAACGAGCTTTCTCATCTGAACGACGACATGAGGAACTTCCTCAACAGTACCGAGGTAGTCACCATCTTCCTTGACAGCCGTCTCAATGTCCGCCGTTTCGCCACCGGCACCAGCAAGGTCTTCAAACTGATTCCGGGTGATGTCGGCCGGCCGCTCTCCGATATTGTCAACGACCTCCGCTACCCGGAGTTGATCGCTGATGCCGAAAACGTCCTGCGGACCCTGATTTTTGAGGAAAAACAGGTCAAGACGGCGGCCGGTCGCTGGTTCGCGGTGCGCATCATGCCTTACCGGACATTCGGCGACATCATCGACGGGATAGTATTAACCTTGACCGACAACACCGCTGCCAAGACGCTGGAAGAGGAATTGCGGGCGGAGATCAGGCGACTTTCAGCAGGTGCTGAAAAATGAGAAGTCATGATGATAAAGCAGCGCCAGTCGCCAGACTGCGCCGGAGTGCGGAACAGCAGCTCAAGGCCAAAGCGGCGGCGACGGTTCTACCGCAAACAGAGGCAGATACGCTGAAACTCCTCCATGAGCTGCGGGTTCACCAGATTGAACTGGAGCTGCAGAATGAAGAGCTGCGCCGCTCCCATGAAGAGCTGGAGGCTTCGCGCGAAAAATACAGCCTGCTCTACGATTTCGCTCCGGTCGGTTATTTCACCCTCACCCGCGACGGGACCATCTGCAAAGCAAACCTGACCGGGTCTTCCCTGCTCGGGCAGGAACGCAGTCGCCTGGTCAAGCGCCGCTTCGGCATGTTTGTTGACGATCAGTATCGCCAGGGCTTTGCCGGGTTCCTCGTAAAGGTATTTGCCAACCGGGAGACGCAGACATGCGAACTGCTGCTTGCACCAGAGGCCGGCCCGCCGCTTTTTGTGCAGATCGAGGCAACTGGCGCTGCCGCAGGGGCGGAATGCTTCGTCGCTGTCATTAATATTTCGGTGAGAAAGCGGCTGGAGGCGGCGTTGGCTCTATCTCGTGAAGATCTGGAACAAAGAATTGTTGATCGAACCGCCGAACTCGCCTGTTCGGTCGGCCTGCAAAATGAAGAAATGGCCGGGCGCTTGCAAGCGGTCGAAGAGCTGCGGAAAAATGAACTGCTCCTGATCCGGCAGAACCGCATGGCGGCTCTGGGTGAGATGCTCGGCTACATAGCCCACCAGTGGCGGCAGCCCTTGAACGTTCTCGGGCTCAAGGTGCAGGAGCTAGGCCTCTCCTACGAACTCGGCGGTTTCAGCAAAGAGCTTCTCGATAACAATATCGCCCGGACCATGGAAATTCTGACGCAACTGTCGCAGACCATCGATGATTTCCGCGAGTTCTCCTCCCCGGACAAAGAGAAGAGCCTGTTCCGGGTTGATCTGGTTGCCGCGAAAACGGTCGCCCTCCTCCGTGACAATTTTACCGAACTCGGCATTGCCATCGAGGTCAGCAGCAGCGGGGAGCCGCAGGTCAACGGTTATCCCAACGAATACGGCCAGGTGGTTCTCAACGTCCTGGTGAATGCCAAGGATGCCTTTGCCGGAAAACAAACAAGCGCTGCGCTGATAACGGTCCGCTCCCGGCGGGAGGACGGCAGGGCCGTGCTGACGATCACCGACAATGCCGGCGGCATCGATGAAAAGATAATGGACAAGATTTTCGACCCCTACTTTACCACCAAGGAGCTGGGAAAAGGGACCGGCGTCGGCCTGTTCATGTCGAAAACCATTATCGAGAAGAACATGGGGGGGCGTTTCAGCGCGCGCAACGTCGAGAACGGCGCCGAGTTCAGGATCGAGGTCTAGCCCTTCGACTCCGCTCAGGGAGCGCCCGCTTTCGGTAAACGGTAAACGGTAAACGGTAAACGGTAAACGATGGCTGAGCGGAGTCGAAGCCAAATACAGCTGCAATCTGATTGAGGTCTTGCATGGAATCCATACAGCGTTCAAACAGCACATTCTCGCTGCTGGTTGTCGAAGATGACAAGGCGGCGATCGAGGTTATCCTCCTCATGATCCCGCTGAAATTCCCCGGTGTCACCGTCTACGCCGCCGCTGACGGCAGACAGGGGGTTGAGCTTTGCAAAGAGCATACCCCTGATATCGTCATCACCGATATCAATATGCCGGGGATGGACGGCATCCACATGGCCGAAGAGATCAGAGCAATCAATGCCGACACGAAGTTCATCATCCTTACCGGCTACAGCGATAAAATCAGCCTTGATAAATTCAGCGCCATTGGCGTCTGCGATTACATCGTCAAGCCGCTGGATTTCAGGACACTGTTCGCGGCGATAGAAAAGTGCCTTAACCGGGATAATGGCGGAACGACAATACAGGCATAAGCACTCCCGTAAGTCATACAAATAAAATGCTCCAGAAGGAGGTCGCTCATGACCAAGCCAACCAAAAGCACAAAACCGGGTCCGGATGTCTTACAGAAAACGCCAACCGGAATCAAGGGCCTGGACGAGATTACCGGCGGCGGCCTGCCCCTGGGGCGTACGACGCTGATTTGCGGCGGTACCGGCTGCGGCAAGACCTTGCTGGCCATGGAGTTCCTCATGCGCGGTGCCCTGCAGTATGCCGAGCCGGGGGTATTCATGTCGTTTGAGGAAAAGTCCGAAGAGCTGACGCAGAACTTTGCCTCGCTCGGCTTCGACCTGAACGATCTGGTTGCCCGCGGCAAGCTCGCCATCGACTACGTGCACATCGAGCGGAGCGAGGTCGAGGAGAACGGCGAATACGATCTGGCGGGCCTGTTCATCCGTCTCGGCTATGCCATCGACTCCATCGGCGCGAAACGGGTGGTGCTCGACACCATTGAGGCGCTCTTTTCCGGGCTGGCCAATGAAACCATTCTGCGGGCCGAGCTCAGGCGCCTGTTCCGCTTTCTGAAAGACAAAGGGGTCACCGCCATCGTTACCGGCGAGCAGGGGGAGCAGAGCCTCACCCGCTACGGCCTGGAGGAGTACGTCGCCGACTGCGTCATTTTCCTCAGCCACAGCATCAGCCAACAGATAGCGACGCGCCGTATGCGGATCATCAAGTACCGGGGCTCTTCTCACGGCACCAATGAGTACCCGTTTCTGATCGACGAATCGGGTTTCTCGGTCATGCCGATCTCCTCCCTCGGCCTCGACCACCCGGCTTCCATCAAGCGGGTCTCCACCGGCATCCCGCGGCTCGATACCATGTTGGGCGAGAAGGGCTACTACCGGGGGAGCAGTGTCCTGGTAACCGGCACTGCCGGTACCGGCAAATCGAGTATGGCCGCCCATTTTGCGGACGCCGCCTGCCGCCGCGGCGAGCGCTGCCTCTATTTCGCCTTCGAGGAATCCCAGAACCAGATCATCCGCAACATGCGCTCCATCGGCATCGATCTGGAGCAGTGGGTAGCCAGGGGCCTGCTCATCTTCCAGAACAGCCGTCCCACCCTCTACGGCCTGGAGATGCACCTGGTCGCCATCCACAAGGCGATAGAAATAAACAGCCCCGCCATTGTCATTGTCGACCCGATCTCCAGCCTGATGGCAGCCACCAACGAAGCCGATGTCAAATCGATGCTCTCCCGCCTCATCGATTACCTGAAGATGAAAGAGATCACCGCCTTCTGTACCGACCTGGCCGCGACCGGCAGCAGCCTGGAACGGACCGATATCGGCATTTCGTCGCTGATGGACACCTGGCTGCTGTTGCAGAACATCGAAGCCGGCGGCGAAAGAAACCGCGGTCTCTATATCCTCAAGTCCCGCGGCATGGAGCATTCCAACCAGATCAGGGAGTTCATCCTCAGCAACAGCGGGGTCGAACTCCGCGATGTGTACATCGGCTCCAGCGGGGTATTGACCGGCTCGGCCCGGACTACCCAAGAGGCCGTGGAGAGGGCGGAAACTCTGGTGCGCAAACAGGAAATTGAAAGCAAACAGCGCGAGATCGAGCGGAAAAGAACGGTCATCGAAGCACAGGTTGCCGCCCTGCACGCCCAGTTCGAGGCCGAAAAAGATGTCATGGATCTGGTCATCGCCAAGGCAAAGCTGCGCGACGAAACTCTGGTTCTGGGGAATCTGGCAATATCCAGAAGCCGGCAAGTGAGCGATCTTCCTCACCAGCAGGGCAGTGCCGCTAAAACCGGTAAAGGAGGCCGCAAATGACGAATGCCGTGAAGAAAAACCCGAATGCGTTGCCGAAGCCGGCAGCAGTCGCGGAGCGATGGATGCTGCGGCTGTATGTGGCCGGGCAGACGCCCAATTCACTGATTGCCTACGCCAACCTGAGCAGGATTTGTGAGGAGCACCTGAAGGGAAGGTACGAGATTGAAGTGATTGATCTCCTGGTGAACCCCACCCTGGCGAAGGATGACCAGATTCTGGCGTTGCCGACCCTGGTGCGGAAACTCCCGGAACCGATGAAGAAGATCATCGGCGACCTTTCCAATACCGAGAAGATACTGGTGGGGCTGGATGTACGACCAATTGTCTGACCACGCCCGATTACCGGAGGCATTATGAAAAAAAGTGATAAAGCGTTACCTGCTCAGGATGCAACCGAGGCTTTCGAACTGGTGTTCGGCAAAGCTGGCGATGACAGATATGTCCTCCGGCTGTATGTGGCCGGGATGACCCCGAATTCCCTGAGAGCGATCGAGAATGTGAAAATGATCTGCCGGGAGCACCTGGAAGGGCACTATGATCTCGAAATAATCGACATCTATCAGCAGCCCATTCTGGCGATAGAGGGGCAGATTATCGCTGCGCCCACACTGGTGAAGGAGCATCCTCCCCCCTTGCGTAAATTTATCGGCGACATGTCGCAGATCGAACGGCTTCTCCTCGGGCTTGAAATACGGCCGAAAAAATAGATTCGGCGGACGGAAACCGGCGCCTGCAGAAATAAGGTTATGCTTATGGAAACGAACAAGAAATCCCGTAATGAACTCCTGGCAGAGATCGAGGAGCTGAGCCGGCGGCTTGAAGAGGCCGGGCAGATACTGACCGCCATCCGCAACGGCGAGGTTGATGCCGTGGTGGTATCCAGACCGGAGGGGGAACAGATCTTCACCCTGCAAGGGGCGGAGCGACCTTACCGGGTCCTGGTCGAAACGATGAATGAAGGCGCTGCCACCCTTGCCCCGGACGGCACCATCCTCTATGGCAACAGGTGCCTGGCAACCATGCTGCAAATCCCACTGGAAAAGCTCATCGGCTCACCGCTGGCATCTTATGTAGCCCCTGCGGACAATGCCCTCTTCAGCCTGCGTCTGCAGATGTGTGCCGAGGAGTTCGAAAAAGAAGAAATTTCCCTGCTGACAGAGTCGGGAAACCAGCTGCCGGTGCTGTTTTCCTGTGTTAGCGTCGAACTTACCGACCGCCAGGGGGTGAACGTGGTGCTGACCGACATCAGCGCACGAAAACAGGCCGAGGAGCAGATCCTGCGCCTGAACCGGCTCTATGCAGTGCGCAGCGGGACCAACGAGACAATTGTCTATGCTGTAGACCGTGATGCTCTGTTCCGCGATATCTGCCGGGTCGCCGTCGATAAGGGCGGATTCAGGATGGCCTGGATCGGCCTGGTGGATGAGGCAAGCAGGACGATAAACCCGGTTGCCTGGAGCGGCTTCAATGAAGGCCTTCTGGAGAACATCCGCGTATCCCTCAGGGAAACTCCGGAAGGAAGCGGTACCACCGGTAGCGCCATCCGCACAGAGGGTTTGAGTATTGTGAACGACATCATGAACGACCCACGTTTCTCTTTCCGCGAAGAGGCGGAAAAGCGCGGCTACCGTTCATCGGCGGCCATTTCTCTGAAGCTGAACAATCAGGTAATCGGAGTTTTGACCCTCTATTCCGCGGATAAGGACTTCTTCAATGCACAATTTGCCGATCTGCTGCTGCAGATGGGCCTGGACATTTCCTTCGCCTTGAACAGCCTCGATCTTGAAGCCAGACGCATGGAGGCGGAGCAGGCTTTGCGCGATGAAATAATTGAGCGCCTGCAGCTCACGGAAGCCCTGCACGAGAAAGAGCGGCTCCTCATTTTGCAGAGCCGCATGGCGGCGATGGGAGAGATGCTCATCAACATTTCCCACCAGTGGCGTCAACCGTTGAACGTCCTCGGACTCAAGGTGCAGCAGATAGGCCTGTCTTTCGAGCTCGGCGGCTTCAGCAAGGAACTCCTCGATACCAACATAGCCAAGGCAATGGAAATTATCTTTCACCTGTCGCAAACTATTGATGATTTTCGGGATTTCTCCGCACCGGACAAGGCGAAGTCTCAGTTCAAGGTGGGTCTGGTTGTCACAAAAACGGTCTCGCTGCTTAAGGATAATTTCAGGGAACTGGGGATTGCCATCGATGTGAGCAGCAGCGGGGAGCCGCAGATCTACGGCCATCCCAACGAATACGGCCAGGTGCTTCTTAATGTCCTGATGAATGCCAAGGACGCTTTCGCTGAGCATGGAACTGTTGATGAGCGAATAACGATCCGCTTCTGGACGGAGGACGGCAGGGCCGTGCTGACAATCACCGATAATGCCGGCGGCATAAAAGAAGAGATCATCGACAAAATCTTCGACCCCTACTATACCACCAAGGAGCTGGGGAAAGGGACCGGCGTCGGCCTGTTCATGTCGAAAACCATCATCGAGAAGAACATGGCGGGCCGTTTCAGCGTGCGCAATGTCGACAACGGCGCCGAGTTCAGGATCGAGATCTGAGCCGGAAGCCGTATGCAGGCAAGGCCGGAACAATTGACCAGACAAGGCAGCCATGAAAAAGTCGCTTGAGCGGATCAATAATATTGAAACCCGGAAAAAAATAATCATTCTGGCAGCGTTGACCACGATCATTGCCCTGCTTCACTTTGCCACGCCCACCGAACCTCACTATTACCACCAGATTCACATTATGCTGCGCAAACTCTACTTCCTGCCACCGGTAATGGCAGCCGCCTGGTTCGGGCTCCGTGGGGCATGCGCTGCGGCTCTGGCGGTAAGCCTGCTCTTTATCATGCACTGGTGTCTCGTCTGGCCGGAAAACTATCTGGAACAGGCAAACCAGGTTGGAGAACTGGCAGGGTTCTGGCTTGCCGGTTTTATCTCCGGCTGGCTGTTCGACCGGCAACGGTCACTTCTTCTGGACGTTGCCAATGCCAACGAAGAAACGCTGCTCGCCCTGGTTTCGGCGCTGGATCTGCGCGAGCACAACACCAGCATGCATTCTCAACGGGTGCGTGAATATACCGGGCTGATCGCCCGCCGCTTTGGCGTTGATGAAAAGAATCTGCGCGAGATCGATTTCGGGGCACTGCTTCATGACGTCGGCAAGATAGCTGTGCCCGACCACATTCTCTTGAAACCGGGTAAACTGACTGCCGCAGAATGGGATGAAATGCTCAAGCATCCGGAGGCAGGGTACCGGATTGTAAAACGGATCGGCTTTCTCAGAGATGCGGCGGAAATAGTCTATGCTCACCAGGAGCGTTACGACGGCACCGGTTATCCCCGCGGGTTGAAGGGGGATGAAATTCCACTCGGCGCCCGGCTGTTCAAGGTTGCCGACGTTTATGATGCGCTGACGTCAATCCGCCCCAATAGATCGCCCCTGTCATACGAAGAGGCGGTGACCACAATCCTGAAACAAAAGGGGAGCCAGTTTGATCCGGCGGTGGTAGATGCCTTTCTGGCAATACCTCCTCATGAGTTGCACCTGATTGCCGAACGCAATCTGGACAATGGCTCCGCCCCGGCAGACTCTTTGAACAACAGACAACACTGAAAGGAGAAGAATGGTAAGAGCAAAAATCGGCTGTAATTATGTGAAGCAACCCTTCTGGAAAATAATTCTGGGGGTGCCGCTTATTTACCTGCCGATCATAGCAACGGTGCCGTTTGTGATTATCGGCGTGTTGCTGATCAGAACGCATCTGCAGTATGTGGGTGGGATGGAGATCAAAGCATACCGCGATTTTGTCCCCGCCTGGCTATCCCATAGATACAGCAACAGCGAGCAGCCGACCATCAACATATCGCGCTGGCATCCGGCGCACTACAAGCTCTTCTGGGTATTCAACTGCAAGCTCTATTGCCCTTTGAGTGTCGCCCTCTTCCGATACATGGTCTATCTGGTACAGATTGTGGAAATCTGGTGGTGTCCGTTCAAGCATGACCATAAACAGTCATACGCCGAGAGCGCCATTGACGAGTCATTCTGGCATGTTGACCCCGAGGAGATGGTAAAGCTCCATCCCGATGACCGGGAGAACCGGATCTGGAATGAAAAGGGATGAACCTTTAGTGCCGGATTACCGAAACACCGACGGCAATATCGGACGAAGGCTGATTTCCCTGCCGGATTCCGGCTGATATTCTGTCCCGGTTAGTGCCAATCTTCGGCTAGCCCCCAAACTGTCATTCCCGAAGCGATTCTGATCGGGAATCCGGCTTATAACCGATTGAAATCATGGATCACCGATAATCAGGTTCGGGGATGACAATCTTAATAGCTGAAGATCAGGGCTAATCAGGTATTCTTTTACGCTGGCCTTTATTCCCAATGGGACGGGCGGCGCATCCTGAATCGTAGCAACGGGCTTTGCAGCCGGAGTCGACCCGAGCTCCTGAACAGGCAGAGGGATAACAATGGAAAAGGAACGAAAACTTCGAATTCTTCTGCTGGAAGAGGCAGAAGAGGTCGAGGAACTGGTGGCGCTGGAACTTTGCCGGGGCGGCATCAAGTTTACCATGAAACGCGTCTGGACAAGAGATGCTCTCCTTTGTGAACTGGAAGAGTATTGCCCCGAGCTGATAATCGCCGACTACACACTCCCCTCCTACGCCGGGCTTTCAGCCCTTGCCGATGTCCGGCAGCGAAGCGAGCATATTCCCTTCATAATTCTGTCCGGAACCGCCGGGGTAGAGCTTGCCATAGAGTCTCTGCAGAGAGGCGCCACTGATTACGTCCTGAAAGACCACATGACAAGGCTGGCACCAGCAGTTGTCCGGGCAATGCAAGAGTACGAAGAGCGCCGGGAGCGCAGAGAAGCAGCGGAGGCTTGCAGCGAAAGTGAAAAAATGTTCAGGGCCCTTGCCGTATCAGTGCAGGACGCCATCATCATGCTGGACATGGCAGGAAAGGTTTCATACTGGAATGAGGCGGCAAACCGCATATTCGGCTATGCCGCCAATGAAGTCATCGGGATGGAGCTGCAGATGTTTCTTGCCCCGTGCGAATTTATTGACGATTACCATGAAGGGCTTGTTCATTTCGGGCAGTCCGGTGAGTGCCCCGGAATCGGCAAGCTATTCGAACTGTGCGCCTTCAAACAGGACGGTACTGAATTTCCGGCGGAATTTTCAGTGTCGGTATTGAAGCTGAAAGACGGCTGGCACGCGGTAATTACCTTGCGGGACATAACAGAGCGAAAAATAGCCCAGGATATGCTGCAGCACCAGCTCGAAAACATGACAGCCCTCAGCATTATCGAGACAGCCATAAGCTCAAGTCTTGATCTGCGGGTAACGCTGAATGTGCTCCTCGAAAAGCTACTGGCAAGGCTCGGCGCCGACGCTGCCGCCGTACTTCTTCTCGATCCGACTTCTCTTTATCTCAACTATTCAGCGGGACTCGGCTTCAAGACGGACGCAATAAAAAACACCATGGTCCGGTTGGGAAAAGGGTATGCCGGCCAGGCAGCCTTTGAGCGGCGCAGCATTATCGTCGCCGACTTTGCAGGGTCGTCAACGCATGCGCTCGGTGAGGAAGGATTTGAGTCCTATATTGCGATGCCCTTGATCGCCCAGGGAAAGATCAAGGGGGTACTGGAGATATTCCACAGGAAACCGGTGACCCCGCCCCCCGAATGGCTTGCGTTGCTCGAATTCATATCCGGGCAGGCTGCCATAACGCTGGATAACGTCACGATGTTTGACAACCTGCAGCGTGCCAACCTGGAGCTGACGCTCTCCTATGACATAACACTGGAGGGATGGGGCCGCACGCTCGAGATGAGGGACGAAGACACAAAAGGACATACTGAAAGGGTTGCCGACAGGGCGGTGCGGCTTGCCAGGTTAATGGGGCTGGAGGATCATGAGCTCGTTAATGTCAGGAGAGGTGCTTTGCTTCATGACATAGGCAAGCTGAGCATCCCCGACAGTATACTGCTGAAACCTGACGCACTTACACGCGAAGAGACCGAAATAATGATGCTGCATCCGGTTCACGCGTACAATCTTCTCTCCGGAATCCCCTTCCTCCGCTCCGCGATCGATATCCCTTACTGCCATCATGAGAAGTGGGACGGTGGAGGCTATCCTCTGCGGCTGAAAGGAGAACATATACCCTATAAAGCGCGGATTTTTTCGGTGGTAGACGTTGCTGACGCCCTGATTTCAGCCCGTCCTTACAGGCCTGCCTGGCCGGAGGGAAAGGTTTATGAGTATATCGAGGCACAGAAAGGCATCCATTTCGATCCAGCAGTGGTGGATGCTTTCATGGAGATGAGATGGTCCTGATCTGCTACAGGTTTGGGAAGCTGCCGGCTTGCCATCTAAAGGTCATGCGTGCATGAGTCAAGTTCCCATTGAAGAATTTTGCAACGCCCTGGGCACCGACCCGGAGCGTGGACTCACATCTGCGGAAGCGCTGCTCCGTCTGCAGAAAGAGGGCCCGAATGCGCTGGTGCAGCGCAAGCAGGAGCCGGAATGGCTCAAATTTCTCCGCCAGCTGACCAATCTCTTTGCCGTACTCCTCTGGTTCGGTGCCGGGCTGTCACTGGTGGCGGAATATCTGACCCCCGGCGAAGGAAACATCGCCATCGCCATCGCCCTGGTCGGGGTAGTCATCTTCAACGGCATCTTCAGCTATTGGCAGGGGCGCCGGGCCGAAGCGATCATGGCGAGTTTCCGGGACATGCTGCCGCAAATCGCCAGGGTAATGCGGGACGGTAGTATGGTGGAGATCCCTGCTGCGGAACTTGTTCCCGGTGACCTGATTCTTCTGGCCGAGGGCGACCAGGTGCCTGCCGATGCCCGTCTGGTTGCCGTTGCCGGGTTGAAGGTGGACAATTCCTCCCTGACCGGCGAATCGGAACCGCAGCTTCGGACCATCGTGCCGACGGACGAAAACCTGCTGGAGTCCCGTAACATCGTCTTTTCAGCTACCCAGGTCATGACAGGAGAAGGGAGTGGGATCGTCTTCGCCACCGGCATGAAGACCCGCATCGGCCAGACCGCCGATCTCATCCAGACCGTGAAACCCCGCGAAATCCCGATACGCCGGGAAATCACCCATTTTACCAGGGTCATATCGATTATTGCTCTGGTCATGGGGGTCTCTGTTTTCCTCGGGAGTTTCTTTTTCCTGCAGGCGCCGATGATCGCCACCCTCATCTTTGCCGTCGGCATCATTGTTGCCAATGTCCCGGAAGGGCTCCTGCCGACAGTAACCCTCTGCCTCTCCATAGCAGCCAAACGGATGGCCGCTAACAAGGCGCTGGTAAAGAACCTCGATTCGGTCGAGACCCTCGGCTGCACCACCGTGATCTGTACGGACAAAACCGGCACCCTTACCGCCAATCACATGTCTTTGCAAAGATTATATCTGAACGAATGCAGCCATAGCGAGGCTGATTCGAACTTCGAAAAGGAGGAACTGGACAGGATTCTCCTCGTGGCCATGCTCTGCAACAATGCCCGCCATAAGGAGGACGGCACCTTGAGCGGCGATCCCACAGAAACCGCTCTGCTCGATTTTGCCGCCCGCTTTGAGGATGTAAAGGCATTCCGGGCTGCTAGCCCCCGTTTGTTCGAGGAGCCGTTTACTTCGGCAACCAAGATGATGGTGACGGTGAACAAGGTTGTGGGCGAAACCCTGGTCTGCCTCAAGGGTGCGCCGGATATCTCCATCAACCTCTGCGACCGGATTCTGATTAACGGAGAGCCGCACCCGCTTGGCGACGACCACCGGCAGGCCTATCTTGCCGCTTACGAGGATCTGGCAAAACGCGGCGAGCGCGTTCTGCTCTTTGCTTATCAAACGGTAGCGGAGCAAGGCGAATGGAGCACCGAAAAGCTGCCGACCGGAGGGTATATCTTCATCGGCCTTGCCGGGCTCTTCGACCCGCCGCGCCAGGAGGTGCCGGGGGCGGTTGCCGCTTTGCGCGCGGCCGGGGTCAAGGTGATCATGATCACCGGCGATTACCAGACCACGGCCATAGCCATCGGCAAAATGGTCGGGATCGTCACGGGCGATGCCATGACTATTGTCACCGGCGACCGGTTGCGGGAGATGGATGAGGCAAGTCTTGACCATGAGCTGGCGCAGCCCGAGGTAATCTTTGCCCGCACTTCGCCGGATCAGAAGCTGCGCATAGTCCAGGCGCTGCAACGCCTTGGCGAAGTAGTGGCAATGACCGGTGACGGCGTCAATGATGCACCGGCGCTCAAGCAGGCCGACATCGGCGTGGCCATGGGGCTGTCGGGCACCGATGTTGCCCGTGAGGCGGCGAATATGGTTCTCATGGATGACAACTTTGCCACCCTGCTGCCGGCGGTTCGTGAGGGGCGCGCCATTTTCGACAATCTGAAGAAATCCATCGGCTTTACCGTGACCCATGCCGTGCCGGAAGTCATGCCCTTCCTGGCATTCCTGTTCCTGGGGATACCGCTCCCCCTGACCATACCGCTGCTCCTCTCCATCGACCTGTTCACCGACATGCTGCCGGCCATTGCTCTGGGCCGGGAGCCGGCCGAACGGGACATCATGCACCTTCCCCCCCGCCCGAGGAACGAGCGGCTGGTGGGGCTGCATCTTTTGACAAACGCCTATCTTGTCAGGGGGGTTTTCATAACGGTGGCCGCCTTTTACGCCTATTTCAGCGTACTGAACGAAAGCGGCTGGATGTGGGGGGTGACCATACCGGCGGGTGGAGCCATTCACGCCCGGGCCGTGGCGGCCTTCTTTGTGGCGATTATCCTCTGTCAGGCTGCCAATGCGATTTCCGCCCGCACCAGTCGGCAGTCGATCATCCTGCAGGGACTGTTTACCAACAGCTGGCACCTGGCCGGTGTCGTCCTGGCCCTGCTCATGGCAGTGGCCCTGACCACTCTCCCCCAGTTGCAGTCCCTGTTCGGCACGGCCACTCTCTCTCCAGGTGAATTTCTGCTCGCCTGGCCCTTTGCCCTGGCGCTGCTGCTGCTGGATGAGCTGCACCGCTGGCTGGTGCGGAAAGATGTGCGCTGGGTGATTGCCCTTACCGGCGGCAGCAATGGAAGCGCCAAGACTCTCCCGGACTCAGCACTGCACTGACAGGCTGTTATGCAGATCAAATCAGCCTTTGACAGGAAACCGACCATGGAACAAAAGCAAAAAACAGCTAAATCTCCCGCCGGGTCACCGACTGCCCCGAATCAGGACTATTTCCGTTTCCTTCAGCCGCATGCTCATCTTGCCTCGGTTTACGGCAACAGCTGGTTCGCCCTCAAGGCAGAAGCCTTTGCCCGCTTCTTCGGCACGCCTGTTTTCCTCGTAGCCCAGACGGTTGTCGTCGCCATCTGGATCTGCTTGAACGCTTTCGGCTTTACCAAGTTCGACCTCTACCCTTTCATCCTTCTTAATCTGGCCTTCAGCCTCCAGGCAGCCTATGCAGCGCCGCTTATCCTGCTGGCACAGACCCGGCAGGCGGACCGGGATAAAGTCCACGCCGATGCCGACGCACAGCACCGTGAAGCTCTTGCCATGGCGAGTGAGAAGCGTCTGGCACTGGCGGCGAAACAGGCGGAACAGCTGGTGGAACTGCTGGGAAAGAACACCCGGCTGACCGAGCTTACCCAGCAGCTAAGCGAGCGTATCGAGAAGCTGACCATCGAGATGCATGACAAGATCCTGCAGGAAGAGACGAAGAAATAAATACCCCCGGGACAGGGGGGGGCTTCATGGCAACTGTATCAGACTGAACCGAATTACAGTAACGCCGATAAACAGCTGGACTCGAACTTATTGCCCGGCTCAAACAGCCCTGAGGTTTTGGCTCATGTTCCACTGGCTCCGCGACCATAGTCGTACCGAAGCGCGCAAACGCCCGTTCCCTCCGGAGTGGGAGGCGTTCGTGCGTGCCAACGTGGCCCACTACGCTCTGCTCGACGCTGCCGAGCGTTCCGAGCTCTGCGCGATGATGCAGGTCTTCCTCGAGGAGAAAAACTGGGAGGGGTGTGGCGGCCTCGACCTCAGCGACGAAATCCGCGTCACCATCGCCGCCCAGGCGTGTCTGCTGCAACTGGGGCTCCCGCATGATTACTACCGTAACGTGGAGTCGATTCTCGTCTACCCCACCACCGTCATGTTGCCGGAGCGGCAAACCGGCGTATTCGAGAGTGCAGCTGCCCCGGTGGAGGGATCTGTCCCCATTCTGGGCCAGGCTTTCGTCCGGGGGCCGGTGATCCTTGTGTGGGATGCCGTCCTCCACGACGCGCGTCACCCCGGGCAGGGGCATAACGTCGTCTACCACGAGTTTGCCCACAAGCTCGACATGCTCGACGGAGCCGCCGATGGTACTCCGCCCCTGGCTGACAGAGATGAACTGGCCGAATGGACGGCCGTCTGCTCCCGCGAATTTCTGCGGCTGCGCAGCCTCGCCGGGATGGGGCACAAAACCTTCCTCGACGCTTACGGCGGCACCAACGAAGCCGAGTTTTTCGCCGTGGCCACCGAGGAGTTCTTCGACCGCCCCGACGCCCTCCATGGACAAGCCCCCGACCTCTACCGCGTCCTGTGCGACTACTACCACCAGGATCCGGCAGGGCGCATGAACCGGGCCAGACTGAATCACAATAGGACAAACGCAGACAGCCCCTTCCCTTAAATCCATAGTCCCTTCTTCGTGATACAGCGATACTCAATTCAGCCAAACTCCAATATATGTAAGTGAATCATTCAATTATACTTTCAGGCAGTTAGTCCCCATCCGGAAATTTCGAGAAAAAAGGGGATATTATGCTTTGGACAATCTGTGTGGTACTGATAATACTCTGGCTGTTAGGTGTCGTTACTGCATATACCATGGGCGGACTGATCCATATCCTGCTCGTGGTTGCCATTATCGTCGTTCTGGTAAATGTCATTCAAGGGCGAAAAGCTCTCTAGGGCACTACTGGCAGATACGCTACGGCTTGAAGTAAAAGGTGTGCAATTGTCAAGAGACTACCCCGGGCAACTGCCGGTTCCCAATAGAGCTATTGCCATTTCTGCCGGGTTCGTACGGATTTATTCGATCAATCAGTCCTTCTGTTGGCAAAGGTCTCATGAAACGAAGCGGAGGTATTTTAAGTGAAAGCGAAGAGTGATCGAAATAACTTCCCTGTCGTCTGTGTGGGCGGTTCGGCCGGAGGTCTCGATGCCTATATCCGCTTACTGCGGCATCTGCCGTCTGATATGGGTGTTGCCATTGTCATTGTCAATCATCTGCGGAACGTTGCCACTCTTCTCCACGAAATTCTCCCTGGCCACACAGAGATGCCGGTTGAACTGATCACGGAAAGATTAGACATCGAGCCCAACCATGTTTTCATTATCCCGGAAAAGCGTGATCTGCACGTTCTTGATGGCGCGTTCCGCTTGAAACAGATCTCGAAGCCCAGAGGCTGGCCCGATGTGATTACGGTATTTCTCCGTTCCCTGACAGAGAACTGGGATGGAAAACTTATTGCTGTCATTGTCTCCGGCTTTGATGGTGACGGGGCAGCAGCTCTTTGCGGCATAAAGGCAGCGGGGGGGATAACCATCGCGCAGAAGCTTGACACGGCCGCTCAGCCGGATATGCCCGAGAGTGCGATAGCAAGCGGCTGCATAGATTTCATCCTTTCACCTGAGGATATCGCTAAAAAAATCATACAAATTGCGCACGCCGTTGATAAGGATGCTTTCAAATAAGTTAACGCACGATTGGATACATCTGACTTCGAAGCAGACTATGAATAATCAAGGGAGGATACCATGAAAGAACAGACGCAAGAGCTGCAACGGCTTAAAGGGATAGGGAAAGTCCTGTCGCAGCGCTTGATAGATGCCAGCTATGACTCTATTGCCAAGGTTGCCGGGGCAGAACATAAAGGGCTGGAGAGAATAGCCGGCATGAACCCGCAAAGGATCCGGGATGTCGTCACCCAGGCCAGGAAGATGACCGGGGACGCAGAGAAAAATCGGCACACATGGTCGGAGGATAAAGGCAAAAGGTAGACAATATTCACAGCAAGCTGTACTTAACCGGCAAACGAAATTAAATAATTATAAATGCATTTCTTCTCTAAAGCCGACCCATGAGCAACAGGATGATCAGAATCAGCACGATCAGACCCAGCCCGCTACTTGGGTAGTAACCCCACTGTCGGCTGTGCGGCCAGGTGGGGAGTGCGCCAAAAAGCATCAATACCAATACTACGATCAAAATAGTTCCAAACATACCATACCTCCTGTCAGCAGATTGCTGATTGTAACGGCTCGCTGCCCAGCCGTGGCCTGGCAGCGAGCCGGTTGCCCATTACTATTTCCCAAGGAATTCACCCGATTTAAGCGGCTATTTTACAATCAGGTCGTTTTTTACTTCGGTGACACCGGCGACATTGCGCGCAACCTCTCCTGCCTTTTTGACACTTTGCTCCGAATCGACAAAGCCACTCAGCTGTACTACCCCTTTGTACGACTTGACATTGATTTGCATCGTTTTCAGTCCTGGTTCGTCAAAGATTACGGCTTTTACCTTGGTTGTGATGACGGAATCATCGACATACTGTCCGGTACTTTCGTGTTTTTGCGTGGCTGCGCACCCTATGAATGCGGTTACCACACCGATACCGACCAGCAATTTTAAAAAACGCAGCAGTTTCTTCATGATGTTTTCCCCTTTTTGTTTGTGGGCAGATACAATCCGTACTTGCCCCGTTGATATGGTGTTGCGCCGGAAAATCAAGGGGGATCCGAATCTAATCATCGGTTCCCCTCTTCTGTCTGACCGCAATGATTATACCTTGACGAGGAACATCACGACAGGGGAGTACGGCTGAATTAACTATCAGTATCTCAGGAAATGAAGACGCCGAATTTAAGAAGTAAGCGCATAGGAGTTTGTCGGATATGGACTACAACTTGATTTCATAGGACAAATTCACCTCGCCGGTTACATGAGAATCCGATTGTAAATTCAGCCATCCACCCAATAAGAACAGACTCCTGATCAGTTATGTTGTATTATTCAGAATCTTTAGCCCGAGTCTCGGTTTCAATCCAATGTTTGGAGTACTCCCATGAAATACGCTCTCTTATTAACGCTCACCGTCGCTCTTTTCCTCTTCTGCGCCTGCTCCATGTTCGAAGCCAGCAAACCGGCCCCGCCGGCGGAAATGCCAGACAAGGTGCTCTCCGTACCGGTCGGCAAAAACTGGCAGCTGATCGAAGAGGCGCCTGCCTTGACCGACGAACGCAACCGGCCCCCTTCTTTTCAGACGGAACAGTCTCTTCGGCCCGAAGGGGCAAGGCCGGTCTCGCCTCCGGACAAGATTAAAATCGAGACACCGAACTGAAGCTTCCATGGTGAAATTGCTGCCTGAATATGTTGCCGTTACCGCTGTTGTGCTGCTGTTGTTGTGCTGCGCCACCCCCCTCATTGCCGCGGACCCGGTAACGGTCGAGGTGACCGGAATAACGGAAGCCGCCCTGAAAAACGTGCAGGATGCGCTCGCTCTGCCTTACGGGCTCGTGCGGGACAACAAGGTGGACCGGCTCTGGCTGGAGCGTTTCGCGCTGCAAGCCGGGGAGAAGAGCCGGCGCGCCCTGGAGCCTTATGGCTACTACCATGCAGAGGTTTCCGCCACAATTGAGGAGCCGAAGAAAGAGATTTACCGGCTGCTGGTAAACGTTATCCCCGGAGAGCCGCTGCGCCTGAGCAAAGTCGAGCTGGAACTGACCGGCGCCGGCGCCGGTGACGAACAGCTGCGCTTTTTGGCAGCTTCGTTTCCGCTTGTCAAGGGGGGGGTGCTGCTGCAGCCGGAGTACGAGCGGGCAAAGAGCGCCCTTAAATCCCGCGCCATAGCGCTTGGCTATCTGCACGCCGCTTTCTCCCGTCATGAGATCCGTATCGCTCCCGGCGCTGCAACCGCCCGCATCGGTCTTACCATGGAGACCGGAGAGCGCTACTTTTTCGACGAGGTGCGGATCGAAGGTGCGCCGGATTATCCGCAGAGCTATCTCCGGCGTTTTGTAACCTTCACCAAGGGAGAGGTGTTCTCCTATGCCAAGCTTGCCGAAACACAGCTTAATTTCGCCAACTCCGAGCGTTTCAAGGAGGTCGTTGTCACGCCGGAAATAGGGCAGGCGAGGGATTTACATGTCCCGGTGCAGGTGAAGCTCAGCAGCGCGCCGCGCCGCACCCTGCGCCCGGGGGTTGGGTACGGAACGGACACCGGCGCAAGGTTCACCATACGCTATCGCGATCTGAACCTGTTTCACGAGGGGCAGGATCTCGCGCTCAATCTCTATGTCGCACAGCGGCTGCAAGGTTTCGCGGCCCTTTACACGCGACCGGACAAACTTGACATCAAAAGTTCCACCTCTGTGCAAATAAACCTGCAGCAGGAGGACGTCACCACCTACCTGAGCCGGCTGGCGGCACTGGAATTGGACCGCAACCGCAGTTTCGGCCAGGGCGAGCTCGGCACGGTCTATATAAAGCTGCTGCAGGAGCATTATACCGTCGCCGGCGAGAACTCCAGCGCCAGGCTGGTGCTGCCGGGAGTACGCTTCCTGAAAGAGCAGTTCGATAACCCGGTACGCCCCACCCGTGGCTACCGCTACAACCTCGACCTTCGAGGGGCGCACCCTTACCTTGGTTCCGACTCGGCCCTGGTGCAGCTGATTGCCGAGGGGAATGCCCTGCTGCCGCTCCCCGCACGACTCTCTCTTCGCCTGCGCAGCAAGGCAGGCGCCAGTATCCTGAACGATCCCTTAGCCGACCTCCCCCCCTCCATCCGTTTTTTCGCCGGCGGCGACCAGAGCGTGCGTGGCTATGCCTACCAGAGCCTTGGCCCGCGCGACGCGAGCGGACGGGTTGTTGGCGGCAAAAACCTGCTGTTTGGCAGCATCGAGCTGGAACGGGCGCTTTTCAAGAACTGGGGGGTCTCGGTCTTTCATGATGCCGGAAACGCCTTCAACGATTTCAGCAATATGAACCTGTCCCAGGGAGCGGGCGTCGGCGTGCATTACTACACGCCGGTCGGCGGTCTCAATCTCTCCCTGGCCAAGCGCCTCGGCACAAGCAGGGAAATCTACTACGTTCACTTCACCATCGGTTTCCAGCTGTGAAGCGCCTTGCACTCTATCTCTGCGGCACACTCCTCGTGGTACTCATATTTTGTACCTCAGGACTGTTCTGGCTCTTCGACACGCCGTCCGGGGCTCGTTTTGCCGTTACCTGGCTTACGGGCGGGGCAGGCGTGCAGATCTCGGCGCACGCTGTCGAGGGGCGGCTCCGCGACCGTCTCCATCTCACCGGGGTCACAGTTTCCCGGCCAAAGTTCCAGGCGCAGATCGACTCTCTCGATCTTGCCTGGGAGCCGCGGCAGCTGTTAAACGGCAGCCTCGTGGTGAGCGAACTGAGTCTCTCCGGGGTGCGCATCCAGGACGACGCCGCGACCGGTTCAAAGCCATTGCAGCTTGACTGGCCGCGAATGAGCCGCATGGTCAGTCGCTTGAGCGGGCGGATTTCGCGTCTGCAGCTACAGGGGTTAAGCTACCGCAAGCTGGCAGCGCCGCCGCTGATCGTGACTGAACTCTCCTCCTCTCTTACTTTGCAAAACGGGCTGCTCTCCATTTCCGGGCTGCGTCTTGTTTCACCCGACGGCAGGGGTTCCGGCGAGATTGCGGCCGGCTTTTTAACCCCCTTTCTTAACCTCGATCTTGCCCTGCTGCCGACGCAGCCGGTCCGGGGAATGGACCGGTTATCTCTGCAGGCGCGTCTGTTACCCGGCCGTAATCCGCAACAGCTTTCCGGTGGGATCGCATTTGTCGGCACCAGTGGCGCCAGTAAACGCCTGGAGCTTACCGCAGAGCTGGCGATGGCCGGCAACATTTTAAATCTGCACCGGCTGAATCTTTCCAGGCCAGGGGTGCGCGGCACCCTGACCGGTGAGGGGAGCCTGACGCTCACTACGACAGAGCCGCTCCTGTCGCTTGATCTGATAGCTGCGGATCTCGATCTTGCCAACGAACTGGAACTGCCGACACGGCTTTCCGGTAAACTGAAGTTCTCAGGAAGCCTGTCCAGTTACCAGGGCAGCTTCAGCCTGACAAACAACGGGCCTGGCTGGCAGGCAGCGGCTCTGGCCGCGGATTACCAGGGAGGCCGGGCAGGGCTTAAACTGGCGCCGCTCAGCGGCGCCCTCCTTCAGGGGCGCCTGGCCGGCAGCCTTGAGGTTGCCTGGCGCCGGGGGATGCAGCTTCGCGGCAAGCTCTCCGGCAGGGGGTTAAATCCCGCCATGGTCGCTGCTGACTGGTCGGGCCTGGTCAATCTTGACCTGGCGGGGAATCTGGATCTGCCCGGGCAGGGGGTTCTCAAGGGTGATGTGCGCGGCAAACTTCTTGACAGCCGGCTGCAGGGACATGATGTACAGGGAGAGGACTTGCAGGGAGAACTGCTCGCGGCTGTTAACGGAAAACGGCTGCGGATCGAGCACCTCCTTCTCAAAGGGAAGGGCTTTGATCTGCAGGGCAAAGGAGAGCTCGACCGGCGTCTTGATCTTGTGGCAACGGTGAGCGATCTCTCCAGCCTGGTCCCTGCTGCGGCGGGCAAGCTTCAGGCGGAGGGCTGGGTGCGTTGGCGTGATGGCCTGCTGTCCGGTGGCGCCAGCGGCCAGGGGAGCAGCCTCGCCATGGCCGGGGTGCAGGCGGCAGCTTTGCAGTTTAATGGCCAACTTGATGAAGGGCAGGGCCCACCCGTGCATCTTGACGCATCCTTGAGCCGGGTGCGCTATGGCCGCGTCCAGGCGGAGAGTGCGCTCCTCCTGCTGCAGGGGACTTTAGCGCGGCATACTCTGGATGCAGCGCTCAGATCCTCGGGCAACGATGCACAAGTGACGCTGGCAGGCGGGTACGGCAACGGGGTCTGGCGTGGCGAGGTGGCGCAGTTCTCCGGCCGGGACAGTGTCGGTCCCTGGAGTCTTGCGGCTCCCGCACCGCTCATGCTGAGCGCCAGCCGGATGCAGCTTTCTCCCCTGGTGCTTAACGGTCTGAAGGACGAACGGCTCGAGCTCGCCGCAAACCTGAAACGGCAGCCGCTTGCGGGCGACTTGAATGGGGTCTGGAGCGGCCTGAACCTGGCCCGGGCGAACCTCTGGCTTGACGGGGTTGTCCTTGCGGGGGGCAGTTCCGGGAAACTGGACCTGCACCTTCTCACGGGCGAACGGCTGCGGCTCTCCGGGCGGGCCGATGCGCACGGCACGATTGTCACGGATGGACGCCGCGTCACTCTGGAGCAGGTCACTGCGGTCATTGACGGGGACGGCCGCGGCCTGCGTGCAGGCGTCGACCTTAAGCTTGCCGGCGGCAGCGGTGAGGCGCAGCTGCTGTTCAACTCCGCTGCCCCGGCTGCCCTTGCTCTCCCCCGGGAGGGCGAGCTCAAAATCCAGTGGTCGGATCTCGACCTGGCGCTGCTGCGTCCCTATATCCCGGCGAATATCGCCCTGGACGGGCGTCTGTCCGGGCTCATCACGG
>JBBRBA010000015.1:0-46489 GCA_038206285.1 Geobacterales bacterium
CATGGCAGGTATCAGCTGCACCGTAACCACCAGGGCGCATAACCCGAAAAAGGCGAGTACCAGCCAGCCGCTTGTGTATATGGTACTGGTCGAGGCTGCATGTGCCGCCTGGGTGCTCCCGAGCAGTGCGGCCATTGTCATCAGAAATCTTCCGTTCGTTTTCATGGTGTTACCCCCCTTGCGTGTTATGCTGATGATATCTGCCTGCTCTTGTCAGGATTTCGTTTCCGTAGTAGTCGGGCCGGCTTTTATCGGTGCGCCGAAAAGCCCTTTCAGCATGGAGCCCAAGAGGATCATGGCTGGAACGATCTGTAATACGACGATCATTGCGCCGAATCCGAGGAAAGCTATCCAGAGCCAGCCGTTTTCATCGGCACCGGCGCCTGTGTCGGCAAAGGCTGATCCTGCCATCATGACGAGTATTCCGGCACTGTTTGTAATGATCGATTTCATGGCTGTCTCCTTTTGTTTTTATTTTGCTTCTGTTTTTTATAGAGCATAGAGCATGCCAAGGCCTGTATTTCCAAACTTATATTGCAACTGACTGAAATTGCTTGATATTTGTCGGCAGGTCATTAATTAAGCTGCCGGCGCAGCTGTCATCATGTATGTTACAAATATACGTATTGCCTGTCTGCTCACTTGAAGGCGACACGTATATAGCGCCTAACACGCTAAAATCACAAGGTAATATAAGCAGGTGCGCGGTGCATGAAAAAATATTCACCTGGCAGGTAATATTATTCGTTGCCGGCCCTTATGTAACCCGAGGAGTTCGCTAAATGTCATTTGCATCTCTTGGCCTGCGCCCCGAAATGCTGCGCGCGATTGCTGCCAAGCCGCAATTCAAGCGGCCGTACCCGATTCAGAACAGAGCCATTCCGGCCATTTTGCAGGGGAGGGATCTGCTCGCCATCGCCAAAACCGGATCCGGCAAAACAGCCGCTTTTATTCTGCCGCTGCTCCAGCTTATCCAGGAACAGCACCCGTGCGAGCGGCGGATGCTTAAAGTCCTGATCCTGGTGCCGACACGGGAACTGGCCGCCCAGATCGCTGCGGTTGCACTGGAGTTCGGCCGGCAGCTGACCCCGCGGGTAAAGAGCGGGGCGGTGTTTGGCGGGGTAGCCATCAACCCGCAGATGATCCTGTTGAACGGTATCGAGCTGCTGGTCGCCACTCCCGGGCGACTCTTGGAGCTGGTTGCCAAAAACAGCGTGCAGCTGGCTACGGTCGCCACTCTGGTGCTGGACGAAGCCGAAAAAATGCTGGAGGAGGGATTTCAGGAGGAACTGGCGCAGATTCTGGCGCTGCTCCCCGGCAGGAGGCAGAGTCTGCTCTTCTCCGCGACCTTTGGCGCGGAGGTGAGGCGCTTGGCAAACGGCCTGCTGACAAAGCCGCTGGAGATCGAGATAATGGATGAGCCGGTCGGGACAGAGCTCATTACCCAGCTGATTTATACGGTCGCGCCGGACCGCAAAGGCCCCTTGCTAAGGTACCTGATCAAGAACGGCGACGGCGAGCAGCTGCTGGTCTTTACCTCGTCGCAGAAACGGGCCGACAATGTGGCCAACAAACTGCTCGTGAACGGTATCAGCGCTACCCCCTTCCACGGCGGCATGAGCCAGGGGAAACGGACCGCAGCCCTGGCCGGCTTTAAAGCCGGGACACTGCAGGTGCTGGTGGCCACCGACCTGGCCGCCCGCGGCATCGACATCGAATTTCTCCCCCATGTGGTCAATTACGAACTCCCCCGCTCGCCCAACGACTATATCCATCGCATCGGCAGAACCGGTCGCGCCGAAACCGCGGGGGACGCCGTGACACTGCTCTGTCCGGAAGATCTGGCGCACTTCAGGGTGATTGAAAAACGGCTGGGGCAAAGGCTGGAAAAAATAGATACGACCGGACTCGATCTGGCCGGGTACTGAAGTTGCGCGGTAAAGACTGCCGCCGGGATTTCCCTTCAGACTCAGCCTTCAGCCCGTTGGTCTGCGGCTACTGCCCGTAGTTCAATCCTGAACTCGGCGCCGTCTCCGCTATTGCGGGCGGTCAGACTGCCGGCCATGTTCTGCTCGATGATCGTCTTGGACATGTACAGCCCGATACCGGTCCCCTTCCCCTGCTTCTTGGTGGTAAAGTAGGGGTCGAAGACCTTGGGCAGGACATCCGCGACGATGCCCCCGCCGTTGTCGCTGATGGTCACCACCACCCGGTCGTCTTCACGGAAGATGGCGATACTGATACGCGGCTTTATCACCAGACGTTCCAGCAACACGTCCCTGGCGTTGTTGACGATATTGAGCATCGCCTGCAGGTACTCGTTGGGATAGCCGTCGACCGTCAGTTCAGGCTGTTCGCTCCACTCCACCTCGATGCCGCTGCTTTTCAGGGACGGCTGCAGGAAATCGAGGGCGCCGGCGACCGCCCGGTTGACAGTGAAAGCCCGCCGTTCCTTGTCCTCAAGGAAGAAATTGCGGAAGTCGTTGATGGTCCCGGACATATGCATGATAAGCTGCATCGTCCTGGTTGTCTGCTCATCCATCTCTGTTGCGTCAAGCATGCCGGTCCGGAAAGAGTCCCGCAGATTCTGCACGATCAGGCCGATGTTGTTGAGCGGCTGGCGCCATTGGTGGGCGATGTTGTTGATCATTTCGCCCATGGCGGCGAGGCGGCCCTGCTGGATCATCAGCTGGTCCTTGCGGCGAAGCTCCGCCACTGCCTGAATGACGCGCCCCTCAAGTGAATCGTTCAAATCCTCAAGCTGCTGTTGCTTGAGCAGCAGGAATTCCCGTGCTTTCTGCCGCTCCGCCACCTCTAGTTCCAGCCGGGTTGTCTGAAGCTGGAGCGCCTCCTCGACACGTTTGCGTTCGGCTATATCAATAATCAGAGCCTCCTGCTGACCGTCCTGGGTGGCAATCATGGTGTTGAAGGCAGATACCAGAACCCCGATTTCATCTTTGGAGTCACAGGTGAGCAATCGCTCCACCCCGGCTTTTTCAGGAAGATGGGTCACATGCCGGGTCAATACCGCCAGCGGCGACAGCAGGCGTCTCATGACAAACCAGCTTGCCAGCAGCAGCATGACCGTGCCGGCCAGGGCGGCGATTGCCAGATATTTTTTCGCCCGGGCAAGCGGCGCATAGGCCTCGGCTATGGGATAATTTGCCCCAAGAATCCATGATGTCGTCTGCAGATGTTTGCTGGAGAGGAGCATCGGGACCCCGTAGGAAGTCACTGTCTCGCCGCTCCCCTCGAAGCCGCTGAATGCCATATCAACCAGCCTGTTGACCCCCGCCGCCGCCGCCGGCTTCATGATCCTCTCCTTGTCGGCATGTACGATCAGGGTACGTTTCTTATCGATTATGAAGAAGTATCCGGCATTTCCGATCCTGGCACGGGACAGCTGCGCCAGTAAATTTTCTCCCAGCAGATCGAGGCTGCCAGTCATCATCCCGGTCATCTCCCCCTTTTGGTCAAAGACCGGCACGGTCATGACGATCGCCGGTTGTCCCGGGGTGTGGGTGGAGATGTAGGCATCGGATATATATGGTTTGCGGCCGCTGACAGTATTCTGTACCCAATCCCTGAATGACAGGTCCCTGCCGCGCCGCTTCGGCCGGTAAGGACTCTCGGCAATAAGGATTCCCTTGTTGTCGATAAAGAAGATGCCGTTGTCGAAGAGTGCCAGCAGCCCGACTTTATCATCGAGAAAACGCTGGGCAGAGACCGGGTTGGTAAAGACGTCCCGGGAAGCGGTCGCGGCGACTGTTTTCAGGGCGTTATGCGCGATCCTGAGTTTGTCGTCGATGTTGTCGGCCATGTTCGCGACGAGGGAAAACTGCTGGGTGAAAATTGATTCCTTGAAGGCGCGCTCAACGTAGCTTGCGGCGAAATAAGCAGATGTAACGACAAACAGCAGAAACAGGCCGGTGGCAGCCAGCGCCATTTTGGCCTTCAGGCTCAGTTTTTTCAGCCACTCCAGCTGCATATGCACTCCTCATTCGGGGATTTTCGCCTGCATCATACGCGCCCGGTCTATTAGGCGCTGTCAATGTATAACACTTATTTCCGGAAATGAACAGAAGTCGGGTCATGTCAGCAGCAGAAATCTCCGGACCCTTCCCGGTTCAAAGCCGGTTCATTAATCAGGGGCGAAAAGTTTGACAAACCGCCATTCTAATGTACTGTTACATGTATACTGCAGCCATTTTGGGAGACAAGCGGAATGACCACCCCGGCTGAACTTTATCCCCTGATAATCTATATCGTCTTCACTGTCACCATCGTCACCGGTCTGCTGCTGGCCGCCCGTTATCTCGGCAGCGGCGGCAGCAGCAGCAACAAGCGCCTCCCCTACGAATCCGGCATCATTCCGACCGGGTCGGCGCGGCTGGCGACCAACGTGCCGTTCTATCTGGTGGCGATCTTCTTCATCGTTTTCGATGTCGAAACCGCCTTCATCTACACCTGGGCGGTTGCCTGGCAGGAACTCGGGCTACCCGGCCTGCTGCATATCACTTTCTTCATCGTTGCCCTGCTGGGGGGACTTATCTGGATCTGGCTGAAGGGGGGGCTGGAATGGGGACCGACAAGACAGGTTCGAGGCGCGAGGTCCGAGGACCGAGGGGCGGGGCTTTAATACCTCGTTCCCCGATCCTCGATCCTTACAAAAAGGTAGATAATGGCAGAGTCAGAAACCCCCGACAACATTCTCCTCACCAACCTCGACGATCTGATCAATTGGGGGCGGGCCAACTCGCTCTGGCCGATGTTTTTCGGGCTCTCCTGCTGCTTTGTCGAGATGATGACCTCGTTTACCTCCCGTTACGATGTCTCCCGTTTCGGCGCCGAGGTGCTGCGCGGCACGCCGCGCGAGGCGGATCTGATGGTGATTGCCGGTACCGTGTTCCGCAAGATGGCGCCTTCCATTCTCCGCCTCTACGAGCAGATGGCCGAGCCGAAATGGGTCATCTCCATGGGGAGCTGCGCCAATTCGGGCGGCATGTACGATGTCTACAGCGTGGTGCAGGGGGTGAACCAGATCATTCCGGTAGATGTCTACGTTCCCGGCTGCCCCCCCCGTCCGGAAGCGTTCATACAGGGGCTGATGCTGCTGCAGGAGAAGATCAGAAAGCATGAGCGGCCGGCGAGGCCGGTGTTGCATCTTGCCGGCGGTTCCCAGGGGACCACTACAGAGGTGCAGGTTGACGGTCTGACAAAGTCCGCTGATACCCGCGGTACCGGCATGCAGGGGATTGCAATCAGAGGGGTGTCGATCGGCCCCCCGCGCGCCTTTTTGCCGCGGGCCGACGAGATGTGGCGGCCACCGGCCACGGCGCATGCCTACCCGGATTTTGGGCTTAAGGACGAGCTGGCGCAGCTGTTCGGCGATCAGGTCAGGCTCGACGCAAGCGCCACTGACATGCTCACCTATCGGCTCACTCCCGGGCAGCTCCCTTTAGTTGCCAGACATCTGCAGGGCCGTAGCAAAGCCCCTTTCCGCCGTCTGGAGGACATTGCCGTTGTTGACAACTCCTGCCGGCGGAAGCGGGACAATTACAGCGATTTTACCGTCAATTACCACCTGCTCAATTTCGACATTCCCGGCTATATCCGGCTGAAGGTCGACCTTGAAGGGAACTATCCGTCTATCCGGTCATTGACCGATGTTTATCCGGCAGCCGGCTGGTATGAGCGCGAAGTCTTCGATATGTACGGCATCGGTTTCTCCGGTCACAGGGACCTGCGGCGCATCCTCATGCCGCACGACTGGACAGGGCACCCGCTGCGCAAGGAGCACCCGTTCCGGGCCACCGAGATGGCGCCCTATACGACGGCCGATGCCCGCAAGCACGACGCGCTCCCGGCCGAAACTTTCTTTCCGGGCGAGCCTGACAGCGAAACGCTGATCCTCAACCTCGGGCCGCAGCACCCCGGCACCCACGGCATCATCCGCTGCATACTCAAGCTCTCCGGGGAGGAGATTGTCGATATCGATTTCGACATCGGCTACCACCACCGCGGCGCGGAGAAGATCGCCGAACGGCAGAGCTGGCACCAGTTCCTCCCCTATACCGACCGGATCGACTATCTTGCCGGGGTGCAGAACAACCTCGCCTATGTCAACTCGGTCGAAAAACTCTGCAGCATCACCGTGCCCGAGCGGGCAGAAGTCATCAGGGTGATGCTGGCCGAGCTTTTCCGCCTTGCCAGCCATCTGGTCTGGCTCGGCACCTTTGCCGCCGATATCGGCGCCATGACCCCGGTTTTTTATACCTTTACCGATCGGGAGAAGATCTTCGACATCGTCGAACTGATCACCGGCGGCCGGATGCATCCGGCCTGGTTCCGGATCGGCGGTGTGGCCGAAGACCTGCCCGCTGGCTGGGACACTGCCGTAAAAGCGCTGCTCGACTGGCTGCCGCCGCGGCTGGCCGAGTACCGGGCCCTGCTGGATAAAAACCCGATCTTCCTCGCCCGGCTCAAAGGGGTCGGCGCGATCTCAAAGGATGACGCCATTGCCTGGGGACTGTCCGGCCCGAATCTGCGCGCCTGCGGCTTTGAATGGGACCTGCGCCGGAAGATGCCTTACTCCGGTTACGAGCGCTTCGATTTCGACATACCGACGGCCGAAGGGGGCGACTGTCTCGCCCGCTACCAGGTGCGGATGGCGGAGATGGAACAGTCGCTGCGCATTGTCCGCCAGTGCCTGCACAACATGCCGGCCGGGCGCTGGATCAGTGCCGACTACCGCTATGTGCTGCCGCAGAAGCGGGATACCCTGCAGGACATCGAGTCGCTGATTCACCACTTTGTCAACAGCAGCCGCGGCATGAGCCCGCCCGTTGGTGAGAACTACGCAGCCATCGAAGCGCCCAAAGGCGAAAACGGCTACTTTGCCGTTTCGGACGGCCTGCCCACCCCGTACCGGTTGCGGATCAAGACGCCCAGTTTCCCGCACATCCAGGCGTTGCCGGTGATGAGCCGGGGATGGCTGCTGGGGGATTTTCTGGCGATACTGGGGTCGATCGATTTCGTGCTGGCGGATCTGGACAGGTAGTGGAAACGCACACTTTTCCGCAATATCTGCGTAAGTCTGCGGAATCGCTTGTGCGGCGTAGCGCTGTTTATGCCCTGTGGGTACTACGCCTCCGCGCAATCCCATGACAGCCTTGATCTTGCGAAAAATTGAGCGTTTCAAAAGGAGCGAATGAATGGTTAAAATATCAAAGGATGGAGAGGGTAAAACTCTTTATGTTGAAATCAGTGTTTTCCCGAATAATTCTGATCCAACGAAGAATCTAACAATTTCATGTTCTGATCCAGCCACTAGATTCAAGACAACGCTCACAGATAATGGCTTGAAAAAATTTAGAGAAAAAATTCTCGATTTTTATAGTCATCACGTATTGGAGGTGTCTTGATTCCTGAGACGCTGAAAAATGAACTGCTGACCCGCGTCGCCCATGCCGTCACCCCGCGCGAGGCGGCAGTGGATGTTATGAACGCGCTGCAGGCGCATTACGGCTGGCTGACCGATGCGGCCGTAGTTGAGGCGGCCGGGCTGCTCGGGCTGTCGACGCTGCAGGTGGAGGAGCTGGCGACCTTCTACGAGATGATCTACCGACGACCGGTGGGGAAAAAGGTCATTCATGTCTGTGATTCGATCTCCTGCTGGGCGCTGGCGGGTGAATCGCTGCTGGAGCGGATAGCAGGCCATCTGGGGATAAAGGTCGGCGAGACGACCGCTGACGGCTGTTTTACCCTGCTCCCATGCTGCTGTCTGGGCAACTGTACCGAGGCGCCGACGATGATGATCGGCACGGCAATTCACAACAGGCTCACCCCGCAGACCGCTCTGGTCTGCATTGAGGGCGAGCGCAAGTCTATCGAAGGGGGTCCGCGATGAAACGAAGCTTCTTTATGGCGCTGGCTTTTGTCCTGCCGGCGCTGGCTGCTGCTGCCGCTGCCGTGCCTGACGGCAGGGCCGATTTCGAGATGTACTGTTCCGGCTGTCATCCCCGGGGGGGGAATTCGATTAATCCGGCCAAGACCCTCTTTAAAATGGAACGGGAGGCAAACGGGGTCAGGACTGCTGCCGATATAGTCAGGGCCATGCGCAAGCCGGGACAGGGGATGCGGGTTTATACGAAGCAGGATATTCCGGACGAACGGGCCAGGGCGATGGCCGAGTACAGCCTGAAGACCTTCTGAGGATGAGCGTGCTGCTGTTTCGACATAACCGGCATGGCCGGGTAACGACTTTTTCCGAGTATCGCCAGGGGGGCGGTTTTGTCGCCCTGACGAAGGCGCTGCAGGAGATGACGCCGCTGCAGGTACAGCAGACGGTGATCGACTCCGGTCTGCGCGGCCGTGGCGGGGCGGGCTTTCCGACAGGCAAGAAGTGGTCGTTCGTGCCGCGGGACCTGCCAGGTCCGCGCTGGCTGATCTGCAACTGCGACGAGATGGAGCCGGGCACCTGCAAGGACCGGATCCTGCTGGAGGCCAACCCCTATTCGCTGATCGAGGGGATCGTGCTTGCCTGCTATGCCATCGGCGTGCGCCATGCGTTCATCTTCATCCGCCGGGGGTATGAGCAGGCGGCTGCCAATCTGCAGCTGGCCCTGGCAGAGGCGAAAGCGGCCGGGCTGCTCGGCACGAATATCAACGGCAGCGGTTTTGACTGCGATATCGAGCTGCATCTTTCTGCCGGGCGCTACATCTGCGGCGAGGAGACCGCCCTGATGAATGCGCTGGAAGGGCGCCGCGCCAACCCGCGGGTAAAGCCGCCGTTTCCGGCGGTCAAGGGGCTCTGGGGCGGGCCGACGGTGGTAAACAATGTCGAGAGTCTGGCCAATATCCCGGACATCATCATGCACGGTGCCGCCTGGTTCCGTGCTCTCGCCCGGATTGCAACAGCTGCCGGCACCAAGCTCTTCTGCGTCAGCGGCCATGTACGGCAGCCGGCCTGCGTCGAACTGCCGCTCGGGGTGGAACTGGGAGAGCTGATCGACGGATCATGCGGCGGCATGCGGCCCGGGAGCCGCTTCAAGGCATGCCTGCCCGGCGGGGCGTCAACCCCTTTTCTGACGGCGGAGCACTTGAACCTGCCGCTCGATTTCGATACTGTAGCTGCGGCAGGCTCCCGCCTCGGTACCGGGGGGGTGGTGGTCTTTGATCAGGATACCTGCATGGTGGCCGCAACCCTCAATCTGATCCGTTTCTATGCCCGGGAGTCGTGCGGCTGGTGCACCCCCTGCCGGGAGGGTCTGCCTTTTGTGGTCAGGCTGCTGGAGAAGTTCGAGGCAGGGGAGGGGAGCGAAGAGCATATCGCCATCCTGCGGGAGCATGTCAAGTATCTGAACTACGCCTTCTGCGCCCTGGCGCCGGGAGCGATGGGACCGGTTGAGGGGCTGCTGCGGCATTTTGAAGACGAACTGCGCGAGCATGTTATCAGCAGGAAATGTCCGTTTCAGAAGCCTTAACCACAGAAGAACACAGAGGAACACAGAGGAACACAGAGGAAAGGCAAAAACACACCTTTAAAAAAGGTAAATTTTTTAACTCTCGACTTCCCAGGTTCTCCTCAGTTAACCTCAGAGTCCTCTGTGGTTAACAGCTTTTTGTTTGAGGTTTTATGCCGAAACTCATTATTGATGACATAACGCTGGAAGTTCCGGAGGGGACCAGCATCCTGGAGGCTGCCAAAAGTGTCGGCATCACCATCCCGCACTTCTGCTGGCATCCGGCGCTCGGCAAGGCCGGCGCCTGCCGGGCTTGTGCGGTCAAGGTTGTCGAGGGACCGGCAAAGGGCCTGCAGATGTCCTGCATGGTGCCGGCGCAGGAGGGTATGATTGTCTCGACCACTGATGTCGAGGCTGTGGAGATGCGTTGCCATGTGATCGAGTGGCTGATGCTCAACCATCCGCACGACTGCCCGGTCTGCGATGAGGGTGGCGAGTGTCTGCTGCAGGATTTCACCATTGCCGGCGGCCACGGTATCCGCCGCTACGACGGGCCGAAACGGACCCACCTGAACCAGGATCTCGGCCCGTTCATTGAACACGAGATGAACCGCTGCATCCAGTGCTACCGCTGTGTCCGCTTCTATCAGGAGTTTGCCGGCGGCAGCGATTTCGGGGTCATGGGAAACGCCGGCCGGGTCTATTTCGGCCGCTTCGAAGCCGGCGCGCTTGAATCGCCGTTTTCCGGCAACCTGGTCGACATCTGCCCGACCGGGGTCTTTACCGACAAAACCGCCCGCTTCCGCGCCCGTTACTGGGACTACGACATGGCGCCATCAATCTGCCCGGTCTGCTCCCTCGGCTGCAATACCGTCCCAATGGCGCGCTACCGCGAGCTGCTCAAGGTAACGGCGCGGCAGAGCGACCGGGTCAACGGCTGGTTTATTTGCGACCGCGGCCGGTTTGCCGAAAAGAAGGTGAATGACCGGCAGCGGCCGCGCAGCGTCATGGTCAACGGCGCTCCGTCGAGTTGGAGCGAGGCGCTGAAGAGTGTCATCGCCAGAGCTGGTGAATTGCCACCCGGGAGCATTGCCCTGGTCGGTTCTGCCCGCCTCTCCCATGAAGGCGCAACGCTGCTGCCGCAACTGGCAGCGGCGCTAAAGGCGGGGGCGTTATCGTATTTCCTCGAGGAGAAAGAAGCTGCGGCAACAGCCGTGACCGCTGCCCGGTTGACTGCGGCAAACGCTGCGTCGCTGCAGGATGTGGCAGCGGCCGACTGCATCGTCATCCACGAGTGCGACCTGCGGCAGGAGGCGCCGATGCTGCTGCTCGCCGTCCGTCAGGCCTGGCGCCATGGGGCACCGGTGCTGCTGGTCGGTCATGGTGCCCCCCTGGCGCAGGCAGCAGCGGTGTCAATCGAGGCGGTCGATATCGAATTCATTGAAGAGGCGCCTGTCGGCATCTTTGACCGGCCGGTGATTATTTTCAGCAGTGTCACCGGCAGTGCGGCGGAGATTGAGAATCTTTTCCGGGCCGAGGCAAAGTTTGCGCCGATCTTTGCCGGTCCTAACGGCTGCGGTTCGGCCCTGCTGGCGGAGACGCACGCTGCCGTCTCCCTGGAGACTGCCCTGGCAAGCGGCAAAATCAAGGGGATCATTGCCGTAGAAGCGGAGATCCCAACGGCGCTTGCCGGTGATATTCCGCTGCTTGCCGCTATTGACTGGCAGAGAACCGCGGCTATGGAGCGAGCGGAGGTTGTGCTGCCGGCAACTGCCTGGGTCGAGATGGACGGCACCTTCATCAATAACGAGGGGCGGGCGCAGCGTTTCAAAAAAGTAATGGCTCCGGGCATCCCGCTTGCCTTTGAGCTGGAGGGAGGACACCCGCCGCGTATTCATCGGCATGACCAGCCGGGAGGCGATCTCCGGGAGGCGTGGCGGGTAATTGCCGCGCTACTCGGGTGTCTGGGTGCAGAGCCCCCTTTGGCGCCGCTGCCGGGCGAGTGGAGTTGTCTGCGTGAGCTTGATCCGGAAGGCGAGGGGGTTATAGCCCTTCACGGCCAAAAGTAGGCGCTTCTAGGCGAAACAGAGAGGATTAGAAGCTGAAAACCGGAAGCAGCAAACCGTGAGTAATGTTTGGAATTAGAGATTTACTGCTGTTTACAAGCTTAAAGATCGTTTCTTGGTATTGGACATGATTATAAATCCGATCGACATAGCGTTTGTCTTTGCCAAGATCTGCCTGCTCATGGTCGCTATCCTCACCCTGGCGGCTTATCTGGTCTTTGCCGAGAGACGCCTTCTGGCCTGGATCCAGGATCGCAAAGGACCGAACCGCGTCGGTCCCTTCGGGCTGCTGCAGCCGGTGGCAGACGTGATCAAGATGCTTGCCAAGGAGGATTTCCGTCCACCTGCCGGCGACAAGTGGCTTTTCTACCTTGCCCCGGCCATGGCTGCCATCCCGGCAATTATAACCTTTGCCATCGTGCCGGTCGGTGCTCCCGTTAATTTCTTTGGCACCGTCATCGACCTGCAGGTTGCCGACCTGAATGTCGGCCTGCTCCTGTTCCTGGCGCTCTCTTCCATCGCCGTCTACGGGGTGGCGCTCGGCGGTTGGGCATCCAACTCCAAGTATGCGCTGCTCGGCAGCATTCGCGGGCTGGCGCAGCTCATCTCCTACGAGCTCTCCATGGGGTTGTCACTGGTGCCGGTGGTCATGCTCGCCCGCTCCTTCAAGCTTTCCGCCATTGTCGACGCCCAGGCCGGCGTCTGGTTCATCGTCTATCAGCCGCTTGCTTTCCTGATCTTTCTGGTCAGCATCCTTGCCGAGTGCAAACGGATTCCGTTCGATCTCCCGGAAGCGGAAGGGGAGCTGGTTGCCGGCTTTCACAGCGAATATTCCGGGATGCGCTTCGGGCTCTTCTTTGTCGGCGAGTACATCAACATCATTGTCCTTGGCGGGCTTGCCTCGACCTTTTTCCTCGGTGGCTGGCACGGGCCGCTGCTGCCGCCGGTCGTCTGGTTCACCCTGAAAACGCTCTCATTCGCCTTTCTCTTCATCTGGATCAGGGGGACGCTGCCGCGGCTGCGTTACGACCAGTTGATGCACCTGGGGTGGAAGCTGCTGACGCCGCTGGCGCTGGTGAACATTCTGGTCACCGCCTGGTGGCTGTATTTGAAGGGTTGAAATGAGCATTTTCGACGACATAAACGCTATCATCACCGGCATGTGGACGACCTGGAAGCATCTATTCCGCCGGCCGGTAACCATCCAGTACCCGGAGGAGAAACGCCAGCCGTCGCCCCGCTACCGGGCGCGGATTATCCTTACCCGTGATCCTGACGGCGGTGAGCGCTGTGTGGCCTGTTATCTCTGCTCCGCCGCCTGCCCGGTCGACTGCATCTCCATGCAGGCAGGGGCGCAGGACAACGGGCGTCGCTTTGCCGTCTGGTTCAGGATCAACTTCTCCCGCTGCATTTTCTGCGGGCTCTGCG
This sequence comes from Geobacterales bacterium, assembly GCA_038206285.1. Lineage (GTDB taxonomy): Bacteria > Desulfobacterota > Desulfuromonadia > Geobacterales > DSM-12255 > VEOV01. Next base: position 12,959 of record JBBRBA010000015.1, read on the forward strand.
CCGAAGCCTGTCCGACCATGGCTATCCAGATGACCCCGGATTACGAGATCTGCCAGCGTGACATAATGAATCTGCTTTACGAGAAAGAGGATCTGCTGGTTGATCACTGTGGCAAGGACGCGGAGTACAACTTTTATGAGCATGCCGGTATCGGGGTGACGCAGCCTCGCGGGGAGGGGTTGGAGGAGAGACCACCGGTGGATGTGCGGGGGCTGATGCCGTGACAACGGCTGAGCCGGTTTACGGGGCCTTGGGACCTGATACCTGTTAGAGCGCGAGCAAACGCCGCGTGTTCAGGAGCGATGAAAAATGAAAAAGTGTCCTTTCTGTGCCGAAGAGATCCAGGATGCGGCGATCAAGTGCAGGCACTGCGGCGAATTTCTCGACGGCTCCTCCCGCCCGGGCCGGGGAGATAAAAGTGTCAGCTGGTATTTCCGCAAAGCATTCATAATCCTGGCAGTCTGTACGGTGGGACCTCTGGCTCTGCCGCTGATCTGGTGGCGTCCGCAGACGACGCTCGCCTGGAAGATCGGACTTACCATTCTGATCCTGCTGTTCAGCTGGCTTTTATACCTGCTGACCATGCAAGCCCTTGAAAGCCTGTCAGAGAATTTAAAGCTGCTTGACAGCATGTAAGCAGGCGCAACGGGATGTTCCTGAAAATCAGGGCAAATGTCATCGGCCGCAACTCCCGGTGAACGGATAACACATCTATGATACAGGCACTTTTCTACATACTGGCGGCAGTCATGGTTGCTGCCACCATCCTTGCCATCACCGAGAAGCATCCGGTGCATGCCATCGTCTATCTTGTGACGTCGTTTTTTGCCCTGGCGGCAATTTTTTATCTCCTGGCCGCACCGCTGGTGGCGATGTTCGAGGTGATCATCTACGCCGGCGCCATTATGGTGCTGTTCATGTTCGTCATCATGATGCTCGACCCCGGCCGTAGCGATGAGGCGCACCGTCCCGGACTTGTGCAGTGGCTGCCGGCGCTGCTCTTTGCCGCTGTCATTCTTGCCTCTGTGGTCATGGCCACGGCGCTCCGGCCGACTGTTCCGGCAGTTGCCGTTGTCGGCTCAGGGGTGAAAGAGTTTTCCCTGGCGCTGTTCCAAAGGTATGGCGTGGCAATCGAGATCATCTCGATGCAGCTGCTGTTTGCCGTTGTCGGCGCTCTGTATCTGGGTAGAAAACGCGCTCCCTCTTCCAGCGAGGCTGATCGATCATGATCCCTTTCACCCACATCCTCATTCTGGCCGGCGTGATTTTCAGCCTGGGGCTTGTCTGCCTGCTGGTCTGGCGGAGCAATGTCATCATGCTGCTGGTCGGCATCGAGATCCTGCTCAATGCCGCCATGCTGGTGTTCGTCGGCGGCTCGTACCGCTGGGGCGCTCCGGACGGGCAGATTTTCGCGCTGATGATCATCGCCATGACCTCGGCAGAGGTTTCCCTTGCCCTGGCAATGGTCGTCTATCTGCACCGGCGCAAGCAGACGGTGAACGTGGATGATTTCCATGAACTGAAGGATCAATGAAACTCTATCTCGCCCTCATAATCCTGCTCCCGTTGCTGGGAGCGTTAGTCAATCTGCTCTGCGGGAAGCTGCTTCCGCGGCGGCTGAGCGAGGGGCTTGCCTGTGCCGCCATCTGGGGGAGTTTCGCGGCGGCGCTGGCTGCCTTTGCCGTTTACCGCCGGCCGGTCACTGTCGAACTTGCTTCCTGGCTGACAGACTTCGACTTCTCTGCAGCGCTCACCCTTTATCTTGATCCGCTCTCTTTGTCGCTGGCGCTGATGATCACCTTTGTCTGCGGCCTGATTCATCTCTACTCCGTTGCCTACATGGCTGACGATGCCGGTTATGTCCGCTATTTTGCCCTCTTGAACCTCTTTGTCGCGGCCATGCTGCTGCTGGTGCTGGCGGAGAACCTGCCGCTGCTCTACCTCGGGTGGGAAGGGGTTGGTTTCTGCTCCTATGCGCTGATCGGCTTCTGGTACCAGGAGGAGAAAAACGTTGATGCCGGGCGCAAGGCGTTCATTGTCACCAGGGTAGGGGATGTGGCCTTCGGCATTGCCATCGTCTGGCTGTTCAAGCTCTGCGGCACGGTCTCCATTACCGCGTTGAACGGGATGGCGACTGTTGTGCCGCCTGCGACAATAACGGCAATCGGTCTGCTGCTGCTCATCGGCGCTGCCGGCAAGTCGGCCCAGGCGCCGCTGATGGTCTGGCTGCCGGACGCCATGGCCGGGCCGACACCGGTTTCTGCCCAGATCCATGCCGCCACCATGGTGACCGCCGGCGTCTACCTGCTGCTGCGGCTCTTCCCGCTGATCAGTCTCTCCCCAACTGTGCTGGCCTCCATTGCTGTCACCGGCGCTGTCACCGCCTTCTTCGGCGCCAGTTGTGCCCTGGCACAGCGCGATCTCAAGCGGGTGCTGGCCTACTCGACCATCAGCCAGATCGGTTACATGATGCTCGGGGTCGGTGCCGGTGGGATTACCGCTGCTACTTTCCATCTGCTGGTGCATGCCTTTTTCAAGGCGCTGCTCTTCCTGGCTGCAGGCTGCGTCATTGTCGCCATGCACCATGAGCAGGATATCTACAAGATGGGGGGGCTGCACAAGAGCCTGCCGCGAACGTTCTATCCGTTCCTGATCGGCGCTCTCTGTCTGGCCGGCTTTCCGCTGACCGGCGGCTTTTTCAGCAAGGACAGTATCCTCGCCGCTGTCTGGGAGCAGGGCGGCTGGCTTTACGGCGCGCTCTACGCTGTCGGCCTGCTGACCGCCTTTATCACGGCGCTCTATACCTTCCGCGCCGTCCTGCTGGTGTTCGGGGGGGAAGCAGAACCGGCGAAAAAGAGTGCCAAGGTTCCTCCGTTGATGGAATACATCCTCATGCCGCTGGCCCTGCTCGGCTTGTGCGGCGGTCTGCTCAACCTGCCGCCGCTGTTTGCCGATGGGCTGCTGGCTGATTTTCTGGAGCCGCTGACCGGGGTTCAGAATGGGGAGCTCTCCCACGCAACCGAGTTGCTGCTCCTGCTGATCGCCTCCATCTCCGCACTGGCCGGGATCGCCGCTGCCTGGTACCGCTATGGCGGCGACCGTCGCCAGCTGCGCCTCACCGAGTCTGCCCTGCCGGTCAGCGCAGTGACAGCTTTCCTGTTGCACGGCTGGTACGTGGATGACCTCTACCGGCTGCTGTTTGTCCGTCCCTATGTCTATCTTTCCGGTTTTCTCTGGACGAGGGTCGATGAAGGCGCAATTGACGGCTCCCTTGACCGGTTTGCCGCCCTGCTCGGCCGGGGAGGGGCGCTGCTGGGGAGCTGGACTTGCGGCCGGGTGTCGCTCTACCTGCTCAGCTTTGCTGCCGGCGCAGCGCTTTTGACCGGCTGGATGGCGTGGCTGGTGTTTTCTGCCGGAGGGTGGTGATTGCCGTGAAAGAGCGTCTGGTATTGGTTAACGATCTGATGCAGCAGGATTATACCTACAGTCTGGCGGAGTTGCCGGGGGAGAATTTTCATCCTGACTTCAAGCCGCAGCTGACACCCCGTGAGATGCTGACGCTGGGAGTTTTCGGCGGCCGCTACATGACCGACTGTAAAGACGAGTTTCCCCGTGAGTGGTTTGCCAATGCCAGGCTCTGTCATGAGAGTCACCGTGCCGAGCTGAACTTCTTCGGCGTCAACGCCTCCAAGCCGCTTGCTTATTGGCGGGCGAAAGGGTGGCTTTATCAAGAGGACCCGAGAGGCTGGTTTCAGTGGTACTGCCGCTATTTTATCGGGCGGCGCTGCGCCGATGATGCCCGCCAGATCAAGCGCTGGCTGGCGATCAGAAGGCATATCGCCCAGCTGCAGAAAAACTGTCCTGTTGGAGTTCTCACCTGCCGTCCCAGGCAGCGGCAGGCGCTGCTCCACTGGGCCTATGACAGCCGGAAGCTGTGAGGTACTACAGATTGACAGCTACCTGATCCAGCCGTAGCGTAAAACGCTCTTGTTCCCAAAATGTCGTGGCAGCGTGAAAGTTGGTGCTGGCGATATTGCCGAAGATATCCGTCTGGCTAGAACTGAGTGTCTGGATAAGTACAGATGGAAAAATGCCTCATCCAACATAAGTGCTATGGTGCGGGTTGTTTATGAGGGGTAGTGGGGTGGCTTGAAAATAGATCTGTCCCGGATATTTTTGTCCCGGATATTTTTTTGTAGCGGTCACTTTGAAGGCTAATTGGAATAAGAGTTGATTTTCAACTAAATAATATGGGATGTCCCGATTTATAGAACGATTAAACAAGATGACAAAAGGCACACAAAGGATTATTGTCGAAATATGAGGCCAATCAACTGGAATTCTGAAAAGAATGTTCAACTCAAAGCAGATCGCGGGGTCTCTTTCGAGGAGGTACTTGTTGCCATTTCCCACGGAGCGATTCTCGACATTGTTATTCACCCCAATCAGGATAGATATCCGAACCAGCGCATATTTATCGTCCGAATTCGCGGTTACGCTTTCTTGGTTCCTTTTGTTGAAACGAATGAAGAAATCTTTCTGAAGACAATCATTCCAAGCCGAAATGCCACCAGAAAGTACCTTTCTGAGGAGAATAAAAATGAAAAATACAATTAAAACTACAGACAAGAAATATGAAGAAAGCATTCTCTCTTCCTTCGAGAGAGGAGAGTGGCAATCCGTGCCTAATCTCAAAGACGAGATCGACCGCTATGCTTCAAGTGCTGCTGCCACACTTTCTAAAGACAAGCGAATAAACATCCGTGTTTCTTCTCGCGACCTGGAGGATATTCAGATGCGGGCAGCAGAGGAAGGCATGCCCTATCAGACATTGATTGCAAGCGTCCTGCATAAGTTTGTCAGTGGCCGATTCGTCGAGACCGTGTCGCGTCCAGCAACGCGCTCAACCGGACGCGCCAAAAAGCAGGCGGCCGGTTAGCGCCGGAACCGTTACCGTTGGATCACGAAAGGTAAATACAATGAGAGAAATTGTAGTTTTAATCAGGATAATTATTATTTCTGCCATCATATTTACACTTGGAATGGTGCTGTATGCGGGACAGCCTTGGAAACTAGATGGCATCGAAATCGTTTTATCGCTCGCTTCCTTTATAGGCTTCGGAGCATTTTCTATTTTACCGTATGGCCTTCTGCTTAAATCGTTCGGAAAGAACTATTCTTCAGACATTAAATTAACAGTTTTATCTGTTGGAGCTTGCGGAATTTTGATGATTGGCGGCGCTCAACTCTCTGGTTCAAGCTGCCTCTGCTTCAGAGACATAACATCCTGCATGCTGAGCATTTTGCAAGTCTGACCGCTGAGTCACGTGAGCATGTTTTCAGGGTTGTTGCGGTGGGTTAAATGGAAAGTGTCGGCTGAAAATGTTTCTTTGAGTAACTGTTTATGATTTGCAGTTGTTGACCGGCAATGCCAAGCACTTCAAGTCGGTCAACGAGTTGGAATTGAAGGTTTTTAAGCCGCAATCTCCGGATACACTCGCTCCCTTCGACTCCGCTCAGGGAACGCGTGTGCGCTGAGCGGAGTCGAAGCGGACAAGGCGTAACAGGATATGACCCTTACCAGCCCCCACATACTGACCATCCTCCTCTTCCTCCCAATCGCCGGCGCCCTGCTGCTCCTGCCGGTCTGGGGGAAACCGGCACTGGTGCGCCGGATCGCCCTTGGCACCGGTCTGGCTGAGCTGCTGCTGGCCTCCGCCTGCTGGTTAGCTGCTGCTGCGCCGCCCCCCGCCGGGGCTCCGGCCGGCTTCTTCCTCTTCACCGATTTCGACTGGATCCCGGCCTTCGGCGTCCGCTACATCCTCGGCATGGACGGCATCAGCCTGCTCCTGGTCATCCTCACCGCGCTGGTAACGGTCGTTGCAATGCTGGTTTCGTGGCGGTCGATTGCCGAGCGGACTGCCTTGCACTATCTGCTGCTGCTGGTGATGGAGACCGGTATCCTTGGTGTTTTCCTCTCCCTTGACCTGTTTCTCTTCTACCTCTTCTGGGAGGTGATGCTGATCCCGATGTTTTTCCTCATCGGTATCTGGGGGCATGGCCGCAACATCTATTCGGCGGTGAAGTTCTTTCTCTTCACCCTGGCAGGCTCCTTGCTGATGCTGCTCGCCATCATCGGCATCTACCTCTTGCACGGCAGCCAGAGCGGCATATACAGCTTTGCCCTGACGGAGCTGGTGAAGACCGCTGTTCCATTTTCCACCGGGCTCTGGTTGTACGGCGCCTTTCTGCTCGCCTTTGCCGTCAAATTTCCGCTGCTGCCGCTCCATACCTGGCTGCCCGACGCCCATACCGATGCGCCGACCGCCGGTAGCGTTATTCTTGCCGGTCTTCTGCTCAAAACCGGCGCCTATGGCCTGATCCGCTTTGGCTATCCGATCTTTCCGGAGGCAGCTCTAGCCTGTGCGCCGCTCCTCATGGCATTGGCCGTAGCCGGTATTCTTTATGCTTCCTGGATTGCATTTGCCCAGACAGATATGAAGCGGATGATCGCCTACTCCAGCATCGCCCACATGGGGTTTGTCGCCCTGGGTATTGCCGTCTGGAAGCCGGTAGCCCTGTCCGGGGCACTGCTGCAGATGGTGAATCACGGCATTACCACCACCGCCCTGTTTGCCCTGGTCGGCATGCTTGACGAGCGGGCGCATAGCCGTGAAGTCGGCGTGTTTGGCGGCCTGTGGGGCAAGATCCCATGCTTTTCATTTTTCCTCCTCTTCTTTGCCATGGCTTCTGCCGGGCTGCCGGGGCTCAACAATTTCGTCAGCGAATTCCTGATTCTTGCCGGCAGTTTCCGGATAGCGCCGCTTGCCGCATCCCTTGCTTTTCTCGGGGTGATCCTCTCTTTGGTCTATACGCTCCGTCTGTTGCAACAGGTTCTTTTCCAGACGGAGCGGCAGCCGCTGGTGCTGGCTGACATCAGCTGTCGTGAGACGCTGCTGCTCGGGACCCTGGCAGTGGCAGCCATCTGTCTGGGGCTGCACCCGGAGCCGCTGCTGGCAATGGTCAAGTTGCCGGTGACACTGCTGATCGGAGTTTCCCCATGACCACGTCAGATCTCTGGATAGCAATGCCGCTGCTGCTGCTGGCTGCCGGCGCCATGGTGGTGCTGCTTCTGGGCGCCATCGTACCGAATCGCTACGGCAGCCGGGTTGCAATCGCCTGCTGCGTCGGTGCGGCTCTCTGGACGCTGCAGACGCCACCGGTGGTGACAGCGTCTCTTGGTCTGGCAGCCACTCCTGTCGCCAGGCTGTTCACCGCTTTTTTCTGTCTGCTGGCAGCGTCGGTGCTGGTCATCTCCCCGGGGTACAACGATAAGCGCGCCATCCATGGCGAAGAGTACCCGGCTACCATCCTCTTTGCCACCTTCGGCATGGTCGCCCTGGCCGGTGCAACCAGCCTCCTCACCATGTTTCTCGGTCTGGAAGCGATGACCTTCGGTTTTTATATCCTCGTGGCCATGGATCTGAGGCGCGACGCATCGAGTGAAGCCGGACTCAAGTACCTGCTGCTCGGGGCTGTTGCCGCCGGGTTTCTCTCTTTTGGCCTGGCACTGCTCTATTTTGCCTCCGGTACCCTGCAGAGCACTGCAGTGCTTAAGGCTGCCGCCGGCGATCCGCTGGCCCTGGTCGGTTGGGGCTTCATCCTGATCGGCATTGCCTTCAAGCTCTCTCTTGTCCCGGCCCATCTCTGGACTCCGGACGTCTATCAGGGGTCGCCGGCGCCGGTGGTGGCGTTTCTCTCCGCCGGTTCAAAAGCGGCAGCCATCCTCTTTGCGGTGCTGCTCCTGGATGCCGCCGGCGCTGCTGCCCAGTTGCGCACGCCGCTGCTGGTTTTGTCACTTCTGTCGATGGTGCTCGGCAACCTGGCAGCGCTGCAGCAGAAGAGCATCAGACGGATGCTGGCCTACTCCGCCATCGCCCAGATGGGTTATGTGGCTTTGGCGCTTGCCTGCGGCGGCTCTGGCGGCTACCTGGCGGCGCTCTATTATGCCCTGGTCTATGCGCTGATGAACTTTGCCGCTTTCGGCGCGGTTGCTCTTTTCGAGCGCTCAGCGGTTTCCGACCTGATTGACGACTACAAGGGGGGAGGCGAGCGCGAGCCTTTTGCCGCCGCGCTGCTGACGCTGGCCATTTTTGCCCTGGCCGGCATACCGCCGACCGCCGGTTTTACCGGCAAGTTCATGATCTTTGCTGCTGCATTAAAGGGAGGGGAGGTTACTGTCGCCGTTATCGGCATCCTGACTGCGGCGGTCTCGGCGTACTACTATCTGCGGGTGGTGGTTAATCTCTATATGACTACCAGTGGAGAGCGCTGCAGCAGTCAGATAACAACTAGTGAAAAAACGATTCTGTCCGTTGTGGCACTTCTGCTTTTACTGCTTGGCCTCATGCCGACGCCGCTGCTCGACCTGCTGGTTCTTCCCGGCCGGTGAGTCAGCAGGTACTTTCTGAAAAAATATTCATTTACCGGTCTGATTAGTGTCACTCTTCCGCTAATGCAAATTCTGTCATTCCCGAAACGGTTCTGATCGGGAATCCAGTTTATAACCAGCCCCAATTATGGCTCCCCGATATAAACACTCGGGGATGACAATCTTTATAGCGGATGATCAACGCTAATCAGGTTTGCCGATATCTTCGTTCCACAGTTCCGGTTTTTCCCCGATGAATTCCCGCATCATTTCCATGCATTCCTGATTCTGCAGCAGCTCAACCTGTACGCCGCGAGAGCGGAGCAGCTCCTCTTCCCCCATGAATGTGCTGTTTTCACCGATAACCACCCGCGGAATTCCGTATAACAGAATTGCGCCGCTGCACATGATGCAGGGTGACAGGGTCGTGTACAGGACCGACTCGCGGTAGACAAGGGCCGGCAGTCGTCCGGCATTTTCCAGGGCATCCATTTCGCCATGGAGAATTGAACTCTCTTTCTGTACCCGCCGATTATGACCTCTGCCCAGTATTTTCCCGTTGTGCACCAGTACCGAACCGATGGGAATGCCACTTTCCGCCTGCCCCTGTCTTGCTTCTTCTATGGCGGCTTGCATGAATAAGTCCATGGCAGCCCTCCTTTCCTCTGGATTAATGGTGAAAATATTCAGCTGTATTAGTTAGTGACCTGATTCCGGTCACAATGCCGCTGCCGTTCTGTTTCCTGCCATGAACCACAAATTCGCTCACGGTAGTGGCGGCTGGTACAGAAAAAAGTTTTCATTTCCGGTGCCACTGTTACCCAGAGGTCGGCTTTCAGGGTGCAGTTTGCCGAGCCCGGTCTGCAGGCAGGATCAGCCGTGCCATCGTAATACTTTGCATCACTGCTTCTTATCCTGGAGAGCACCAGCACCCGGGAACCGGTAATTCCATTCTCCCAGATCAGGTCACTGTTATCGTTTGTTATAGGGGTAAGATTAACGGAGATTTTTGCAGAGGTGACGGTTCTGGCATCTTGTACGGCGCTGGAATACCGGGATTGCGGATCTGCTTTGGCATCGTACCGGGGATTACTGTCACTGCCGCAACCGCAGACATTCAGCAGAAAAGCTGCGCAAGTCAAGAAGACGAAAGGTCTGCTCCAGGGCATTGTAAACCTCATTGAGTATTCCGGGTGGCAGCTGCTATCGATCTCCTCCCGTATGAGCCGTCTTCACCGTTTCCAGTTCCTGACGTGTCTCCAGCAGCTCTTTCAATAACCGCTCTTCGTTCAGCACCATCTCCCTGATGCGGGCGAGAGTCAGGGCGGTGGTCAGAAAAGAGAGCAGCCGCATGAACATCTCCCAGTAGATGAAGTATGAGTGTGAATAGGGATGGTGCGTATATTTGTCGGACATATACCAGACAAAGGCAGAGCAGAGGGCGATCTGGATACCGGCCCCGCGGCCGCAGTACCAGGCTGAGATTGCCACCGGGACGAAATAGAAGATGAAAAAGCCGAACTCATATCCGGTTATATAGTCGAGCCAGCCTATCAGCGCCAGCACTGTCAGGCTTGCCAGTTTGATTTTGCCGCACTGTCCGGCAAATACATCCGGGTGGACAAAGCGCGAGCGCTTGAGTGGATTCAGCGAATCTATCATCTTCCCACCCCTCGGCAACAGCAATTCTGGAGTATCAACCCTTCAGCCCGCCGGTGATTTCCGTCATGTTCCCAACTGTAGGTCAGGAAAAGAGATTTCTTTTTCACAACTCCCCTGCTGCCCGCTGCACTCTCGCTCTGGCCACCTGATAGTCGAACAGCGCCTGATAGTGATCGTATTTTGCCTGACTGAGAAGGGTCTGGGCATCGATAACCTCGGTTGCCGTGCCTACTTGCGCCTTGTAGCGGTCGTTGTTGATCCGCAGGTTTTCTTCACTCTGCCGGATTGCAGTTTTAGTCAGCTCGATACGCTCCAAAGCAACGACCAGGTCGTTCTGTGCGGTATGAGTTTCGAGGAGAAATGCCCCCTCCATCTCCCGGAGCCGCTCCTTCTCTTTTTCAAGCAGCTTTACTGCCTGTCTCTGGCGCGCTGTCGTTGCCATGCCGTCGAACAGGTTTAGTTTCAAACCGACAGTGGCAGCGACCATGGTCTGCTCAACCACTTTGCTGTTTTGCAGATAATCGACCCCTGCCTTGACAAAAATCTCCGGAAAAAACTCCGCTCTGCTCTCGTCTACCGCGGCCTCACCGGCTTTGATCGCTGATATCTGTGCGGCGATCTCGTCACGTTTGACAACAGAGTAGCCGGCAGGGGGCGCTTTGGGAGCGGCAATCTCCTCTTCAACCAGGGTTGCCCGGAGTTCGGGCGGGCTGCCCGTCAGGTAGTTCAGCAGCAGCCAGCCGTTGGTCAGCTGGTTGTTGACCGAGAGCAGCTTCTGTCTGCTGCCGGCCAGCTTTACTTCCGCCTGGAGAAGGTCGTTCCTGGTGGTGACCCCTTCCGCAAAAAAGGTTGCGGCAATCTTCAGGTGCTGTTCACGCTGGGCGGCTTCATCCTTTGCCGCGTCAGCAAGTCTGAGCGACTGCAGGATGGCGTAGTAACCGGCGATGACCTGCAGCGAGATATCCTGCCTGCTGGCGCTGATGCCTGTTGAAGCAGCGCTTTCCCGGAGGAGTGCCTGCTCTTTGCGGCTGCTTCTGCGGCCAAAGTCGTAAAGTGTCTGATACACGCCGATGGAAGCGAAGGCATAATCAGACTGCTGCGTTTGCATCGCGCCGTTGGCAGTCTTGAATGCCTGCGGATCCAGCAGGGCGGTGTACCCCCCCGACAGGTCCAGTTTAGGGAGGTAGCCGCTTTCGGCAAGCGCGACGTTTTCCGCCTGGATGCTGCTGTCGTGGTTTACGACCCGCAGATGCGGATTGTTTTGCCGCGCCATCGCCAGGCACTGTTTCAGGGAGAGCTGAACCGGTTCGGCGCTTGCATTTTTGGGGAACAACAGGGTGATTGTCAGCAGCGCTGGCAGCCAGAGTGACCGGATGCGGGCCATGGCGTTCTCCTTGAAGGAGGTGTAAGTGAGTGACATGATCAAAATTGCTACCTTAACTTATGGAGAATTCTGGTCAGGGTTTCACTCTCTTCCTGCGTCAGCGGCGCCAGAATCTTCCGCTGAAGTTCTGCGGCCAGAGGAGTTAACTCCTCCTTGAGCCTCTTCCCCTCTTTGGACAGAGTAATTCTGTAGGCTCGCCGGTCATCAGGATGCGGCAGTCGCTGCAACAGGCCTGAATGCTCGAGCCGGTCGATCAGTCCGCCGATGGTAGTGCGGTCAATCTGGCTGCGGTTGGAGAGTTCAACCTGGGTGATGCCGTCTTCTTCCCAGAGAAACCTGAGCAGCCCGAACTGTTGCGGCGTCAGTTCATAGTTTTCGAACTGCTCCTTGTAGATTGCACAGGTGCGCTGATGGGCCTTTGCCAGGAGGAAACCGACGCTGTTTGATACTCCGGTCATTATTCGCCTCGTTTGAATAGATGAGAAAACAATTATACCGATTATCAGTGTGCTGTCAAATATGCTGAAATACAAGGAAGAGGGAAAAGGCTACTCACGCAACGAACGCAACAAAATTTAAATACTTGAGCCTCTTGCAAAATGTTTGTCATCCCCGAGTGGCTCTATCGGGGATCCAGTATTTTCAGACTGTTAGAATCTGGGTTCCGGCTTAAGGCATGCCGGAATGACAACTTCTTAGACTTTTGCAAGAGACTCACTTAATAAAAATATAACCAGTTACCAGCAATTTTTCGGTGAACCACTATTTATTGGTAAGTGCTTTGATTCTACGTCGCGTTCGTTGCGTCGTTGCGTGAAACTGCTTTGTGCAAGTTTACTTCATGCCATACAGTCGCTGGTAGAGAGCGGCGGTTGCGAGCACCTTCTTTACATACTCCCTGGTTTCGCCAAAAGGGATGCTTTCGATAAAGTCTTCAGTCGGCAGGCCGGGGTAGGTTTTCAGCCAGCGATTGACGTTGTGGGCGCCGGCGTTGTAGGAAGCAATGACGGCAATCCGGTTGCCGCCATAGCTGTCAAGCAGGTCGCGAAGATGTTTTGACCCCAGCCTGATGTTCAACTCCGGATCGTAGAGCCTTTCCGGGTCGATTTTTTTCGTGTGCAGCACGGCTGCTGCGGTAGTCGGCATCAGTTGCATCAGTCCGCGCGCACCGACCGGTGATTTTGCCGCCGGCAGAAAGGAACTCTCGGCACGCATGACGGCGTAGGCAAGACTCGGCTCGATCCCTTCCTGCGCCGCATATTTGTTGATTAACTCCCGGTAGGCCTGCGGATAAAGCAGTGCCCAGGCTCTATTGTCTTCAGAAGAAGGTTTTAAAGCTGCCTGGCTATAGATGTTCATGGCGCCGTTGTAATTACCGATCTCCAGGTACAGCCGGGCAAGTCCGGCATCACTCTTGCCTTTGCCGAGTCTTTTCCGGGTGGCTGAAAGTTCAATGGCAGCGTCATCAATCAGCCCGAGAGCGATGAGTGCCTTGACCCGCTCAAAGGAATCCGGTAGCGGCAAGTTCTCGGCCGGTTCCGCTGAAAGTCTCGGCAAAGTTTCTGCTGTCGCTGCTGCACCTCTGTTGCGGAGTTGCAGGGCGTAAAAACCGAAAGGAAACTCCTTCTGCAGCACGGCAAAGCTTTCATCTGCGGCAGCCTGCTCTTTGGCGGCAGCCAGCGAGCGGCCCTGCCAGTAGAGGGCCCTTTCCCGGTAATCATTACTGTGCAAAAGCTTTTTGAACTGCTCGGCCGCAGCCTGATGCCTGCCCGTAAGATAATTTCCCCAGCCGCTCTCCCAGAGAATTCTCTGTTTCAGGGAGGTCTTCGGGTATTTCTCCAGCAGTTTGCCGAGCAGTTCAACCGCTTCAGCCGGTCTGTTCTGGAATTTTCTGATAAAGGCGGCATCGAGCAGGGCATCGTCGGCGGCGGCGCTTTCCGGGAAAACGACCGCAATTCTGCAGTAGGCGAGAAAGGCGTCTTCATCCCGGCCGCTTTTTTCGATGGCGCGTGCCATCAGAAGGGAGGCCTCCGCCCTGATTTCGATCTTTGTTTCGGACGCTGCCAGCCCTTTGAGGCACTGCTCCGCTTCCTGATAACGGCGTGCTTTCAGCAGAATCTGGCCGGTCTTCAGCCGGAGGCGGTCGCTGAAATCCCTGTTTTCGGTGGTTGCCGTAATGGAGCGCAGGGTTTTCAGCGCTGCATCGTAACTGCCCTGGTCATAGAGTGTGCACCCTCTCTTGTAAAGTTCCACGGCAGTGTATGCCGGGACGGTTGCGCCGGCGGCAGCGAGGCGTTGCAGATCATTTTCCGCCTTGACCGCTTCTGCCGAGGCAGGAGAGTTGAGCCAGAGCGAGCGGAGAATTTTCACGGTGCCGGAGAGATCGGCACTTTTCTCATGGCAGAGGGCGCTTCTGTACAAGGCTTGCAGGGCATCGCTGCCGGCGGCATACTTCTCAACGAACTTCAGATAGAGGCTTTCTGCCTCGGTATGGCTGTTGTTGGCAAAAAGAATATCAGCCTGCTGCAGCAGAGATCTTCTGGCGAGCGGCGATTCCGGGTATTCCCTGGTCAGGGTTTTCAGGGTCTGCAACGCTTCGAGCGGTTTGCCCCCCTGCATGAGCGCTTTTGACTGGTAGTAGAGGGCATAATCACCCAGCAGCGGGCAGCTTTTGACTGCTTTGCCAAGGAGAGCCGCTGCCGCGTCGTTCTGTCCGGTTTTTAGTGCCGCAAACCCGAGCAACAGGTCGCGCTGACCGCTTGCCGTGTTTTGCGCTGCCAGTTTTGCTGCCGAGGAGTAGTTTTTAAGCTTCATCTGCTCGGCGGCGGCAGAGAGAGGATTGACGCTTTTGGGGCGGAGCTCGTCCCCGCTGGCCGGGAGCGAGAGCAGCATGAGCGTTAAGATGGCAGCAGCGGTACGAAGATGCATTTAGACTCCAAAGGCAAAATTTACAAGGATGGACAGGATTTCAGACATGTTCGATCCAGTACAATATTAGCCTGATGAGGTCCTTTAAGGCAAAAGGTATTTGTCAGCGGGTTGTCAGTAATGCCGGGGGAGATACAACAGTCATCCTGTCCGGGCACTTTTTTGGGCAGCCTCAGCAGCAGCCATCTGTCGCCTGTTTTTGATAGCGCACAGCAGTGGCGTGCCGAACAGACGGTTGTATTCACTGCTGAACTGCGAAGGGCTCTCGTAGCCGAGCGCCCCCCTTCTTTGTTACAACCATTATCCGTGCTGTCGTACTATCAGGCAATAATTCGACAGGATTGGTCTAACTCCCTGCGCATCTTCGGGAGTACGGTATAATCATCTACACGGCAGTACCGAACAGTGTCGAAGGAGAAAACGATGAAAAACGCATATTGGGCAATAGCGGTCTGGAAGTTTCAGCTCCGGGCTTAGGTTGCATGGGGATGAGCTTTTTCTGCGGACCGCCCAAAAACAAGCAGGAGATGATTGCAGCTGACCGGGCGCTGAGCAACGGACAAAAAACTGAACAAATGCCACCATAAAATCACAAAGGAGAAAATGCTATGTACAACGCCAAAGCCTATTCAGCAGCAAGTGCCACAGCACTGTTAACCGCAGACACCATCCCGCGCCGCGAGGCGACCGCCACAGACGTGCAGATCGAGATCCTCTTCTGCGGCGTCTGCCATTCCGACCTGCACACGGTGCGCAACGAGTGGAGCAGCATCATGCCCACGACCTACCCCTGTGTGCCGGGGCACGAGATTGTCGGCCGGGTCGTCAAGGCCGGTCCGGCGGTTACGAAGTTCAAACAGAGCGACATCGTCGGGGTCGGCTGCCTGGTGGATTCGGACCACAGCTGCCCCAGTTGCCAGGCCGACCTGGAGCAGTTCTGCCCGAGTTCCACCTTCACCTACAACTCCCCGGACAAGCACTGGACGGCTCCGGTCACCTACGGCGGCTACTCGGAGAGTATCGTCGTTGACGAGCGTTTCGTCCTGCGCGTCCCCGCCAACCTCAACCTGGCCGGGGTGGCACCACTCCTCTGCGCCGGGATCACCACCTACTCCCCCATGCGCCGCTGGGGCAAACTCACCGGCAAGAAGGTCGGAGTCGTCGGCCTCGGCGGTTTGGGACACATGGGGGTCAAGTTTGCCCGTGCTTTCGGCGCCCACGTGGTGGTCTTCACCACTTCACCCGGCAAGAAGGAGGATGCCCTTCGCCTCGGCGCCCATGAGGTCATCATTTCCACCAATGCCGAAGAGATGCAGCAGCATGCCGGCACCTTCAACTTCATCCTCGACACCATCGCCGCCGTGCACGACATCAATGCCTACATAAACATGCTCAGTCTCGAAGGCAACATTACCCTCGTCGGTGCGCCGGAGCAGCCGTTTGCAGTCTCGTCCTTTGCCCTGCTGTTCGGCCGCAAGAGCCTCTCCGGTTCCCTTATCGGCGGCATCAAGGAGACCCAGGAGATGCTCGACTTCTGCGGCAAGCACAACATCACCGCCGATGTGGAGGTCATCCCGATCCAGAAGGTCAACGAAGCCTACGAGCGGTTGGTGAAGTCCGATGTGAAGTACCGCTTCTCCATCGATATGGCGTCGCTGAAGGACTGATCGAAATACCACTTGCCAACAATCCCCTCTCCCTGAAGGAGAGGGCTGGGGAGAGGGGGAACATGATAAAGGACGACAAGCCCCGTTTCGATCTGCGGCTCGCTGCTCTGGTGATAGGTGTCGTCCTCTCTACGGTCGATTCAAGCGCGCTGAACCTTGCTCTGCCTTCACTGGCGAAGCATTTCAATACCGATGCAGCAGCCGTTCAGGGTGCCGCGTCGCTCTATCTCATCGGGGCGGCTATTTCGTTTCTCCCCATTGCCAGTATTGCCGGGAGATTCGGCACGGTGAAAGTCTACCGGCTCTCGCTGCTGGCGTTCGCCGTCATATCCCAGTTGCTGGCGTGGGCGCCCGATCTCGATACTCTGTTGGTACTCCGTTTCGTCCAGGGAATTGCCGGAGCCGGAATAGTCGGCCTCGTCCCCGGCATGACTGCAGCAACCTTCAAGGAGCATCGCGGCTGGGCATTGGGAATGGTTTCCGCTTCAGTGGCAGCCGGCACGCTGATGGGGCCGCCTTTGGGTGGTTTCCTGGTGGAATGGTTCGGCTGGCGCTCGATCTTTTATATCAACCTGCCGTTCGGTCTGATCGCCCTGCTGCTGTCGAGCCGGCTCACCGAGCTGCACGGCGTCGGCCTGATGGAAGGTCTGCGCCGGGCGATCCGTGCCCCGCGGTTTCTCCTGGCATTACTGTCAACAGTCTGCTTTTTCGTGCAATCGTTTGGCACCAACCTGCTCTGGCCCTTTTACCTGGAAGCAAACGGCATGACCCCGAGTCGCGTCGGATTGATGCTGCTGGTGCCACCGGCAATCCTCATGGCTGCCGGGCCGCTGTGCGGAAGGATTTCAGACAGCAAAGGCTATGACCGGATCAGCTGGCTGGGAAGTGCCGTTCTCATGGCAGCTGCCCTGGCTCAAGGTTTCAGCGGCTCGGTCCTCGTGGGATTGATCGGTATCGG
This sequence comes from Geobacterales bacterium, assembly GCA_038206285.1. Lineage (GTDB taxonomy): Bacteria > Desulfobacterota > Desulfuromonadia > Geobacterales > DSM-12255 > VEOV01. The sequence goes on from JBBRBA010000015.1 coordinate 29,989, forward strand.
CCTGGGCAGGGCACTGTTCCAGGCTGCCAACAACGCCGCAGTTCTGACCCAGGCTCCGGAAGGGACGACCACCGTTGCCTCCGGGCTGCTCTCCATCGCCAGGGTAAGCGGGCAGGCACTGGGAAGTGTCCTGGCAGGCACTCTTTGGGGCTACTTTGAGCACAGCGGCACCCGCTATGCCTTTCTGGTGACCAATCTCGTCATGGCAGGGATGGCTGCTGCAGCCGGAGCGCTGATCTTCGGTCGCGGGAGAATCGGAAGCTGAGCAGCTGTGAGAAGAATTTACCGCAGTGGGCGCAGAGGTAACATCAGGAAGTAAACAATTTGATTATGGCTGAAAGACTTTCTGAAACTCACAAAAAGGATGATTTTATATTTCAAGCATTTCTCAGCCTAACTCTGCATCCTTTGCGGTGAGGGAGTGTCAGTTCGCCTCTTGCCATCTCTTGAGATCCCCTGCATCGATGTACTGTTTGTTGCCCTTTTTGCTGGACGGGATGATCCCGTCCTTTATCGCCTGTCTCAGGACGCCATAATTGATGCCGAACACGGTCTCAGCCGTTCCTGCGTCCATAATGTATCCTGAGAAGTCATGCTCCTTGACAGCCTTCTGTATCGCTGTTTCCATTGCCTCGGCCAGGGTTACATTAGTGTGTGCCGCCATCTGCGTAAGCTGCCTCACAATATTGGAAGGCATTTTGACGCTTACGATTACACTGTCCCCTCCGTAGTCCTCACCAGTATGGCTTTGCATTGCTTCCATGGGATATTACCTCTGCCTCTTCCAAGAATGAACCAAATTCTGATATTTCATTGTAACAGAGTTGCATGACGGATGGGGGAATAGTTGCGAGTGGTATTCGGTCAACTCTGCCATTTGCAGACATCACCGAATGGGGGTTGCCGGAAAAAGAGTTTTACAGCAGCGAAGAACTGTTGCCGGAAACATACTGGAACAGCGGCGGTGTCAGTATCCACGGTGCTCGGAGCAAAGAAGGGTTGACGCAGAAACAGCTTGCCGCAATGATTACTGCGGCCCAGCATCACGTCAGCGAGATGGAAAACGGCAAGCGGCCTTTCGGTAAGGAGACGGCAAAGAAACTGGCTGCTGCGCCTAATATTGATTACAGGGTTTTTTGTGGAACAACTTTAAAGATATGTGAATTGTGTAGACGCGGCCCATATGGGTTTCGGTAGACGCGACCCCTATGAGTTTCGGTTCATATTTAGTGAAATTTGGAGGCGCAGCATAAATTGCAACCCATCATGAAAGATTCGTTCTTTCTTCCCCAAAAAGCCCGCTAAAAGCGGGCTTTCCTGTTTATCGCTGCACACTTCAACCCTGTTCACGGCTATTAAAGGGTGAAGGGTGAAGTCAAAGCATCGGCTTGGGTAGCCAGTTCGCCGTCACGACACCATCGGACAATTACCCGCTTTCTCCCGCCAAAACACCCTGCATGGCATAGGGCCGCCGGTTGATTCGCAATAGCAGCCCGGCGGCAGACAGGATATTATGCGGAATATATATGTCAATAACTCGGATGATGTCTTTGCATAATCCGGATTATAGCGTTAAGTATTCCGTATAAAGGAGAGCGACATGACCTACAGACGCCATATAAAAGAGCGTATCATCTAATTGATGCACGATTTTCGTATCGTCTATCTCACCGGTCCCAGGCAAGCAGGTAAAAGCACCCTTGCCCGCGAGATTGCCACAGAGCTGGGTCTGGGTTATTACACCTTTGACGACGCTGCCCTCTTGGCATCTGCCCAAAGCGACCCGCAGGGTTTGCTCGCCTCGTTGCGGCGACCACTGGTGCTGGATGAATTCCAGATGGCCCCAAGCCTGTTCGGCGCCATCAAGATGATCTCGGACAACGCCGCTGGCCAAAAGGGGCTCTTTCTGTTGACCGGTTCGTCCGACATCTTCCGCAGTGCGCAGACGCAGGAAGCGCTGCCGGGGCATATGGCGCGGGTTGAGCTTTACCCGTTATCGCACTCGGAACGCCATGACGACCGCTGCAACCAGATCGACCAGCTGCTTGGCGGCTCGTTCGAAAATCTGTCGCTGCAGCCGCTTGACCGGATTACCCTTGGGCAGATGCTCATGGAGGGTGGCTATCCTGAGGCGATCACTAAATCCCCCCGCTCGCGCAGCAGCTGGTTTTCCTCATACACCGAGGGACGCCTGCTGAAAGACTTTGAAACCATGCACCATGTCAAGGGGGGCTATCACGGTAAACTTTCCGCTCTGATCCGCTGCCTTGCCGGCTTGACCGGCAATCTGGTCAAGTACGCCAATATTGCCAACGATCTGGCGCAGGATGACAAAACCGTTAAACGCTATATAGAGATTCTTGAGCTGATGTTTATCATTCAGCGTCTCAACCCCTATGTCCGAAACAGCGCCAAGCGCGCCGTTGTCGGCATGCCCAAGCTCCATTTTGTCGACACCGGCCTTGCCTGCCATCTGTTGGGGCTGAAACATGTCGACACGTTGCACACCGCGCAATTTTTCGGCGGTCTGGTGGAGAACTTTGTTTATGGTGAATTGCTGAAGCATGCCGCCTGGTCAGAAGAGGAGGTCCGCTTCCGCCATTTCCGTGATACGGCCAAACATGAACTCGACCTGGTCGTGGAGCGATGTGACGGCAAGGTCGTCGGTGGCGAGGTGAAGGCTTCGATGACCGTCAAGCCGGAAGACTTCGCCGGTCTGGCAAGCTTTGCCGATTACGCCGGGGAGCGGTTTCTCCACGGCATTCTCTACTATTCGGGCGACAAGGTGCTGCCGTTCCGCATTCAGGGCGCTGCCTATCAGGCGGTGCCGATCTCGACTCTTCTTGGGGCTGCGCCCTCCAACGGGACATTATTGAGTAGTTGACTAACCCGGTTCATCTTTCAGGAGCCGGCCCCATAAAAATTCAGGTCAATCCGGCTGCGAGCTCTCGCCAGTAAACTATGTCAAGCCGCCGGCAAGCGCGGGTTATACAGACATAGAGAAGATTACGGTCAAGTGCGGAGTTACGGAAATCCTTCGCATTTGGGTCGTAGAGGATCACGTTGGCGAATTCCACACCCTTGACCTGGTGGGCAATCGTGACTGCCACTCCCGGCTCAAAGGTCAATTCCCCCGGTCGGTGCAACCCCTGCACGCCGCACAATGCCTTGTAAAGCATTTTCTCATCGGTTTTCTTCTTGCAGATTACCGCGGTCAGGCTCTTCGGATCTTCAGCCACCAGTTGCAGGGCGAGACGGCGCAATGCCTTGAGTGCCTCCTCCTCGTCTGTTGCCTGATGGTATTCGAGGGTGCCGGAATGCCTGCCTGCCTGCCCGACCCCACGGTTGCTGATCCTGGCAGCCAGGGCCAGAATCTCACTCGGGCAGCGGTAGGGGACTGATAGTGACTCGCTGCTCATGCCGACATCTTTAAGCTGCCGGTGGAAGATGTTGAAATCGGCCTCATCTACCCATGACAAAATCTTCTGTTTGGAATCCGCACTGACGGTTATGCTGTTGCGCTCGTCCGTCGCCGCCAGTATGGCCTCAAGCTCAAGTAAGCCAAGGTCCTGCGCTTCATCAACGATGATGTGCGCGTAATAATCAAGGGCATCCCTGACCGGACCGTCCTGCTCGCGCAGCTGGCAGAGACGCAGCAGCACGCTCAGGTCGGCAAAGGAGACGGCCTCGCGCTTATCCCGGTAACGCTTGCGCATCTCCTGCAGGAATGCTTGCTGCTCTGCTTCCCTGGTAAACATGGCGTCCAGCACGTAGCGCTGGCCGTAGAACCGCCACAGGTCCTGGAACGGTTCCGGCTCCTGCACCTCCTTGACGTAGCGGGCTAAAAGGCCGGCCAGCCGGGATGATTTCTTCTGCACGCTAAAGTCGTCTCTGGCGACCGGCTTGACGACCCTGCCCGTCAGGGCGGTAATGGCACTGAGCGCCCAGGCGCTGAAGGTGTCCACCCTGGTGGGGCCGAGAAGGTCGGCCGAGGTCTGGCGCACGTAGTTTCGCAGCACCTTGTTGAACATGAGCACCAGACAGCGCTGCGGCGGGAACCTGTCGGGGTGGTTGAACTGCAGGCACGACAAACGGTGGAGGCTGACAACGGTCTTGCCGCTGCCGGCGCCGCCGGTGATCAGCGTGCAGCCATCGGCGGCCTCTTCGGTGATCATCCGGAACTGCTCGGGAGAGATCAGGGAAACGATATCCACCATCCGGTGGTCCTGGTTTTCGGCCTTGATGGCGGAAGTCGAGTGGTGTTGCCTCTCGTTTGTCACCCACTGGCCGTTGGTCAGCTCAAAGAGATCCTCACCGCTCTCCAGGCGACGGAGTCTGCATTTCACGATATCCACCGTATCCCGCCGGGTGATAACCCCTTCACGCTCTTTGCCGTTGATCGTTTCGAGATAATCCTCCCCGACCTCATAATCATAGAAGAAACGGCTTACGGCCGCTTTGCGCCAATCAACGATCAGTGCCTTGTTGTCGTGGGAGACAAGGCCCTGCTTGCCGATCAGGTATTCTTTTTTGCCGATTTTTCTGTCAGCGTCAGCGATGCCGATAATCCCGAAGTAGGGGCTCTCGACCATCGCAAACGTGGTGAGGTACTTCGCGGGGTCAAAAAAAGAGTGTTCGACAAGTTTTTCGGTCAGGCTGTTTTTCTCCCGCCAGCTGACCGACTCCAGACGCTCTCTTGCCAATTCGGCGGTATGGGCATCGTGATTGGTTATCTTGGCCTTATTCTGGCGGGCCGTCTCTTTTACCGCAGCATAGATATCTGCAAGCCGCTGCTGCTCCTTAAGGACAATTTCGTGTGTTGTTTGACCCTCACCATTTACGGCAGCTGAGGGTTGCGAATGCATAGTGCCCAAATGAATGTACCCCGAAATTGCAGTTTGTTATCAGTTTGCAAATGAGATTGACGCGCGGTCAATACCGCCAGCTCAATAGCCGCCCACCATAAGGGAAATGCGCCCGATAAGCCACAATCAATTACCTTCCCTGCGTGCCGCGAGTTCAGGGGGGCAGGGGCGAGTTATACTCCAACCCTGTTCGCCAAGACCCTCCAACAATTCATATGCGCTCACCCTTTCCGGACAGACTCATGACAGCTGAAACTTTCAGCTTAGCGAAAGTTTGCCTTGACACATTTACCGTAAATAGCTTATAGGTAGTCATATGACTACCTATGGACTGCACAACAGCAATGAGCTTACCTCGCGCCAGCGTCAGGTGTTGCAGTTCATCACAACGTACACGGACGACAATGGCTATCCACCCAGTCAGCGGGAGATTGCCGGGCATTTACACGTATCCGGCACCCTGCCGGTGATGAAGCATCTCGGTGCGCTCGAGCGGAAGGGGTACATCAGGCGGGAGAAGGTGAACAGGGGAATAGTACTGACGACACCCAAAAGCCGCCACGTGTCCCTGCCGATCATGGGCACTGTCCGTGCCGGTCAGTTCTCTACGGCGATTGAGGACATCCAGGGCTATTTCTCCGTTGACCAGGTGGCCATCAAGGGAGAGGGCTGTTTCTTCCTGAAAGTCAGCGGCGAGTCCATGATCAACGCCGGCATAATTGATGGAGACCTGGCATTGGTACATCCGCAGGCGGATGCCGCCAACAGGGATATCGTCGTTGCCATGTCTGACGGCGAGGCAACGGTAAAACGCTTCTTCCGTGAAGATGGACAGATTCGGCTGCAGCCGGAGAATGCAAACATGGAGCCGATCATAATCCGCGCGGGAGATGGCGAACTAAGCATTGTCGGCAAGGTGATCGGCATTTATCGTCAATTATAGGAATACGCTGGGACTCATAAAAAACGAACTTATTCAGGAGGGAAAGATGGAACCGATTACTTTGTGCGGTGCTGTAATAGTCGCGATCGGATTATGGCTTGAGCTGGAATTAATGGTGAAGATGCTGGCGAAGGCTGCCCGCGGCAGCAGAGTGCTGAAGAAATTGAAAGCGCAGTTCCTGGAACAGAAGCCGGTCTTCGCCAACAGATATGTCGAATTTACTCCACGAGAATTCAGGAGACAGCTTACGTAAGGCAGGCAATTGCAAGCGTCCTTGTATGATCTGTACTTCGGCGCTGGAACCTCATGAATCGTCGTTATGTTCGTGATTCTGGAATCCGGGAAAATGGCAGTGTAAAACCTGACCGCTGCCGTGGCATCTTTGCCAAACCATAAATGTGGTGTGATTTTTTGCATATATACCCCCATTTCCCGTCTCGCAACTCCACCACACTGCTCCTGCCATGGTATTTCAGGTCGGCCGGGCGCGAGGATCAGTCGTAGTTGATTTCAACGTCGTTGGGTTACGGCTGTCCTTTGCCTTTTTCTAAAAAGTCCTTGAGTCTCAGCATGAAAACCGCCCATTTTGTTGAGCAGTGGGGGAGAACTCCGCTATACCGGCGCCAGCCCGAATGACTGAAGCGGACCCGGCACTGTTTTTCATCGGCGCTTAAAGAAAAGGCGACCTCCGTCCCAGCCCATTCATCTACACCTTCTCCTTCATCGGCTTTCCACCGAACGAGTTTCTCAGCTTGCAGCTCCACGACTGCAAACTTCTTGCAGTGCTCACCGAACCGGAACTCAAGTACGCCGCCGACCTCTGCGCCGTTGCCGCGGGTATCGGCGGTCCACCAGCCCGCGAGTCTCATTGTGTCCGTTAATGCCTCGTACACGGTGGCCGCTGCGGCTTTGAGCCCGACTTCGTGACGGATGCTTTATCTGTTCATTTTGTTGCCTCCTCTCTAGGAAACTGCTTTGCTTATTTCGCATAATTTGCCGAGATTAGAGCGCAGCCAAAAGCGTTAACTTCTTACCAGGAACAACGCCGGCTTACCGGTTGGAACCTTTTCAGTATCACTGGCAGTGTGAGCCAGTTCTAAGCAGGAGTCCACGAGGTGAGCCAGATTGCCGTTACTGCCGAACACGTGACTATAGAAAATGTTCTCCATCATCTTCATTCTTTCAGGTTGAGTATTTGCTTTCGAAAGCAGAGCGTCTATCGTCAGTTGCATTTGCTGAAGCTTGAGAGTTTCCTCCGGAGTTTCGCCGATGCAGGCCTGATTGATGGCCTCAGCAGCCAGTCTGTCAAATAGCTCGGGATTTGTTTTGTAGAGCTCTCTCCTTTCATTCGGCGTGTAGCTTTTAAGCCCAGTTTTAGATTCAGGTATCATGGCGCCGTCCCCCTTTCTTTTTACGCCAGTTAGAGAATCGGAACTGCTTGTTATGATTTTTAGTATAACATACCAATTGTTCCAGTGACCATAAAACCAGATCCCGCCTGACAGGTTTCAATGCTTTAGCCTGGACAAAACTTTACCTGATTACTGCTGAAATGTAGCTTGACCGTAGCCGCTACTGGTCTATAGTTTCTGAGGCAATGCTACATTCTGGCGGTCACTGAAGACAAGGATACGATCGAACTTCGGCAATGGTAAGCCTTGCACGAAAGGAGAGTTTATGAAAGTAGTGGCATTTAACGGCAGTCCCAACAAGGAAGGCAATACCTGGCATGCGCTGAAAATGGTGACGGCTGAACTGGAAAAAGAGAGGATCGAGACGGAAATCGTTCATGTCGGCAACAAGGCAATCAGAGGCTGTATCGCCTGTTACCAGTGTGTCAAAAACAGGAATGAACAGTGTGTTCTGCCGGGTGACGAGGTTAACGGGTGGATCCGGAAGATGAAGCAGGCGGACGGCATCATCCTCGGCTCGCCGGTGCATTACTCCGCCATCGGCGGCACCATGAAATCGTTTCTTGATCGCGCCTTCTTCGTGACCGGCGTCAATGATAGCATGCTCCGCCACAAGGTGGGCACATCGGTGGTCGCGGTGCGGCGTTCCGGCGGGCTGCCGACCTTTGATCAGCTGAACAACTTCCTGAACTATGCGGAGATGCTGCTCCCCACGTCCAACTACTGGAACGTGATCCATGGCCGCAGTCCTGGAGAGGTGACCCAGGACAGTGAAGGGGTGCAGATCATGCGGGTGCTGGGGAAAAACATGGCCTGGCTGCTGAAACTGGTCGAACATGGCAAAGGGACGATCACCCCGCCGGAGCGGGAGGACAAAACCTTCTTCAGCTTTATTCACTAACAGAAGAAAAGGGGACTCACTTTCGAATTTGATGATTGTCTAAAGGCAATTTCAGCCATCCTCTTCATACCAAAACCATTTATTCCTGATATAATTCATGCTGTAATTGATTCTCTCATTCGAAATACGTTCAGTAACCAAGACAGTTAAAAGGAGAACACCATGATTATCGCCGCTGCAGCATTATTGTTTGTATTCGCCGTGCTGGCTTTTTCGGCCCTCGATTTCGGAGACATGGACAAGGAAAGCAGACGGCGTGAAGCTTTCTGGGCAAAATACGAGGACAAGGATAATAAATAAGGAGATTTGCCATGAACATTCTCATTGTACTCACTTCTCATGACCGACTCGGCGATAGCGGTGAAAAAACCGGTTTCTGGCTCGAGGAGTTTGCTGCCCCTTATTACGTGTTGAAAGATGGCGGGGCGGCAATTACACTGGCCTCACCAAAAGGTGGCCAGCCGCCACTCGATCCGAAAAGCGACCTGCCCGAAAACCAGAGTGAAGCAACGCGGCGCTTTAGCTCAGACAGCGCTGCGCAGACCGAACTGGCCAACACGGTCAAACTGGCCGCCGTGTCCGCAGACGATTTTGATGCAATCTTCTTCCCCGGCGGGCATGGTCCGATGTGGGACATGCCCGATAACCCGACATCCATCGCTCTGATTGAAGCATTTGTGAAGGCCGGCAAGCCGGTTGGCGCGGTGTGCCACGCGCCGGTCTCGCTGGTAAATGTACGGGGAACGGACGGTCAGTATCTGGTTAAAGACAGGCACGTGACCGGATTTTCGAATTCAGAAGAGACAGCTGTGGGCTTGAGCGCGGTAGTGCCGTTCCTCCTGGAAGACCGACTCAGGGAACGGGGGGGCATCTATGGCAAGTCCACCGACTGGGCGCCCTTTGTCCAGGTAGACGGTACTTTGGTCACCGGTCAGAATCCGGCTTCTTCAGCCCCGGTGGCGGAAGCAATGCTGGAACTGCTCCGCGCAACTACTTAAAAACCTCCAGAGCTAAAGTGAAGGCTTCCAAGATGACAAGCTTCAATTGGTTGTCCGGAGGAGATTTTATGAAAGTAGTGGCTGCTGGAACGTGAGCCAGTCCCCTTTTTCTGCCCCCGCACTTCCAGGACTGTGAGGGGGGGGCGGGTAACCGGCATTCCTGCCACGGAGTAAGGCATGACGGAAATAAATGATAGAATATTTAGCAGCCGGGTTCAATGTCAGGGGAGATTCTTTATGGACGACTATTTGACTGAGGTTGAAATGACCATGGCCTTCTCAAGCGGAATGGAAGAAGTGTTCATCGAGGAAAAACGTCAAGCCATCCTCGAGTTCAACGACAATGGCAGAACGGCCTCCTTCAATCTGGATGTCCCCCAGATCGTCATTGGCCGGACAGGGAAGTCGATCTCCGCATAAACGACAATTACCTCTCCGGAAAACATGCCCGCATCATTGTTGTCCATAATTTCTTTTACATCGAAGATCTCGGCAGCCGGAATGGTACCTGGGTCAATGGCGAGCCCGTTACGTTCATTCGTCTTGCCCATCAGGACGTAATCAGGCTGGGCCAGAACAGCCTGCGTTTCATTCACCTGGACGTCATTGACGAAAACTACATCAATAAGCTAAACCTTCAGACGATCCAGTCCTTGGCGCTGGCTGTAGAAGCCAAGGATACCTACACCAAGGGCCATTCCGAGCGCGTTGCCGAAATCTCGGAACATCTTGCGACGATGATAGGTCTTAACCATGCTGATATTGAACGGGTCCGAATAGCGGGAATCCTCCATGACATCGGCAAGATTGGAGTCTCCGAAGTCTTGCTCCTGAAAGAGAAGAAGCTTGAAGACAGGGAATACGAAGTTCTAAAGCTCCACACGGTAGAGGGGCAAAACATCCTGAAACCACTTCATTTTCTGAACGATATTCTGCCAGCCGTATATCACCACCACGAGCGGTTTGATGGAAAAGGGTACCCATCCGGCCTGGCAGGTGAAGACATACCTTTATGGGCTCGAATCATACATGTTGCCGACGCTTATGACGCCATGACCTCCAACCGGCCTTATCGAGCAGCCTTATCAAAAGCGCAGGCCATAACTGAACTCACCAGTTGTTCCGGCACCCAGCTTGACCCCAATATAACCCGCACCATGGTCGAAATTCTGCAGAACGAAAAATAATATTTAGCTCTCCGCCGAGTCTCAATCCGCTCCAACGTCTCGTTAAAATTAAATTTGCCCCGGTTCAGGGCGATGTGACCAGTACTACGGAGATATTATCCCTGCCGCCGTTTGCATTGGCAGAATCAATGAGATTACCGCTAAGAGTATCCAGGCTGGCGTCTTCATTGTCAAGAATAGCCTCGATTGCAGTGTCAGTCAGCATATCAGTCAGGGCGTCGGAACAGATCAGGAGCAAATCGCCGTGTCTGATTTCGACGATATTGAAATCCAGATCCGGCGGATTGCCACAACCGATTGAACGGGTCAGAGTATGAAATTGTTTCTTTTCAATCTGTTCAATGGCGATGCCGCTTGCCAGCAATTTATCGCCTACGGTGTGATCGTGGGTTAGTCGCTTGAATTTATGCCTCTCCCTTTCAAGGAGAGGCTTGTCCTGAGCGGAGTCGAAGGGGTCATGGTCGGGATGACGTCCGCTTTGCAACAGGTAGCAGCGACTATCGCCGACATTAACGATATACGCCTTATTCTCCCGCAACAGTGCCACAACCAGAGTCGTTCCCATCCTCATTAATGACGAATCTGTCCGGGCTTTGGTGTATATCTCCCAATGGGCCGTGTGTATGGCGTGGACCATAAGTTCAAAATAATTATCGACCTCAGTATGGGCAATGTTTGATCGCAAGACCGCATAGACGGTTTCAACGGCAAGGGAACTGGCCACTTCGCCGGCATTGTGTCCGCCAATACCGTCTGCAAGCAGGTAAAAGCCAAGGTTGTCATCGGTACGGATGTAATCTTCGTTATTATGACGGACAAGACCGGGATGGGTGGCGTGGGCGGAAATCATGAAATACTGTTACAGTTTCGGTTGGCAATGACTCTGATAAATCGCTTTCAAATAGGAAGCCATATCAGGGGTCAGATTTCGATTAAAGTCATATACAGTAATTTTCGGTTCAACGTGAGTAGTAATGTCGTTAACAAGAAATTCATGGCATGGAAAGTCCTTTTCGATCCGCTTTCTTATAAATTGCGCTCCGGTTGACTTGGTCATTGGAAACAGCATAAATGGAATACTTATATTGTTTATTGTATAAACTCCGATGATATCTGTATCTCTCTTCAATGTATCTTTTAATAATTTAAGTGACTGGTTGGTTAACTGAATAATCATGTCCGGTGTTTCATTGATTACGGTAAATGTCCTCAGGTCGATAATTTTCTCATAAGAGATAAACATCGTTGAAAACGGTGTGTTATAGCGTAAATTCAACTTGATTTCGCGATCCAGAAAAAAGAGTGTGCTATTGGCATTAAACACCCCCGGGGGAATCTCAATCAAATGAGTTATGGCTGCGATTGCACGCAGCTGGGCTTTTTTGACAATCGTCTCAATCTTCTCGGCAGAGTAACCGTTGGCAATCAGAATTGACCGGATCTCCCCGGTGACCCCATACCCCTCAAGTCCATTTTCGGCGACCTGCTCAATAATTGAAAGCACTGTTTCTTCATCCCGGTTTTCCGATCTGCAGATATTGTTTCTGACCCAATCGCCTTTCAAATTGGAAACAGTTTCGTTGAATTTGTTTGCCAGCCTTTGCGCAACATCAGTAACCGTATTTGCACTGACATTCTGTGATTTCAAGCGATCAAGAATCTCCCGCTCAATTCTGGTGACAACCGATTTAAGCATCACACCGCCGCCAAGGGCTGCAGCTTCGGGTGATTGCAACGCCAGGACACGGCTCACCTTTTCGATATAATCGCTTAAAACTGCCGACATCTGTTGATCATCAGTCTTGACGCCGCCTTTTTTTATTTCTGCCGCCAGCACGATAAGCCTGGCCGCTTCTTCCGGCGCTTCCTTGATCCCTTCAATCAGTTCATTCAGGGTGAGTCCGATCTGGTCTGATGCCTCGACAATAACCTGCATCAATTCATCACTATCGAGCTCTTTGCTCAGTTCCTTCACCAGCGATAAATAAGCAGACGGTGTCATTCCTTCGGCAAAAAGACCATCTTTAAGCTGTGGCAGCAGATACCTCAATTCTTTGATGTCAGGAAGCATGCGCCGGATAATCTGGGCCAGCCTCTTAACGGAAATGTTTCGGTCGTTCCGGTACTCTTCCTTGATCAGTCGTACAATGACCTGATAACTTATCTGATTTATTTCCGTCAAGACAAGTTCATCGGCAACAAACAGCTTTCCCGTTTCTTTCTGAATCCTGATGTTTTCGAGGACATTTTCCTTGATCTTGTAGATTGATTCAAGCATTTCGGCCGCGGTAAGAGTGGCTCCATCTCCGGACTCCTCCGTAGAAGTGAGTTGCTTGTTGATGGCTTTTATTTGAGTTGTGATGAATTTGTCATGCTCGGCCTGAGATAACCTGGCAGAGTCCGTGCCCTTGGTTCCGTTAACCCCATCTGCAGATGGGGCAGTGCGCAGAGTCAGCATTTCCGAAAATTCTCTGAGGATTTTCCCCGGGTCAGCCGTTACAGAGAGCCCTGCTCCGGGAGATTGCTGGTTGTTCAGCAGCAGCTGCGTATCCGAAAGGACCTCTTTATTGACGACAGCTTCGTCAATAGTGACTTTCTGGTAAACAACATAATTGATTCTTACTCCCGGAATACGTTCATTTTTAAGGTAAGCCTGCATTGTTTCTACGCTCTTGAAATCGGCTAACGCACCCAATACGTAAAACAATGCCATGACGCTTTCCAGGGAAACAGTCTTGTCAAAGCTGACGGACTGGACCCCGGTCTTATTGAACCGGCTGTCGATACGTTGCACGCTCACTACTTTGTCCACACAAAGATTTTCAATGAAGATAGAGCCCTTTTCAGCGCTCACGGTAATAATGCTTGCAATGCCGAGCAATGGCTGCAAAACAGCAAAAAAGGTTACAGCGCTATCTTTGGTAGTCTGGTGCATTCCTCCATACATAAAGGCATTATTGAATGCCAGGTTAAATGGTCTGGCAATCTGTAATGCCTGCTTTATATCGATGGCACTTTCTGGCATGTCTCGTTAACGTCCCCGGATTAAATGAAAAAAGCTGCTTAATTCAAACCACGATTACGAACGTATGCTTCAAGCACGGTTTTAAATTCCAGGCAATCGGCAAAACGATTATTTGGTTGCGACGCAACGGCTTTGATTATTATCGCCTCGAGATCGCTGTCTATTGAGGGATTGATTTCAGATGGTGTGGCAGTAAAAAAGGTGTCCGGCTCGGTTCTCTTTCGTTTGATCATATCAACAGGCGGCTCTTTATGTGTCGGTAACAAACCTGCTGTCATCTCCAAAAGCATAACGCCAACGGAGTAGATATCAGTTCGGCCATCAACTGCTGCGAGGGATGCCTGTTCAGGCGACATGTACATCGGTGTCCCCAGCAGCATTGGCGTCGAGCTGTATTCAGCCCAAATAGTTCGAGATATGCCGAAATCTGCCACAAGGGGACGTTTGAATCGATCATCCACCAGAATATTTGCCGGTTTGATGTCTTGATGAAATACACCTTCTTCGTGAGCATAGCCGAGGGCATCGAGTATCTGGCAAATATACTTGATCGTTTCCAGAAGAGGGATGATGCGCCTGGTCGGAACCGGATGTTTGCGCGCCTTGGCAATGATAGTTCTCAGGTCATTGCCAACAACAAGTTGCATTACTTGAAAAAAGAAATCACCGGTCTCTCCCATCTCGTACACCGGCACAATATTCGGGTGGGCAAGTATCCCGACCGTCTCAGCTTCATCGCGAAACATCTGCTGGGCTCTTGTGCTGCTTGCAACTGATTTAGGGAGGATTTTAACTGCAACCTGACGCTTTAACGTTGACTGATAGCCGATAAAAACAGCGCCCATTGCTCCTTGGCCCAGTAATTTAACCAGGGTAACATTACCTACAGTTGCACCGATATATTGTGCAAGGTCAATTGATGAGATGCTTTCCATGAAGTAAACTCCTGCTATATGACTGGAAAAACAGTATCAATTTTATATTACGTGGTAAAGCTTTAATCGAATTGTGCATTATATTTGCATACCCCGCTTTTTATAATAGAATCTAACAACCACCGCACTCGTAATACAATCCGCCACTCTTCCGGCATCATTGCCGCTGCTTGTTATCAGTAGCGGTTGTGGCAATCCTGCCATCGAGCGTATTTATGGCAGATTACGGCAAATGTTGCTTCTCGCTTTGAAAAGCGCGTTTGCATGCAAGATGATGTACTCAGTTGAGCACAAAATGCTCTCAGTTGCAGCAGGGTCATCACGGCAGACGACTTTAGGTAAGGCCTGTTTTTGGCAACAGGCTGATTTGTAAGGCGTATTTTAACAGACCGCCGAATTGCCCCGATGGCACGCTCTATGCTCATTAAAGCAAACTCCCTCCGGACACACACGCCCCGGAGGGAACAACTACGCACAAAGGTTGCAAAATGAAAACTATCGGCCTTCCCCCCAAGCAGGGGCTTTACGACCCCCAATTTGAGCATGACGCCTGCGGCGTCGGCTTTGTCGCCAACATCAAGGGGAAAAAGTCCCATGAAATCGTCCAGCAGGCAATAACCGTCCTGGCTAACCTCGATCACCGCGGCGCTGTCGGCAGTGAGCCCAATACCGGCGACGGCGCCGGCATCCTCATCCAGATGCCCCATGCGTTCCTGCGCCAGGCCTGCACTCCGCTCGGATTCGAGCTTCCCGCGCCGGGATGTTACGGTGTTGCCATGATCTTTACCTCGCCTGAAGCCACGGAACGGAGCAGCGCCAAACATGTCTTCCACCGGATCGTCAGCGAAGAGAACTTAACGGTCATCGGCTGGCGCGAGGTGCCGACGGACAACTCCTCTCTCGGTGATACCGCCAAGGCCGGGGAGCCGCGCGTCCGGCAGATTTTCCTGAAGCGCGATGAAGGCTGCACCGACGAGGACGCCTTCAACCGAAAGCTCTACATAGTCAACCAGCGGGCCATCCACGAAATCCGCGATAAGGGTGTTGATCCTTACTGGTATGCTTCCAGCATTTCGACCCGTACTCTGGTCTACAAGGGGATGCTGATGCCGATGCAGCTGGACCGGTTCTACCCCGATCTGCGCGATCCGGCCATGGAGACCGCCATTGCCGTGGTGCATTCGCGCTTTTCTACCAATACTTTCCCGAGCTGGGACCGGGCCCATCCCTATCACTTCCTGGCCCACAACGGTGAAATCAACACCCTGCGCGGCAACGTGAACTGGATGCACGCCCGCCAGTCACTCTTCAACAGCGAGCTGTTCGGCGACGACATCAAGAAGGCTCTGCCGGTCATCAACACCAACGGCTCCGACTCAGCCATGTTCGACAACTGCCTGGAGCTGCTCGTCATGTCCGGCCGCTCGCTCCCCCATGCCGTGATGATGATGGTGCCGGAGCCATGGGAAAACCATGAAGGGATGAGCAAGGAAAAACGGGCTTTTTACGAGTATCACGCCTGCGTGATGGAGCCGTGGGACGGCCCGGCGGCGCTGGCTTTCACCGATGGCCGCGTCATCGGCGCCGTGCTGGACCGAAACGGCCTGAGACCATGCCGTTATTACCTCACCGATGACGATCTGGTGATCATGGCCTCCGAAGCCGGCGTACTGCAGATAGCGCCCGAAAAGATTCTGAAGAAAGGGCGCCTGCAGCCGGGCAAAATGTTCCTGGTGGATACGGAGCTGGGCCGGATCATAACCGATGAGGAGATAAAAAAGGATCTCGCCGCTGCCAAACCCTACTCCGATTGGGTTAAAGTGAATCATCTCCGCCTGGATGAGCTGCCGGACGCGCCCCCTGGGGAGGAGACCGACCAGGTTTCCCTGCTCCAGCGGCAGAAGGCGTTCGGCTACACCTACGAGGACCAGCAGGTAATTCTGGGGCCGATGGCCATTGACGGCATCCAGCCGCTGGGGTCCATGGGTACCGATACGCCGCTGGCGGTATTGTCGGAAAAGCCGCAGCTCCTCTATAACTACTTCAAGCAGCTCTTTGCCCAGGTGACCAACCCCCCGATCGATCCGATCCGCGAAGAGATCGTCACCTCCACGGTGGTCCGGATCGGTTCGGAAGCCAACCTGCTGAAGCCGTCGGCCGCCAGTGCCCGCGTCATCAGGCTGGAGCATCCGATTCTGACCAACGAAGAGTTTGAAAAGCTGCGCCACCTCAACC
>JBBRBA010000016.1:0-44943 GCA_038206285.1 Geobacterales bacterium
ACGACATATTTCGTGGGGGTTGAGGTGTCAATCAAGTCGGATGTCGGCCCGGGGACGCCGGGGGAATTGGCGCGGCCGTCGATAAAGTCATTGCTGGCGGTGCCGGCTGTGACAGCGGCAATCATGTCGGACAGGGAGGCCCGCAGGTCGGTGCGTACCCGGTTGACATTGTTGGGGGTCACGCAGTAGCTGGACTTGGTAATGTTGGGAATTGCAGTAGTCATGGCGTAGTTGTCGGCCTTCCAGGACTTGTTGCCGCCATCGAGCACCTTCAGGCGGTTTCTGGGAAAGCCCCAGTAGCGGAAGGTGGTGTAGCCACGGGTCAGGTTCCAGGGTGAACCAACCTCTGCCTCGGAGGAAGTGAAGACGATAGTGGTGTTGGCGTCAATCCCAAGGCGCTGAATCAGGGCGTCCATCTTTTTCCCCTCCGGCACCAGTTGTCCAGTCAGCATCGGTCCTTCCACGCGTGTTTGCGACAGGTCGTCAGACAAGCTGACGTTTTGGGCCCCGGGTATATGGGCTGTGCTGTAGTTGGGAGTTGAGCTTACCTCAAGAATCACCACCCGGTCATACCCGCCGGCCTTGTTCACCAGCCCGGCACTCATCCATTGTTTCAGCTCAGCGGGTTGTATCAGAGCGGTAGCCGTTTTCGTCGTCACTGCCGTGGCGCTCGGGTTGTCATACCCACTCGTCCCGCATCCCCACATGGCCAGCAAGGTGATCGCGAAAGCACCGCACAGGCCCGTAAACATAATCCTTCCCTTTTTCCATACCTTTCTTGCCATACTACCTCCTGTTGGAAAAATTTTCCGTCCCGGCCAAGGCCAGTTGACGGCGGCACGTATCGCGGTCCCGGTCAACTCCCGCTGTCGTACCGGTAAAATGCAGTCTCTATGGCTGTACAATTACTTTGATATTGCAATGCACACATTGTTAACTTTTTATTGTTGAACTATAGCTTGATAGTTGTCATAACTATGAATGAATTATTCTCATGGCTGCTATGCGCCTTACGCATAACAGCGCATTACTGGGGGGAATGGTAATGGATCTCATCCTCTTTAAAACGTTTATGAAGGTCGTAGCTGTCGGCAACATCTCCAAGGCTGCGGCCATCCTTTTCGTCACCCAGTCGGCTGTATCCCGGCGCATCAAGCAGCTCGAGGCGTACGCGGGAAAGCCACTTCTGTTTAGGAACGGGCCATCACTGGTGCCTACGGATGACGGGTACCTGCTGATCAACACGGCACGCAGAATCCTCGATCTCGAACGTGACCTTCTCAACCGCCTCGGCAGCCGAAAATGCAAGGAGAAGATTTCCTTCTGCAGCACCCCCTCCCTCGGCATGGATCGGCTTCCCGGTGTCCTTTCTTCCTTTATCACCAACCACGCCGCCTCCGTCGATCTGAACTGCGTCTTTGCCATGCCCGAGGAAGCTTTGGCCGGGATCGCCAACGGCCGCTTCGACCTGGCCCTGATCGATCACTGCGACGAGGTTGACCTGAGCAGCCATGTCACCCATCCACTCCCGGACGGCGAGGTTCTTTTCTTCAGTGCCCCGGCCCTCGGCATTGACGCTGATGAAACCACCATCGACCGGCTCCTGGGTGAGCGACTCTACCTGAAGGACAAAAAGGGGTGCGCCAAGAGATTCATCGACAAAAACCTTCGCAATCTCGGCCGCAACTGCGAAGAGTTCTCAAGCGTAGTTTATTTCGATGACCTTTCATTTGTCATTAGTGATGTACTGGCAGGGAACGGCATCTGTTTTGTGTCGAAGGAGTACGTGGAGGGGAAGTTGCAAGAGGGACTATTGCATGCACATAGGGTTGTCGGTTTCAATCACTACCGGCCGCGAACATTGGTTCTGGCCCGAAAGGAACTGTCACCCCTGACAGAAGTCTTTATTGAGGAGCTGTTGAACGAACTTATTGTAAACAGCCCCGCCATTGATCAGCCTCTTGCTTGAATAAGATTCGCGGAATAATTGCCGGTGGCAGGAACTGCCGAAAATCCGGCTTGTTCATGACCTCAGTAGAGAGGGGCGCAAATTGTGCACCCCTCTCTACCCGATTGCAGCCTGCTATTCCTCTTCATGTTGAAGCTTGAGCAGCTTTTCAAAATAGAGTTCTGGATTGGTAAGCTTTTCAATCTCTTCGGAACTATAGCCCAACTCTTTGAAATTGAGGACGCCATTAACTGCATGACAGTTGGCACACATAAGAGCCTTGTTTTTGGGCACGACTTGATGGCTGCTGGCAAAATAGATCGTCTGCCATCCCGGGACCGGCTCATAATCCTTGATGCCAAGTATTTTTGCTGCAGAGGCAACGCCTGCCAGCGAATCACCGTTTGCCATCGGCGGGGCGAAGTCCATTGACAGCAGTTGCCCGTCTTTTTTGTTAAAATAGGCTTTACCCTGGAAGATCTTGAACGGGTAAATCCTGCTTTTACCGTCAAGCCTGCTCCCCTTGGGGCCGATAAAGTGCGGGGTGTTGCTGACGGTCAGGTTGTACCAGGAATAGACAGGGGTTGTTTCATTTACCTCACGTTTCAAGGTTGCTGGTTCATAAAAACCGTTTGACTGCTTCTCCCATCTGGTAAAGTCCTTGGAAAAGGCACCGCCGGTCTTGGGGATATGGCAGGTCTGGCAGGCGATTTTGGCGGTATGCCGGTTGTAATCGGCATCCTTGTGCGGTTTGTCGCTGTGGCACTCGCCGACACAGGTCATGTAGATGCCGTCACTGGCCCAGTTGTTGGGATCACGGCCGGTGGGGAATTTGTGGTTTTTCACCTGATGACAGTCAACGCAAATTATGCCTTTGGTTACATGGACCTCGGCACTCTTGGCCATGGAAAATCCTCTTTTTACCATGACCCCGCCGCCTGCCCCTTCATGACAGATCATGCAGTTCTTGATTGTTGGTCTGCCAATATTGGCAGCGGCTTCGGTAGTGCGATCCTGGGTCATGACGACATTGCCGTCCTTATCCTTGGTCGCTTTGCGCTTGCTGAAATCATACTTGCTGGAATGGCATATCAGGCAGTCTATTGCCTGCTCCGCTTTGGGCCCGGTACTGCCCACATCGATGGAATGATCACCTGGATGACAGGTGTTGCAGCCGGTATACTTGGTTTTGCCAAGAGCGTTTGGCGGCACCTCCTTGAGGTTGTTGACGATATCGTTACCGTTGCACATGGTGTAGATACGGTTTTTCATGCCGTATTCCTCAGCTGGGTTGAGATTGTCAACGTGGTCGACCTTTGAGGCGTGTTTCCAGTGAACCGTGCCGAGGAACTCTCTCGCCTTGCCGGGATGACAGGCTTCGCAGGTTTTAGGGCCCTGATAGCCGTTTTTCAGTATAGACTCTTTGCCGGGATGTTCCTTTGCCTGGGCAGTTATCGCCACAAGCATAAATCCTGCTAAAATCGTTACTCTTTGAAACATACTCTTCTCCTTTACCACATGCTGCCGAAATTAGAATCACTGATCCTGATATATATATAATTGAATATTAAATGACAAATAAAAAATGCTCTCGCGCGCTGCTGCTTGTCACTGCCTGTGCCGTTCCTGCCGGCAACAGGAAGGGCAGCGCAAGGCCAAACTTTCGATCATTCTTTCGTAAGCGCGTATGTCCCGTCTTTGTTTATAGTGATTGACGCGTTTAGGAATTTGACATTGGTATAACCAAGCTCACGGAGAGTGTGATAGGCCATCTCCGCCCTGACACCGGTGGAACAGTGGGTAATGACAAGCTTGTCCTTCGGAATCTGGGCCGCCTTTTCTTTGATCAATACTGTCGGGATGTTGATTGCAGCTTTGAGCATGCCATCTTCGGTCTCATCGGGGTTCCTGACATCGAGGATCATGACATTGGCCGGAAGCTCCGTTGCGTACTTTCTGAATTCGTCCAGGTTGATCTCGCCCGGTCGTGGCTTGGGAACGTAGGTGGTTTTTGCTGACAGCTTGCCGCTGTCCGGAGCAAAACCGGCCGTCCGCCAGGCATCGAAGCCGCCGTCCAGGAGCAGTACCTTTGTGAAGCCCCCCTTAATCAGCAGCCTGGCGACTGTTGCCGCATCCTTGCCACCGTTTTGGTCGTAAACCATGACCGGGGCATTTTTCCTGATGTCAAGACTCTTGACCAGCTTGGCCGCCTGCCTGGCCGGGAAAGATACCGCTCCCCTGATAAATCCTTTGGCGGCATCTTTACCGGCGCGGACATCAAGCAGCACATGAGGGATATTCTTGTCTATCCAGGCCTCTTTCAAAAACCGGGTAGACAGGATACCGTAGTTCTTCTCCTGCCAGGCCGGCATGCCGTCCTTGTATACCTTGATATTGGTGTAGCCGAGTTTTTTGGCCTTCTCGGCCGAGCCGGGGCTCATGTTACAGGACGGTCCGGCACAGTAGAAGATAAGCAGGGCGTTTTTATCAGCGGGTAATCTGTCGACCATCTTGTCAAATGCCGGATAGGGAAGATTCACTGCCGTCGGCATAGATCCTTCCTGGAAACGGGGCAACGGGCGCGAGTCAAACAGGAAATATTTCCCTTTTTCAGGCCCGAGAGCAACCAGTTTTTCGATTTCGGCGGTCGTCATCAGCATATCGGCCGGAATCTTGACCGGCGGCTTCGCTATCAGCCTGACCGCGGTCCTGACGCCCTGCTTCTCGACGTATTCGACCTTGATCTCATGCCCTTTTTTCACACTGTTTTTTTTGAGAAAGGCACCGTCTCTGGTTATGCCTTCGCCATCGACAAACACGATGTCATCCTCATCAAACGTGATCAACTCTGTGGCATCATCGATTTTGACCTGCATGGTATTGGCTTTGAAGGCAATATTATCCAGGTAACCATACAGGGCATTTGCTTCAGCCTTGTGGCAATTGGTGCAGATTTTGGCTATGGCTGGTTTGGCTGGCGGGGCCGCATCAGCGGCAAGTGCAACCGTCACCACGGTACAGCTCATCATAGTCAGCAGAACTGTTTTCTTAAGCATAAACTGGTGCCCCTTTAAAAGACAGCTGCCTAGCAACCGGCTGTCTTCCTGAAGATCTTGCTGACATTTTTACCGGTTTCGTTGTCATACTTGCAGCGAATCTCGTCACCATCAACAATTCGTTTGTCCTTGAACTTGTCGAGGGTCATTTCGTCGTTAACGATTATTGATACCTCGGCACCGGTCTTGGAGTCCTTGAGCACAACCGCAGCCGATTTGCCGTCTGCAGCCATCCCGATTTTGGCAACCGTGCCTACCATCTTCATCTCTGCTGCTGCTGCCAGTCCTGAAAAGAGGGTCATTACCAGCATTATGGCAATAACGATAATACTTGTTGAGTTTTTCATCTTCATGACAATACTCCTGACTTTATTTTAAAACACTAACCTTTAGTTTATTCTGAAAACTGCTGATTGCAACCGGGGGAGGACAATTAATCCTCTCCCCGGCGGAAGGGTGGCTAGAACTTCACTTCAAAGGTTGCATAGATATCCTGTGCGGTTTTGAGCGGTGCCAGGTACTGCATGTTTGAAGCGGTCAGATCGGAAATTTTTGTCGGCGCACCTACCCAGTTGTTGCTGTTGGTGTACTGGAAGTCATAGTACTGATAGCCGAGACGGAAAAACACCTTGCTCAGATAGGAAGAGATAGGCGCCAGTTTCAGCTCCTGAATCAGGTAGGTCTCGTACACATTGCCCCTGGTTCCGAGCTTGCTGGTCCACATGTCGTCGGCTGCGGGGTCGAAGGGCATCCAGTTCTTGGAGCCGTAGTTATACTCAAAGCCGAGTTTTGTTCCGGTTGCCGGCAGGTCATACCTTGCGCCCAGGTATATGCCATAGCCGGATTTGTCTGCAGGTCTTTCGGGCCCGGTATTAAAGTCACCTGACAAGAGCCCGAAGGGGGAGCCCTGAGCCATCTTGTCGTTCGGATGGGTTACGCTCAAGCCGGTGCTGGCGAAGAGGTTGAGACTGCCGATGCCGATATTCTTCAGGGTACTCAATGCGCCCAGGCCGTACCAGTCGATGTCGCCGAGTTGCACTTTTACGTTGTTGGGATTGTCGAAGATATTGAAGCCGCGGTTCCACTGCATGTCGATCCTGAGGAGATCGGTGTCGATGGGGACAATGGCAACACCGAGCATGTCGGTGTCACGCATGTTGTTCCTGGTATCGAAACCGGCTTCAAAGCCCCTGCCGTAGCAGAGTTTCGCATACGAGCCCGGAAGCGCCTCAATGTCCGGTGCGTATCCGAGTGTCATGCCATCGAAAGCATAGTCGACAAGCAGCCCTGGAACGCCGCCGTTGCCCGGTCTCTCGTTGTTCTGGCGGACATGGGTGGGCGAGCCGCCGGTTGAAGGTCTACGGCCGACGGAGAACCAGATCGGCTGATCGGCGATATTGCTCCAGGTGGCGAAGACCTGGTCGACGCGGAGGGTGTTATCGCTAGGGACATGGCCGATGCTGCCGTCCATGATCATGCTCCTGTCGGCGAAGAATCCGGCATTGGTCGCATCGGCTGTCTGGTTGCCGCTCGTCTTGTACATGAGGAGCCGGCTGGTAACAGTAACGTCTTTGGTTGCCTTTGCCTTCAGGTTAAGGCCGAAGCGGTTGGTCATCAATGCATCGTTTTTTGTTGTGTAACCGTCAGTGGGAGCGCCGAAATAGTTGGGCGCAACTCCGGTAAAGGGGGTGTGAGGCGCTACATCGCCCTTCATGGAATCCACCCTGAACCTGTAATCACCGCCAATAGTGAGCCATTTGCCGAGTGACTTGTCATCTACCTTCTGCACCTGCCCCTTCAGCAGTTCGACCTCTTTTGAAAGCTGGTCGACCTTTTTTTGCAGCTCTTCATCGGCCGCATTTGCGGCAAGCGGCAGCGCCAGTCCTGTCAATAGTACGGCAGCAGCCAACCTTAAACCTGATTTGTTCATTTTTACCCCCTTTAGCTTGATGTGTGCTTCCTCGCGTTTTTTGCCGTGATTTAACGTAGCTGTTGCCGGCACCAAATAAGCTGGGACCACCCCCCTCTCTGGCCGGTAACTACATAATTAGTCTGCACTTAAGCGTTATATCCGCCTATAATGAGAGATGGATATCAGCATATATGACTTTATGCATGCAATTGAAGTGCCACGGAAGATTAAAAGAAAGTAGACCGTTCGGATTGATTTGCGTTTGCCGGCAGCTTTGAACTGTTTGACAGACAGGTACTTTTAAATCCGGATTCACGCAAAATTCCCTGGCAGGCGTTTTTCCGGTTGTGTCTGCGCCTGCGGAATCAAGCTGAACGATGGAGTCAGGACTTGTGTGGCTTCTCTAATCAACTGTGGTATTATTTCCGGAGCCGCTTTGACTTGCGCCTGAATATTTTTTGCCGCACATGCTATCAGTATAAAGGCTTGCCGGCGGATCAGTTTTTAAGTGGTATTCGTAAATAAATATTCCTATGATCAATCGCCTTGCAACAAAGCTTGTATCAGCAACCATGAATCTATCGCTGCTGCCGGTCGAGCATCCAGTCGGAATGAGGAGAAAAATGCTGCCCAACATGACATTAGGCTTCAAACTAATCGGCGCGTTCATCGTTATGGCCTCCTTTGTCGCCTTGACAGGCCTGTTCGGCATCAGGACTATCGACAAGGTCGGCACTGACGTGAATGCCATCATGAAGACCTGCGCTGCCCAGGAAAAGCAGGTGCAGCAGATGGAAATCAACCAGAAAGCCTGCCGGGTGAACCTGGTGGAAGCCGCCCTGGTCCGGACCGAAAAGTCTGAACTGGACCGCTACGCCGAGAATTACCGCAACAAGAACGAATTATTCAAACAGAATGCTGCCGTCATTCTGAACGGTGACAAGAAACTGGGCCTCCCGCCCGCGAAGAAGGGGAGCAAGGTCGAGGAGCAAACAAGGGCGATACTGAAAAGCTGGGAGGAATTCGAGGAAATTGCGGCACGCACTCTCGAGCACAAGGCGCTCCTCCTCAAAGGACTTAATCCGGGGGTGGTGGACCAGGCGGCCAAAAACGCTCTGGCGGACAGCACTCTGAACACCCTGGTACGCATAGAGATCATGGAGTCGAGTGAAAACGCCAAGCTCGACATCGATGATCTGGCGGACACCGTGGAAACCCAGATGATCCAGGCCGACAAGGGGTCGGCAAAAATCAAGCGGTCCGCCACCATGACCTTCGTGACGGTCATCGCCCTGTCGGTAGGGATGGCAATACTGCTCGGGGGGCTGATCACCGGCAACATAACGAGAAGGATCGGTCTTATAGTAAAGGCTCTGAATAGCGGTGCCGACGGGGACTTTACCGCCAGGCTGGCGGTCGCTTCCGGCGACGAAGTGGCCAAACTGAGCGCCGACTACAACACGATGGCTAACCGGTTGTCGGAAATGGTAACGCAGGTGAACACCACTCTGCGGAAGTTGAACCAGATTGCCGGGAGCATCAAAACCGTATCCCAGCAGGTTCTTGGTGCGGCCGAAATGCAGTCTGACGGAGTCTCCCAGACATCGTCCGCTGTTACGGAGATCAGTGCCACGATCAAGGAGGTGGGCGCCAATGTTGAGAGCCTGGCGCTGTCGGCAGCGGAAACTTCGTCATCAACCATGGAAATGGCAGCCAGCTTCGAAGAAGTAGCACTGACTATGGAAGACCTGAACACAGCTGTTGAAGAGGTGAGTTCCTCAATTTTTGAAATGGCGGCGTCCATAAGACAAATCGGTGACAGCACAGCGGCGCTTATGGGGGAATCCTCCTCCACGGCCTGTTCTATCGAGCAGATGAACGTCTCCATTCGCGAAGTGGAGAAGAGCGCCATGGAGAGCGCCACAATCTCGCAGCAAGTGCGTAAAGACGCAGAAATCGGGCGGAGCGCAGTAGAAGCTGCCATAACCGGCATACAGGAAATCCGCCGTGCATCCTCTATAACCACAGAGATCATTGATTCGCTTTCCTCACGTGCTCAGGATATCGGCGCCATTCTGTCCGTCATCGATTCCGTTGCCGCGCAGACTAACCTGCTGTCGCTCAACGCTGCCATCATTGCCGCACAGGCGGGCGAACATGGCAAAGGGTTCGCCGTAGTTGCCGGCGAGATCAAGACTCTTGCCGAACAGACCAGCAACTCTACCAGTGAAATAGCCAAGGTGATCAAGGCCGTCCAGGAAGAAAGTCAACGGGCCGTCGCTGCCATTAAAGACGCGGAGCGGAGTATCAGCCAGGGGGAACTTCTCTCCCAAAGGTCGGGTGAGGCATTAACCCAGATTTTTACCGGGGTCGAGCGAACATCCATACAGATGAGTTCCATTGCCCGTGCCACCGGAGAACAGGCAAAGGGGAGCCAACAGATACACGAAGCGATGGAACGAATAGCGACGATGGTAAGTCAGATAGCCCTGGCCACCAACGAGCAGACCAGGGCGAGCGACCATATTACCGGGGCGGCGCAACGTATGAAAGGGCTCACCCGCCAGGTGCTGACATCGTCTCATGAGCAGAGCACGGTGGGGAATTTTATCGCCCGTTCCACCGAAAACATAACCAGCATGATTCGCGGTATAAAGAGCGCCAGCGAGGAGCAACGCCGGGGGAGCGGACAGATCTTCACGGCAGTCGAAGCTATCCAGCAATCTTCTTCTATCAACCTGCAGGCCAGCAAAGTGATGGAGGAAGCGGTTGAAAGCCTTGGGGAACAGATGGGAACCCTGCAGAAGGAGATGGGTGGATTCAAGGTAACGGCAGCGATTACGCCGGCATCGGCGGGAGCAGAGCAACCAGCATAGGATGCACCAGGCCAAATACCGTGTCGTGCATAAAAAAAACGAAATCTGCCTGCAAGGAAACGGTGCCGATAAATAATTAAACAGCATGCCTGGCCGGTATGCTTTTACTTCAAATAGTCCTCTTCGCCTGATCCCGGTTAATCACCCTCCGCACAGCTTTCCCGGTATTTTAGATCGGCATCACCCAGAAACCGTTTGGTTACCGGGTCAAAAAGACAATTATATTCGCTGCCATCCATACTGATATGACACGGCAACTTTGATAATTTGACTTTAGTCAAACTATTTACACCCGTTCATGCTAATCCTGTTGCAACTCGATTTAAATCGCATTTATTGAGAGTTTTTTAATTTTTGATATGCTTCAGGCAGTGACCATTACTGGTGCGATTTCGCAGAGAGACTACGCCATGGATTTACCTGACCAAGAAAAGGAGACTAACATGCTGAAGAAAAAACTGGCCCTGGTAGCGACCATTGCCGGAGCCACAGGACTGCTGCTCTCTCTGCCCGCTTTAACCGCCGCCGTCAGCAAGCCGGCCACCAAACTGGCCAACGATGGTCGTGCCGCCTGCTATGAGTGCCACGACGAGGTCAAGGCGCTCAAGGAGGGCTCAAAGCATGCCAAACTGGCCTGTACTGTCTGCCACGACAAGCTGGACGCTCACATGAAAGACCCGGAGAGCAATAAGCCGGTTACCATCATTGATCAGGCGCTGTGCGGCAAATGCCACAAAGAGCAGTTCGACAGTTTCTACAAGATCAACTACGAAGCTGCGGCACGTAAAGAAAAGGGGGTTCCTTCCGGTCGGTCGCCGCTGCAGGACAAACTGTTGGCCCCCTACGGCTTCACCTTTGAACACAATGAGCCCCGTGGCCATGCCTATATGGTCATCGACCAGTTTGCCGTCGATCGTTTCCAGGGGGGCCGGTTCCAGTTCAAGGATGGCTGGAGAGGCGCCGCTGCCAACGGCAAGACCTGGGACGTCCTGGTGGACAAAGCCGAAGGGGACAAGGCGTGGAAACCTCTTTCACAGAGCGCCATGGCCGGCAATCCCACCTGTATCCAGTGCAAGACCTCGGATCACATCCTGAAAATGAAGTTCATGGGCGACAAGGATCCCAAAGCCAAATGGAGCCGCGAATCAAACATCGTCGATGTGGCCAGGGACACCAATAACCCGGTCGGCTGCATCCACTGCCATGACCCGCACGGGACCCAGGCGCGCATCGTTCGTGACGAACTGATCGACCAGATCGAAAAAGGTTCCAAAATGTTTGCTGCTAAAGACGGCAAGACCGACCTGAAGGTCATAAGTTTCCGTGACGGTTTCCGCAAAATAGGTGTCATGCAGAAAACCGACTCACGAATGATGTGCGCCCAGTGCCATGTTGAGTATGCCTGCGGCAAGGGGTATGAATTCGGCACCGCAAAAGTGATCGGTTTTGACGACCGGCGTACCAATCATATGCCGCTCATGCAGGTTACAACTCTGTTGGAACATTACCGCCAGCTGAACTTCTTCGACTTCAAACACGAAGTCACCGGCGCGCAACTGGTCAAACTCCAGCACCCCGAGGCCGAAACCTATTCCGGCAGCGTGCATGACCGGGCGGGCATTCAATGCCACCAATGCCACATGCCCAAGCAGAAAGGCAAAAACGGCAAGATGTTCTCGACTCACGGTATGATCCGTCCCAGGAACCACATCAAGGAGTCCTGCCTCGGCTGTCATCCCAAGGACAGTGTGGAGAAGAAACTTTTTGAACTCGATGCCGTGCAGAATTACACCCGTGGCAAGATGCGCAAGGCCGAATACTGGCTGGGACAGCTGATCGACACTTATGCCGCTGCGCAGCGGATGGGGGTTGTCCCCACGGTTCTCGATCAGGCCCGGACCAGGCACGAAGAAGCCCATGTTCTCTGGGAGTGGTGGACCGCTGAAAACTCTGATGGCTTCCACAATCCCGGCCTGGCCCGCGACAGCCTCGGCGCGTCCATCACTGCCTCCAAAGCCGGCGTGAAGATGCTCAATGATGCCATGGCAGTTATCAGGAAAGACGAACCGAAAAAATAAGACCCCTCATCCGGCAGTTGGGAGTTGCCGTAATGAGAGCATCAGGGCTATTTCGTTGCAATTCACAAGCCCCGTTCCGGAAAGAGCGGGGCTTGTGAATTGCAGACAGCTCACAGATTGCAAGTCATATTTTTATAGTTGCGCCGCCTTCGGGAAAAGGATGTTGTTCTCCAGGTGGACATGCTTGTGGAGATCATCTTCAAACTCTTTGAGCTTCCGGTAGGTAACCATGAAGGTATTACAGACATCGCCGGGGATTTCATAATCTTTTGCAAGCTGACGTATCGTGTGAATTGCAGCACCGATCTCCGCATGCTCACGGCCCAGTTTTTTGAGGGAAGTCTTGATAACTTCGCGACCCTCCGTTTCAATTGCGTTTCCGGCTTTCCTGGCAGCATCGGCCCGTTTGACTGCCGGGAAGAAAACTTCTTCCTCTTCCCGGAGATGAGCCGCCATGTCTGTGGCTATCGTGTCAAAGATGGCTGCAATCTCGATCACCTCGGCATGATGACTGCCATGCACTTCAGCAATCTTGCGGGCGTAGGCGGCTATCTGCCCGTCATTCTCCTTCAGATAGACATGGTGGGTATTGACGATATAGTCTGCCAGAAAGGGGAGTTCCCAGGCGGTGTAGTTCTGGCTGCGATCAACCGGCTCTTTTCTGACGGTCTCAATCTCCTGCAGCAATTCAGCCGGATCAAACCCCTTCTCCTGACAAATTGCTGCCAAAGCAACCTTGCCGCCACAGCAGAAGTCTATGCCATGGGCTTCAAAAACCTCGGCAGTCCGATAATCGGCGGCAACGATCTCACCGACTGTTGCAGCTAATGCAGCTTTCGTCTGATCCGCTGAAGACTCTTGCATGGTTCCCTCCTGAAAAATGCGTTCTACGGGTAAGCTGCAATATGACTTTTCTTCCGAATTTTAGGTGGCTGCACCTGACAGCTTATGCTTCGGAGTCGCATGCTTTTTGTGAGCGGCCTCCCCTTGGTGCGCCGCACGCCCCGCCACACTCATCTGCAGACGCTCCACGTAATGGGTGTAGTCAACATAGGCCGCCACGTGTTCACGACCCGTATGTGCGCTCTCGTCCTTGTGCTTAAGCGCTTCCTGCAGTGAAACCATGAGGCGGCCGGTTTTTTGGCGCTTTGGCGTTGGGGACAGTTTCTCCATAGTGATTATAATGCTTTTTTTATGCGCTTACCGACTTCACCTCAATGACTCAGCTGCAGTCAGTGCCGGCTCCCGCATCCGCCGCCGGGTAGGTTATGCAAAGCCCCTCAACGTGCGCCATGGCAGTAAGCCCATGGGGCTTGATGCTTGTGCTGCTGAAAATGTCTCTAACCTCTATGTCTCGCACCAGGAGCGCGTCGCCGATCAGGGAGCGGTGGCAGCGCCAGGGGACAGCTTCGGCACACATGATGGCGGTGGTTTTCCCCTGTGCCAGTTCGATCAGCTCATCCAGAGCGACGGCAAACTCCGGCGTCTGCATATAATCGGCAAAGCCGCGAAAGGACGCGTTGCGCCACCCCGTGTTGGACGAACCGGCCCGACTATGGCGCAAACCGCCCAACCCTTGAAGGTGCCGGTAGGCGATGCGCTGTCCGAGTAGCCCAACTTCAAGGGTCTCCCGGTTGAACTGGGGGTTGTGCCGTGAACGGCGGATTGTCCGTACATCGACCAGGCAGTCGATACCGTAGTGCCGCAGCAGTTCGACAAAGTCATCGAGGCTGCGGGTCGAATGCCCGACCGTAAAGATCGCAGTTGGAGTTGGCGATTCATGATCGATCACAATGCACCTTCTTTCCTGCCACGCACCGGCTGTCTGGAGCGGCTGATGAGAGCTTCAATTTCCTTCTGAATCTCCGCCGGCTTGATTCCTGCCTTTTCAAGCAGTGCCCCCCAGCTTTTGGAGCCTTTTATCAAGTCAAGATAGAGTACAAGCGCCGGTTGCCGTGTTTTGGAGGCAATCATGGCGGCAATGATTATCTCCTGATTGCCGGCGTTAGCCTTGCGCAGTGCCACCAGATCAACTTCGCCATAGATGCGGAAGCGCAGCAGCAGATCATCAACCACAATGTCAGCCAGTCGATCATCAGCGGCATTGGCCTGCAGTGCCTCGGAAAATCTGCGGCCCAAAGTCTTGGCAGGAATTGCCTGCGCCGCAACGACCGGCCGCCATGTGCCTTTTGTTTTACGCGCCTGCAGCAGCGACTCGGGATCTGCGCCCGACCTGGACGCCAGCCAGTAGGCAATCCACAACTCTTCAGCCGATGCCCCCTGTTGCTTCTTCATGACGATAGTTTTTTTATCGACGGCAAAAGCAGCGGCAAAAAATGAGTTCCGGGTCGTGGCCAGAAAATAGGGATCAGCCAGGGTGGGGCGTGCAGGATCATAGGAGCGATCGGTGAAGCAGTGACAGGTGATTGCCGGGATGGCCAGCGCCGACCCGGGACAAGCGAGGAGAAGAATAAGGCTGAGCTGGAAGTAATTGCCGGCAACAAAGCGCATGAGAATCCTTATTTTTGGCCGTAACCAGGGGGAATGGTATCTGCAATGACAGAACTCCCGGGAGGCGAAGCCGCTCCCCGGGAGTTCTGTGGCCAGAAAACGTTCTGGTTTGCTGGTAACTCCCCCTACCCCAGTATTGCTTTCAGATCGGCTTCCGCCGTAGTGATCGGGCCGATATTGAAATTCTCCACCAGGAAGTTGAGCACATTGGGGCTGATGAAAGCCGGCAGCGTCGGGCCGAGCTTGATGTTCTTGATGCCGAGGGAGAGCAGGGTCAAGAGGATGACCACCGCTTTTTGCTCATACCAGGAAAGAATCATCGAGAGCGGCAGGTCGTTGACGCCGCACTCGAAGGCGCCCGCCAGGGCAAGCGCGATCTGGATGGCCGAGTAGGCGTCGTTGCACTGACCGATATCCAGAAGGCGCGGAATGCCGCCGATATCGCCGAACTCCTGCTTGTTGAAGCGGTACTTGCCGCAGGCCAGAGTGAGGATGACGGTATCTTTGGGAGCCTTCTCGGCGAACTCGGTGTAGTAGTTGCGGCCCGACTTGGCGCCGTCGCAGCCGCCCACCAGGAAGAAGTGCTTGATTTGACCTGCCTTGACCGCGGCGATGACCTTGTCGGCCACGCCGAGCACGGCGTTGTGGCCGAAACCGGTGAGGATTTCCTGCCCCGGGTTTTCCGGCAGAGCCGGGCACGCAAGAGCTTTGTCGATTACCGCGCTGAAATCCCAGCCGTCGATATGCTTGACCCCGGGCCAGGCCACCAACCCCCAGGTAAAGAGACGGTCGGTGTAGGAATCAGCCGGGCGCTGGATGCAGTTGGTGTTGAAGATGATGGCGCCGGGGAAGTCGGCGAACTCTCTGGCCTGATCCTGCCAGGCACCGCCATAGTTGCCCACCAGATGACCATACTTCTTCAGACCGGGATAGCCGTGGGCCGGCAGCATTTCGCCGTGGGTATAGATGTTGATCCCCTTGTCTTCGGTCTGCTTGAGGATCGTTTCCATCATTTTCATGTCGTGACCGGAAACCAGGATAGCCTTGCCGGCCCTGGTGCCCAGCTGAACCTTTGTCGGCACAGGGTGACCGTAGGTATCGGTGTGGGCAGCGTCAAGCAGACCCATGACCGTCAGGTTCTGCTTGCCGCACTCCATGGAGAGACCGACAAAATCCATCAGCCCGAGGTTGGCGTCGGTCGTGGCAGCCAGCGCTTTCTGGAAGAAAGCCAGAACTTCATTATCGCTCCTGCCCAGAATCATGGCATGATCCATATAGGCCGCCATCCCCTTCAGGCCGTACATGAGTATCTCGATGACGGAACGGATATCCTCATTGCTATGCTGGGTATTAATGCCGTATGCCTCACCCTGTCTGATCATGCCATCGAGGTCGCCGACCGGTTGCCAGGCAGCAACTTCGCCGGGGATGGTAACAGCGGCAAGTGACCTTGCTTTCTCTTTCAGCTCAAAGCAACGCTTGATAAGGCCGCCGATGCGGGCCGGTTCAAAGTCCACGTTGGTGACGGTGGTAAAGAGACCTTCGATGGTGAAACGGTCTATTTCCGCGTTGCGGCCGATCTTGTCGGCATACAGTGCCAGACTTTTGAGCCCGTAGAGAAGGTGATCCTGCAAAACTGCCACATCGGGTTTCTTGCCGCACACGCCGGAAATATTGCATCCGGTTCCATTTGCTGCCTGCTCGCATTGATTACAAAACATTCCTCTGTTCCTCCTTTGGTTATTTTTCTCAACGATCTCGTTATCGAGTTTTAAATCGTTTGCCTGTCATAGAGTATAGCATTCAGTTCACTCTTTACTTGACGTTGGTCAAAAGATGCTATTTTTACGAGAGCTGTTTGCTGCTTATGTTGCCTGCTGTCGAGGTTTCGCAACGCATAAACTGTCCGGATGGATTTGACTAGTTCGATTCAAGCGATAGGATTATTCACAATCAATATAACAGGAGGTCAAAATGAAAAGATTCATTTCTCTGCTAAGCACGGTTCTGGTACTCGCTTTCCCGCTGGTCGCGCTGGCAACCGTCTGGAACATCGATCCGGATCACTCCAACATCGGCTTCAAGGTGAAGCACCTGATGGTTTCCAATGTAAAAGGGACTTTTGACAAGCACACCGGTAAGGTGGAAATCAACGACAAGGATATTACCAAGTCGAAAGTCGAGATTACCATCGAGACCAACTCGGTCAACACCAACGTACAGTTGCGCGATGCCGATTTGCGGAGCGCCAATTTCTTCGATGTCGCCAAATATCCGACAATGACGTTTGTCTCGAAGAAGGTTGCCAAAGCCGCCAAGGGTAAACTCAGGGTTAGCGGCGACCTGACCATTCACGGCGTTACCAGGGAGGTTGTGCTGGAGGTCGAAGGGCCTTCGCCGGAGAGCAAGGACCCGTGGGGGAATATCCGTAAAGGGGCAACGGCAACAACCAGGATCAACCGGAAGGATTTCGGCCTGACCTGGAACAAAACGCTGGAGACCGGCGGTGTGGTGGTCGGCGATGAAGTTTTTATTACCCTTGAAGTCGAGATGATAAAAGCAAAATAGTTTGTTTACCATTTAACTAAAAAGCAGCTTGACATTTCTTGACCGCGCCGCTAGGCTAACCACATATTTCTTATCAAGAGCGATCGAGGGACAGGCCCTATGACGTCGCGGCAACCTCCCGCAGGGGAAGGTGCCAATTCCTGCGAAGCCGCAAGGTTTCGCGAGATAAGGAAGCGCGGGCAATCATTAGTGAATGTCCCCTTCCGCACCCCGGAAGGGGACATTTTTTTCGGCTTGCATAAAGTCGACACGGAGGTTGTTCATGAACATCGCAACAGAGGCAGTACAGATCGGGCTTGAATGGGATACCAGAACCGGGGCGGTGACCGTCCCCATCTACCAGACGGCAACCTTTCGCCATCCCGGACTCGGGCAGAGTACCGGCTATGACTACAGCCGCTCGGGGAATCCGACCCGGCAGGCGCTTGAAACCGGCATTGCCAGGCTGGATGGCGCTGCCGCAGGTTTTGCCTACTCGTCAGGGATGGCCGCCATTACCAGCCTGCTGTTTCTCTTCCGCCGCGGCGATCACCTGATCGTCACCGAAGATCTTTACGGCGGCACCTACCGGCTGTTCGAGCAGATTTTCAACCAGTACGATCTTTCCTTCAGTTATGTCGACACCAGCGATACCACCAAAGTCGAAGCGGCAATCCGCCCCGAAACAAAGGGGCTGTTCGTGGAATCCCTCACCAATCCGCTGCTCAAGGTTGCCGATATTGCCGCTCTCGCCTCCCTCTGTAAAAGTCATCGGCTGCTCTGCATCGTCGACAATACCTTTCTGACCCCCTACCTGCTGAAACCGCTTGACCTTGGAGCCGATATAGCAGTCTACAGCGGCAGCAAGTACCTCTCCGGACATAATGATACGATCTGCGGGCTGGTGACGGTGAAGGATCCCGCGCTCGCCGCCAGAGTAGCCTTCCAGCAGAACGGCGCCGGAGCCGTGCTGGGGCCGCAGGATTCATGGCTGACGATACGCGGCATGAAGACGCTTGGCGTAAGACTTGACCGGCAGCAGGAAAATGCTGCAAAGATTGCTTCCTGGCTGGAGCAGAATCCGCTGGTGACAAAGGTCTTCTATCCCGGGCTCAAGACCCACCCGGGCCATGATCTCGTGCAGAGACAGGCAAGAGGGTACGGAGCAATGATCGCCTTCGAGGTCGCTACTCCGGAACTGGTCGAGAAGCTTCTGCTGAAAACAGAAGTTATCTCCTTCGCCGAGAGCCTTGGCGGGGTGGAGACCCTGATCACTTTTCCGGCACTGCAGACGCACGCCGATATCGAGCCGGAAAAGCGCGACAAACTGGGCATCAACAACCGGCTGCTGCGGCTGTCGGTCGGGATAGAGGATGCTGATGACCTGATTGCCGATCTTGAACAGGCGTTCACTGCCCAGGAATAAAAACCGGCCACGAAGATGCAGAGACGCAGAGCAACCCAAAATTAACTTCTTTAGAGTTATTAGGTTCGCGCTTGAGATTATTGAATTCTCTGTGCCTCGCTTAGAAGCGCCTGCTTTCGGCTGTGTCTCTACGGCCAGTATGTTTGTAAGGAGTATCAGATGAAATTCGCCACGCGCCTTATCCACGGCAGTCACACCATCGACCCGGCAACAGGGGCTCTCTCCGTCCCGGTCTGCCAGACCTCGACCTTTGCGCAGAAATCACTGGACCATTTCGGCAAATACGATTACGCCCGCTCCGGCAATCCGACCAGAGAGGCGCTGGAAACGGTTATTGCCGACCTGGAAGGGGGGAACGCCGCCTTTGCTTTCGGTTCCGGGATGGCAGCCATCTCCTCAACGCTGCTGCTTTTCAAGCCGGGCGATCACCTGGTTGTCTGCGAAGATGTCTATGGCGGCGCATTCCGGGTGATGACGAAGCTCTTCAGTCAATGGGGGCTAAAGGTTACCTTTGTCGATGCGACCAGCCTGGCAGCAATGGAAGCTGCCATTCTGCCGGAGACGGTTGCCTTGTATCTGGAATCACCTTCCAATCCGCTGCTGAAGATCACCGATCTTAAAGGGGCAGCGGCAATCGCCGCCAGACACGGTCTGCTGACACTGGTTGACAGCACCTTTATGACGCCGTATCTGCAAAGACCGCTGGAACTGGGCTGCGACATCGTCCTGCACAGCGGCACAAAGTTTATCAACGGGCACAGCGACGTGGTCTGCGGCTTTGCTGTGGTCAGGGATGGGAAGCTTGCCGACCGGCTCCGTTTCGTCCAGAACTCCTTCGGCGCGATTCTCGGCCCGCAGGACTGCTGGCTGACCCTCCGCGGGCTCAAAACCCTGAGAATCAGGATGGAGGAGAGCCAGAAGAGCGCCCGCAAAATTGCTGACTGGCTCGTGCTCCAGCCGCAGGTAAGACGAGTCTATTACCCCGGACTGTCAGGGCATCCCGGCTATGAAATACATGCCGCCCAGGCCGAAGGGCCGGGTGCGGTGCTGTCGTTCGAGCTCGCTGATTATGATGTTACCAGAAAACTGCTAGAAGGGATGGAACTGGCGGCTTTTGCCGTAAGTCTTGGCGGGGTCGAAAGCATCATCTCTTATCCGGCAAAGATGTCACACGCTGCCATGCCGCCGGCAGAGAGAGCTGCCAGAGGTATCAGCGACACGCTTGTGCGTCTCTCGGTAGGGCTGGAGGATGCAGCTGACATGATTGACGATATGGAGCGACTGCTCAATAACTGATAGCGACACAAAAAAGGTTCGCCGGTGCGAGCCTTTTTTGTGTCAGATTCGGGCCGGGGTGCCCTTATTTCTTTATCTTTTCCGCTACTTTTGCCTTGGCAGGTTTAGCAGCCGTAACAGCTTTAGCCGCTTTGGCAGGCTTGGCTGCTGCGGCCTTGGCGACTTTCAGGTTTGCCATTCTTTTCTCCCTGGCCTTGGCAAGGATATCTGTCATACCTCTCTCTTCAGCGGCTTTCCTTCTGGCATCCGAAAAGCTCTTGGCTGCAAGTTTCTGACTGCTCTTGATACCGAACTGTTTTCTGTACTGACCCGGTGTAAGCTGATGGGCAGTTGCCAAATGTTTTTTGAGAGTCTTGAACCCTCCTTTTTGACATACCATACAGATTACTTCATCTTTTCTGAATGCCTGCCGTATGCTGATAGTATTCTCTTTCGCTGCTCCGGCGGCAGCTTCATTAAACTCAACCAGATTTACGCCCTGTTCAAGGTTGTTCAATGCGGCATGAACCGTCTGCAATTCCTGCACAAGCTGCTCGGTAGTCATTGTTGTGTTTGATGCATGTGAAGATACAATCTCCGCTACAAGTTCAATTAATGTTTTCATTTCTGCCTCCTGATTTATCAGTATTATGATTGCTGTTGCACACTGTTCTTTGTATTTTATTCAATTTCTACGCCAACAGACAAAAGGATTATCGACACTATTCAATAATTGTCAATAGCTCATTTGAAATTTATCTGTTTTTGTCGGCTGTTGCTTACAATTTTGCAATAATACAGACCTTCACATTACTGCTGCCGTTAACACTGCTCCTGCGAGGCATATTTTTCAATAGTTGGTTGAAATAGCATTGCTTCGGGTTATACTGAGGACTAATCGCTGTCAAATGATTGACAGGCTGCCGCCTTATTTCTCAAGAGTAAAGCTCCGGAGCATAAAGATGGGATACGACTGCTGTTGGTTCAACCAGGAAAGAAACCCGCTGGAATGCCCGCACATCGAAGAAGGCGAAGAGTATCTCTACTCATCTTCGCGCAAACGTTTGGTAGAAAAATGCATCGACTGTCAATTTTTCCAGCGCGATATCGCCTCTCTCCCTGAAGATGACCCGTTCCGGCTTATCATCATTACCCTGCGTGAAGAGTACAAAGAGCAGAAAGGGCATCTGCAGTCTCTTTCCTCCTTTTTGTCAAGCAAGAGCCGCGAGATAAAGTTCCTGCATGAATTGAGCATGGTTCTGCAGACCTCCATGGAACTGGATGAAGTTCTCTCTGTGGCGATGACGGCGATAACTTCAGGCAAAGGGTTCGGCATGAACAGGGCTTTTTTGCTGATGGTTGACCGGGAGCGAAACTGTCTGGCAGGTCATCTTGGCGTCGGGCCGAGGAACTATGAAGAGGCCTGGCGGATCTGGGATGAAGTTGACCAGAGCAATTTTTCCCTGAAAGAGCTTTCCCGGGAGTTTTACAAAAAGAAGATAACTTCTGAAAAATCCAAATTTCAGGATATCCTCGAACAGCTCACCGTCTCCCTGGATGATGGCGGCCACATTTTCAACAGGGCGCTCAAGGAGCGTCACCCGATACATATCGAAAATGCTTTTGAAAATCCTGAAGTTGACCCCAGGCTTGTCCAGCTCCTCGGGGTAAGTCATTTTCTGGTGATGCCCCTTATCTCGCGCAACAGAAGTGTCGGCGTGATACTGGCGGACAACTTTGTAACAAACAAGCCGATCTCGCCCAGAGATATGCAGTCGCTGCAGACTTTTGCTTTCCCGGTTGCCTTTGCCATCGAGCGGGCATCGCTTTATGAAAGAGTGCAGGAAGAGGTCGAAAAACAGACAAAGGCCAACCAAAAGCTCCAGGAACAGCAGAATCTGATCGTGAAAATGGAAAAGATGGCGGTTGTCGGCAGGATAACCGCCAGCATTGCCCACTCCATCCGCAACCCTCTTGCCGCTATCGGCGGCTTTGCCCGGTTGCTTCTGAAAAGCACCGATATAATCAAGAAGAAAGAATATCTCGAGTTTATCCTCAATGAGGCAGAACACCTTGATGACGTGCTTGATGAGGTGCTTAACTACTCTGAATCCCTTCATCCGGTCATGGACTGCTGGGATGTCAACCAACTGGCAATCGCGGCAACTGCGGAGATGGTGCCCCGACTGGAAGAGTTGCATACCGCTGTCGATCTCCGCCTTGCCCCTGATCTCCCCACTGCCTGGCTTGACTACAAGCAGATATCATACTGCCTCAAGACGATAATCAATCATGTCGCCACCCATCAGCCCGTTGTTGACAGGATTGAAGTTGAGATTTCCCTTAGTGGCAGCTGTATAACGCTCTGTATCAATGACCACACTGTTTCGCTGTCTGCGGAGATGAAGAGCGCCATGATGACGCCGTTCATGGAGGCCGACCTTGGGCAGGGGATCGGTCTGCCGCTCTGCCGGGTCATTCTGGAGCGTCATGGCAGTTCCCTTGAAATAACAGACCGCCCTGGCGGCGGGACAAAATACTGCATTATTTTGCAACAACATAAGGAGGATCAGGCGTGATGAACAGAATACTGATTGTGGATGACGAGCCAAGCATCAGGCTGCTCTATTCACAGGAACTTGCTGATGAAGGTTATGAAGTAGATGCCGCCGGAACTATTGCCGAAGCGCTTGAGCTTCTCGGCAAGAACAGCTATGCCCTGGTGCTTCTCGATATCAAGCTGAAGAACGAAAGCGGCCTCGACCTGCTGCAGACCCTGGTAAGAGAGCGCCACGATATGGCTGTCATTCTTTCTACCGCTTTCTCCTGCTACAAGGATGATTTCTCGGCCTGGCTTGCCGACAGTTATGTCGTCAAATCAAGCAACATGCAGGAGCTTAAGGATGAGATAAAGCGGCTCATTGATAGAAAACGGGCGCGATGAATGCGCCGCAGCAGCTACAGGAGGGTTGACAGATGAAAGCCGTTATCATGGCCGGCGGGTTTGGTACCCGCATCCAGCCGCTTACCAGCAGCCTGCCTAAGCCGATGATCCCTCTTCTCAACCGGCCGATCATGCTCCATATTGTCGAGTTGCTGAAGAGCTACGGCATTACCGATCTGGTAATGCTTCTCTATCATCAGCCTTTCAGCATCAAGAACTTTTTCCGGGATGGTTCTGAGTTCGGGGTAAAGATCACTTATGTCACGCCTCTTGCTGACATGGGGACGGCAGGAGCAGTAAAATCGGCTGAAAAATTTCTTGATGAGCGATTCATCATCATCAGCGGTGACCTGTTGACTGACTTCAACCTTGAGAAGATCATCAGGTTTCATGAAGAAAAAAAAGCCCTGGCGACGATTACCCTTACTTCCGTAAAAGACCCGCTTCAGTTCGGCGTGGTCATAACCGACAAGGAGAAGCGGATTGTCCAGTTTCTCGAAAAGCCGGGCTGGGGCGAAGTTATCTCGGACACTATCAACACCGGGATTTATGTGCTTGAACCGGAAGTGCTGCAGTACATTCCGCCTGACGAAAATTTTGATTTCTCCCAGGATCTTTTCCCCCTGCTGCTGGAGCGCAAAAAGCCGCTTTTCGGCGTCACCGTAAAAGGATACTGGCGGGACATCGGCAACACCGACTCATATCGGGAGGCGCACAATGATATCTTCAAGGGGCGTGTAACTCTCAGAACAGATGAGGTGAAACAGGATTTTCCCGGGAAGGATATCCGCACAGGAGCTGACGTCCGTATTGATGATCCGGCAAAATTTGCCGGCATGGTGATTATCGGCGACAACTCTCAGATTACCGGCCATCCGGAGATAAAGGACACTGTCATAGGCCGTAACTGTACCATCGAAGACGGGGCTGCTATTTCCCAATGCATTATCTGGGACAATGCCTATATAAAACGGGGCACAAAAATCAGCGGCGCCGTAATCTGCAACAATGTCAGGGTAGCTCAGGGAGTTGTCATTGAAGACGGGGTGATAGTTGCCGAGGACACCTCCATTGGCGAGAACGCCTTTATCAAGCAGGATGTGAAGATCTGGCCGAAAAAGGTTATTGATGACGGTGCCATCGTTACTACAAATCTTATCTGGGGGGAAAAGTGGAAAAAATCCCTGTTTGAAGGGGCGATGGTCAAGGGGTTGACCAATATTGAGCTCACTCCTGAATTCGTAGCCAAGCTGGGTTGTGCCTACGGCACCTCGCTCGGCAAGGGGAGCTTTGTCCTGTCAGGCCGCGATGCCTCTCTCTCGTCGAGGATGCTCAAGAGAAGCTTTCTGGGGGGGATACTCTCAGCCGGAATCAATGTGCGGGATCTGAAGATGATACCGCTGCCGCTCGTCCGTTACAAACTGAATACTTATGGTGAAGTCGGCGGGGTCTACTTCCGCCAGTCTCCGGATGATCCTGCCGTTACCGAGATGCTTTTTCTGGATGGCGACGGACTTGATTTTTCCAGCACCATGACAAAAAATATCGAACGGATTTTCTTCCGGGAGAACTTCCGGCGGGCTCATCACAGCGAACCCGGGGGTATCACCGAGTTGCCGCAGGTGGTCGATTTCTACCGGGAGGGGTTTTTACGAACTCTCGACAGTAATATTCTCAGCAAGCGCAACATGAAAATTGTGATCGATTTCAACTGCTCTCCGTCAGGACAGGTTCTTCCCTCCCTGTTGAACGATCTCGGCTGCGAAGTTATCGGCCTGAACGGCTTTGTGGATAAAGTGCGCGGTGCTGCCAAAACTGAGGAAAAACCGGGCGGACTGCAGCAGCTCTCCAAAATCGTTACTACTCTTGAAGCAGCCGCCGGATTCTGGCTCGATCCTGACGGAGAACAGATAACGCTGGTGGACAATGCCGGCAAAATCCATGAACCTGCTGAACTGCTTGCCATTGTCGTCTCGCTGCTGCTTCGCTCGGGCGAGCATGGCAGCATCGCCATCCCTGTTTCCGCTCCATCCATTATTGAACAGATGGCTCTTGAGAAGCGCTGTCAGGTGACACGAACAAAAAGCAGTGAGAGGGCTATGATCGAAGCGGCCATCTCTTCGGAAACCATCATGGTCGGCTCAATGAGCGGCCAGTTTGCCTTCCCCAGGTTCCAGCCCGCATTTGACGGTATGTTTGCCATTGCCAAGATTTTGGAACTGGTGGCGATAAATGACCTGACACTCGCAAAAGCAGCAGCAGGAATCTCCCACCGATCCTTCCTGCAGAGCAGAATTCCTTGCGCCTGGGAGCTGAAAGGGGGTGTAATGCGGAAGATGAGTGAAGATAGTCTTGACAAAGAGGCAACCTTTGTAGACGGTATCAAAGTTCTTTACGGCGAGGATTGGTTTCTGCTCCTCCCTGACCAGTACAAACCGTTTATTCATCTTGTTGCTGAAACAAAAGAGCCTAAAGCGGCTGAACGACTTATCGATGATTACAGGAGAAAGGTTGAAGCGTGGAAAAAAGAGCTGCAGTAACCATGAAGACCGCTGGCAATAGAGCTCTCTTTATTCCGTCTGCTGTTTGCTGAATTCTCTGTTCTGCCTAATACCGCCAATATCATGAAAAAAAAACTCGCCATCATACTTATGTGGCATATGCACCAGCCGCTCTACAAGGATCCGCTCAGCGGTGAGTATATACTCCCCTGGACTTATCTGCACGCTGTCAAGGATTATTACGATATGGCGGCGATAGTCGATGAGGTCGACGGGGCGCGGGCAGTATTCAACTTTGTGCCGTCACTGCTGGAGCAGCTTGCGGATTATGCTGCCGGAACCGCCGTAGACCCTTTTCTGCTGCACGCTAAAATGGATCCTGCAGTTATGGGGGAGAAGGAGCGGCTTTTCGTCATAACCAATTTCTTTGCTGCCAACCGGCAGCGGCTGATAGAACCGAGCCGCCGCTACGCAGAGCTTTTCCGGATGATGGGAGAAGAAACCCCGGACAGAGCCAATCTTCTTCTCCGCCAGTTTCGGGATCAGGATATCCTTGACCTGCAAGTCTGCTTTTTCCTGGCATGGACCGGTGAAGCGGCCCGCAGGCGCTTTCCGCAACTTCAGGCTCTTGTGGCCAAAGGCCGCGGTTATACGAAGGAAGACAAAACAGTCCTCTTCCACTGCCACCGCCAGATTCTGCAGGGCATTATCCCGCTGTACAAAAAACTGCACGCAGAAGGCAAGGCTGAACTATCCGTAACCCCCTATTTCCATCCGATTATGCCGCTTATCAGCGATCTGAAGATCGCTGCTATCGCCATGCCCAAGGTGCATCTGCCGACGGTGCAGTTCCGGCACCCGGAAGATGCAAGAAGCCAGATCATTGCCGGAGCAGCCTGCTTCGAGCGGGTTTTCGGCTTCCCCCCGTCCGGCAGCTGGCCTTCCGAAGGTTCTGTCAGTGACCAGGTGCTGTCGCTAATGGCTGACTGCAAGGTAGCATGGGCAGCAACCGATGAGGGCGTTCTCTCTGCCTCGCTCGGCGGACTCGGCATCGGCAAGGAGGCGCTCTACCATCCGTATCTCTTTAGCAGCGGTGGACAGGACATTGCTCTTTTCTTCAGGGAGCATACGCTCTCGGATCTGATCGGCTTTACCTACTCCCAGTGGGAGGAGCAACGGGCGATTGCCGATTTTACCGGCAGGCTCAGGGCTATCGGCGCCAGCCAGCCTGATGCGAGCGTTGTTCCGGTAATCCTTGATGGCGAGAATGCCTGGGAATACTATCCGGACAACGGCTATCATTTTCTGAAAGGCCTCTATGCCGCATTGGCAGCGGCTGATGACATCCAGGCGGCAACCTGCAGCGAAGTCCTGGCAGAGGCGTGCTGCCGGAAAATACAACATGTTCATCCCGGCTCATGGATAAATGCGAACTATGGCATCTGGATAGGGCATCCGGAAGAGAACAAGGCCTGGGAATATCTTGCCAGGGCTCGTGAAGCGGCGGTACTGGGCAATCCTCGCGTTGCCGCATTCCTTGCGGAAGGAAGCGGCGATTTTACCGCGATCGAGGACAAGGTAGCCGCCGGGATATGCCGGGATCTCTTTGCCGCCCAGGGGAGTGACTGGTTCTGGTGGTATGGCGATGATCACTTCGCTGCGCACAGCGATCAGTTCGATCTCCTTTTCCGGCGTCACCTGATGAGTGTCTATCGCTCTCTTGGAATTGACACCCCTGCCGAACTTTATGAACCGATCAAAAAGAAGACTCCGGCCGGCTTTATCCGTCCGCCGGCAGGTTTCATCTCACCGGAGATCTCCGGACTTACCGGTGATTACTTCAAGTGGCTCGCTGCCGGTCAGTACGATCTCTCCAGGCAGTCGTCGGCAATGCACTCTGCCGAGTCCCCGCTGCGTCTTTTTTATTACGGCTTCGATGACAAGAACCTCTACTTCCGTGTTGACGGTGAATATCCTTTGGAAAGAGTGATACTGCCTGACGACAGGTTCATCTTCCATATCAGCGGCAAAGAGGAGTATCGCCTGCAGCTCGTTGCTCCTCTGGGTGCGGCGGCGCTGCAGAAACAGATTTGCGGCTTGTGGGTGGAGACGGAGTATTACTGCAACTGGGCGCTCCGGAAAATATGCGAACTGGAAGTGCCGCTGGCACCGCT
This sequence comes from Geobacterales bacterium, assembly GCA_038206285.1. GTDB lineage: Bacteria > Desulfobacterota > Desulfuromonadia > Geobacterales > DSM-12255 > VEOV01. The sequence goes on from JBBRBA010000016.1 coordinate 27,249, forward strand.
TGAGCTTTCTCCGGGGGATTACATCTTTGTCAGCCTCGCCCATCAGCGTGGTGTTGACGATCTTGGAAGATGGCCGGCAGATGCGCCGATGAAGCTGATTTATGCCGGCAGTGAGCTGGAGCTTGACACCTGGTTGATCTGAAGAATTGGAGTGTATATGTCAGAACTGAGATGGGACCCTTTGAAAGAGCACTGGGTGATAATCGCCAAAGAAAGAGGGCGAAGACCGCGGGACTACCATGTTGAACGGATCACTCCTCACAGCGAGGTCTGCCCTTTCTGCTACGGTTTTGAAGGCAAGACCCCGCCGGAAATATTCTCCATAAGATCCTATGGCGAGCCCAACAATCCCGGCTGGCAGGTCAGGGTAATCCCGAACAAGTATCCTGCCCTCAGAGTGGAAGGCGAGGTCAAAAGCCGCGGTTATGGTCTTTATGATGTCCGTGACGGTGTCGGCGCACATGAAGTCATCATCGAGACCCCTGATCACTACAAAGGGATGGCTGACCTTGCGCCTGCGGAGATTACCAATGTTTTCCTGGCATACCGCGCCAGGCTCCTCGACCTCAGAAACGATTTTCGCCTGCGGCATATGGTGCTTTTTAAAAACCATGGAGCGCAGGCCGGAGCGACGCTCAGCCATTCGCACAGCCAGTTGATAGCCGTGCCGCTCACGCCCCCGGTTGCTGCCAAGGAATTGCATGTCTGCCGTCAGTTTTATGAAACGCACGAGCGCTGTATCTTCTGCGATTTGATTGAGTTTGAGCTTAAGGAGGGTGCCCGGGTTGTGATTGAAAATGCCGACTTTGTGGTCTTGACCCCTTATGCAGCCTGCTTTCCTTTTGAGCTGCGGCTCTATCCGAAACATCATGCGCACGATTTCGCTTTGATGAACGACCGGCAGCTTGCCGAACTCGGCATAACCATGAAGGAGATGCTGCAGCGGATCAAGATGGTTCTTAATGACCCTGCCTACAACTTTATCCTGCATACGGCCCCACCGGTACAGTCAAGGCCGGGAAAGCCGGAATACTGGAGTTCTCTTGCTTTCGATTATCACTGGCATATCGAGCTTGTGCCGCGGCTGACGCAGATTGCCGGCTTTGAGTGGGGAACCGGTTTCTTCATCAACCCGACCTCGCCGGAAGAGACAACCGCTTTCCTCAGGGAGGCGGATATCGGCTGATGATGGGTTGCTAAGCGGGAGTATGACGACAATTACGGCAGACGTTCTTTCGCGGCACGGTAGACAAGATTGTTCTCACGTCTGCCGACGACAATCACCACAACCACCACGCGGTCATCACAGACCTGGTACACCAACCGGTAGCCGACATCCCGAAGTTTTATCATTTAGCAATCCGGCATACCGGCAAGTCGCGACGCTTCGACCCGCGGCGCAAGCAGGCGCTCGGCCAGACGCTTCTTGAACAGGGCCTTGATACTGTTGTCCAGCTTGCCCCACTCCTTCAGCGCCGATTCCTTGAATTCAAGCTCATAACTCATCAAGCGTCACCGGTATGCCGGCTTCCAGTTGGCGTTCCCTGACAAGCTGGGCAAGGTCCAGATCGTCAAGGTGCTCCATCAGCATTTCGAACGCAGCGGCCGGGACGAGATAAGCGGTGGTGCGGTTGTGGTTTAGTATGGCGACCGGTTCGCCATGGGACTGGATGATTATGCCGGAGGGATTTTTTTTCAAATCGCTGATACTGACCGAAGAACGGGCAAGGATGCGCTGCATGGCGGAATCCTTTCTCTTTTTACGATACCCATTAAAGGTCATTATACAGGTCATTACTAGTATACTTCTCGGTCTCGATAACCTTGCCACAGAGGTTGAGCCAGTTCAGGCTATATCCGGAGGAGTTAACATGCCGATTCCGTTCCTGCCTGAGTGAGAAGAGGGCGGTTAACAGCGAGCGTAGTACTCGCCGTTATTGCCTGTAGTTTTGAGCTGTGATAAGATTAAGCCTCAAAGGAGCAGACCATGAATGAAATTTTCTTTCTCGTTGAAGATGCTGCTGAAGGGGGGTACACAGCCCGTGCTCTTGGAGAGCCGATCTTCACCGAGGCCGATTCTCTGGAAGCCCTTCATGCTAATGTCCGTGATGCCGTACTCTGCCATTTTGAAGAAAACAAGGCGCCGAAGATGATTCGGATGCATTTTGTGCATGAGGAAGTCCTTGCAGTATGAAGCTCCCCCGCGACATTACCGGCCTTGAGCTGGCAAAGGCGCTGGCTGTCCTTGGTTACCGCATCACCCGCCAGACTGGCAGCCACATACGTTTGACCACACGGCAACCCGGAGAGCATCACCTTACCATCCCCGCCCATGATCCTCTTAAGATCGGCACCCTGGCGGCTATTCTCGCCGACATCGCCGCTTCCCACAAACTGAGCCGTGAAGAGTTGCTGGTGCGGCTTTTCCCCTGAATTTCCTGCTCTATTTACATCCTGATGTGAGGCTTGAAAATCCCAAAAAAAGGCCACTGGTTTCCCGGTGGCCTTTTGATTCCATCTTACAGCCGTTTTCGGCGGCAATTACTTAGTGCTTCAATTTCAGCTCGTCCTTTCCGCCACCGGCAACATCTTCTCCTCCGGCCATGTGGCAGTCGGAGCAGTTGGTCTTGTAGAGTTCATCGCCGATATCAACCGGATGCACAAAATTCTCAGGCTTGCTGCCGGCAGTGATGTTCTCCTGGGTCTGGTTCAGAAGCGTGTGGCAGATCTTGCAATCCTTGGAAATGATTTTACCGTTTGGCGCTTTATGCATGCCGTCATGACAGCGGAAGCAGCCGGGGGTATAGAAGTGCCCGAGATTGCTCGGATAGGTGCTCCAGTTTACCTTCATCTGCGGGAAGAAGTTCCTGCTGTAAATATCCTTGACCTGCTCTACCGCCTGGGTGATCGCTGCTGCTTTTTCCTGAGCAGCCTTCGGATACTCCTTGGCATAGAATGCAGGGATGGCGACGGCAATCGCTGCATGCGCCTCCTTACTGTTTTTGTAAGGTTTTTCCAGCAGTTCTACAGCAACTTTCTTGATGAATGGCAAAGACCGGTCAATTTTTCCGGTAACAAACTTCATATCCATTTCTTCGCCCGGAGAGTGGTAGATATGTGTCGGCCGGTTATGACAATCGGTGCAGTCCATGTGGCGTTTTACCGCTCTGGCAAGTTCGTCTTTTGTGAGCGGCTTCTCGGTTGACTGATACTCGACAACCGTCCCGTCTTTTTCCCTAACAGCGACATAAGGGATATCATTCCGCTTTTTATCGTTGGCAACAAAGGTGACATCTTTACCGATATGCCAGTGAATCCCCTTGGTGTTCGGACCTTTCGGGGCGGCGCCGATATGGAGGAGCATGTCAACTTCTCGCGGGGTGTTCTCTTCATTAGGTGCGTAATGATAGAAGACCTTCTGGCGACCGGCATAAAATTTCTCCGGCCAGTGGCAGTGCTCGCAAGTGTCACGGGCAGGGCGGAGATTTTCTATCGGCGTCTCGATAGGTGTCGGATAGGAGTGGGTAAGAACAGCCCATACCTGGCGCAGACCGGAAAATTTGGCCTTCACATACCATGCAGCGCCAGGACCGACATGGCACTCGACACATTTCACCTTGGCATGCGGCGAGTTGCTCCAAGCGGTATGTTCCGGAGCCATGACAGTATGACAGAGCTCACCGCAGAATGTTGTCGATTCGGTGAACTCGAACCCTTTGAGCGAGACAACACCGACAATTACGGCAAAAATGATTGTGGCAACAACAAAAAATATCGAGAGTTTCAGCTTGAGCGGGTTATTGAGATCGAGAATGGGGAGTTTCTGGATTTCGGTTATCCCTTGGTTTCTCAGCCTGTTCCGGACAAGCCAGGCACCGAGAGGGACAATCAGCAGCCCCAATATAAGAAGTCCGGGAAAGGCAAAATAGACCAGTATTCCCATGTAAGGGTTCTCGACCCCGGTAAACATCTCAATTGCCAGGAAGGAAATAATCAGAATGGTCCCGAGAACCGCCAGGATAAATCCGAATACACTGATCGGATTGAAAAGATAAGACAGAATTCTCTTTCTGGTATCAGACATACAACCTCCGGCAATCGATTTGCGAATAAAGAATGTTTATTCGGAAAACTTACAATCTAAATAGGACTTTGTCAAATTAGAATATTGTTTTAAAAAATCTCTAGCCACAAACAAAAGAGAGGCCGCCTTGCGGCGACCTCTCTTTTGGTGCACTTAGGTTATATGCCGAGACTTAGTGGGAGCCACCGCCGAGGAAAGCAATAATCATCAGGATCAGCAAGCCGATACCGGTGAAAAGTGCCAGGAAGCCGAACCCTTTAACCAGGAAGTCATAAACGACTCCGCTGGTATGCTTGGCAGCAAACTGCTCGGTGATGCCTTCTTTCTCATAGCGCTTCCATTGATCACCACGCTCTTCGATCATCTCTTCCTTGGCGATCTGGCCGTTAAAGATTACGAAGTCCATGGGGAACTTCTCCGGTCGGCCGTGTGTATTGAAGAAGTGAACCGAGAAGATGAAGCCGGTTGCAAGAAGTGCCTCATCGGAGTGAACGATAGTTGCGATATTAAATGCCCACCCAGGCAGGAATAGCCCGAAGAACTCCGGGAACCAGAGCATCAGGCCGGAACCACCGATGGCAAACATACCCCAGAATACAGCGATAAAATCGAATTTCTCCCAGTATGTCCAGCGCTCGAAGGTCGGCTTCGGCCCCTTGAAGAAGAACCACCTGACCATACCGATCACGTCGATTATATCGCGCAGGTTCGGACAGAGCGAATCCGGTCCGAACAGGCGCTGGAGGAAGTTCCCTTTTATTTTCTTGCTGAGGAAGAGGAAGTTGAAACTCATGACCAGGGCCATACCGAAGTAGACAAAGGTGATGCCGGCACAGATCCGGTGTGCAAAGCCTGCGTTGGCTGAACCGCCATAGAGTTTCATCAGGGCGATGGCCCATGTCTGGCCGCTGAATTTGAGCGGCAAGCCGGTAAGGGAAAGTCCGAGGAAGCTTGTTATCACCAGTATATGCATGAATATATGAATCCGGTTGAAACGACGGTACTGTTTATGTGCTTCAGGAATGACATGATGCACGTGGCCCGCATTAAGCGCATCGGCTTTTTCACGATTCTCGACAAACCCACGGAACATCCAGAGCAGGGTGTGTATCCAGAAAACAGAGAAGGTACCGAGCAACAGACCGGTCATCGCCACAAACGTATAGAAAAGAAGCGGATATTTTTCCCGATCATGCGTGCCGTGGGCATAATATTTGGCAAACATCGGTGTTGCCTTCGGATGGCAACTGGCACACATTTTTACCAGGTTTTTGGGGTGCAGATTTGAGTTCGGATCGCTTTTCGGCAGGATTGAGTGAGCCGAGTGGCAGTCAGCGCATCCGGCGACCTTTTCAGGGAAGCCGAGCTTGTAGTTCTTTCCATGATAACTTTCGAGATAAGATTCAACCGCAACGGCTGTTACGTTGTTCTTCTTCATCAGTTTTTCGTCGGCATGGCATTTCAGGCAGACTTTTGTGTGGAAATCCCGTTCATCGTGGGATCCCTTGATGAGAGGCTTGATATCATGCAGGTTATGGCAGTCGTGACAGGCGGCAGAGTCCATGTTCCCGCCGGCAACAGCCTTGCCATGCACCGAGTTTCTGTACATAGCTTCTTTATCGTGACACTGGATGCATTTGGCGACAGCGATCCTCTTGTCCTTATTCCAGTGCTTATGCGTATGAATGTCTGTATGGCAGTCAGCGCAGCGAACATTGTTCTGCACATGCACGCTGTTGTAATGTTCTGCATTTTCCTTTTTGTGGCACCGTTCACAGGCTACCTTGTAAACCTTAGTCTCGCCGCGCATATGTTTCGCGAGGTCGGTAATCTCGACGTGGCAGCTTGTACAGGCGTTTTTGCCGTGTACAGAGGTTGCAAAGCCGGCTATTGACATCTTGTTGCTGTGACAGCCAAGACATGTTGCCGGGTCGATCGCCATCCCCTGCTCGGCACCGGCCTGGGTAATGATGGTCAAAAACAAAAAGGGTAATGCTGCCAGAACAACTCTCCAGTTAAACATTTGCTGCCTCCGTCTGTATTAATTTAACTTGCTGGAATTATTATGATAAACTCATTTAAAGCGATCATGCCATATTTATATCATCATAACAGTCGGGCATGATAGAAGAGCAGCAGGATAAATGCAACTCAAAACAGGCAAACCGTATATAAAAAAATACACATTTTCATTACATTGTTTTAGGCAGGAGAGGGAGGATAGCTTGACATAGCTACCCGTTTTTGCTAATTTAATGAAATAATTGAATTATATGCAAAGGTTGGTCGCAATGACAAATGTGCGGAAAAAACTCTTTATCCCCGGACCGGTCGAGATAGCTCCGGAGATTCTCGAAGCTATGGCTTTGCCAATGATTGGTCACCGGACGAAGGAGTACGCTGAAATCCACGGCAGGATAAAAGCCGGGCTCAAAAAGCTCCTTTTCACGCAAGCGAGGGTTTTCCTCTCAACTTCGAGCGCATTTGGTGTAATGGAAGGCGCTGTCCGCAATCTGGTCGGCAAGAGATGTGCAAATTTCTGCAACGGCGCTTTTTCCGATAAATGGCATGACGTCACAATCCGCTGCGGCAAAGCGGCCGATCCTTTCAAAGTTGAGTGGGGGCTGCCAATAACGCCGGAGCTTGTCGACAAGACGCTGTCTACCGGCAAATACGATGCTGTCACGCTGATTCACAATGAGACCTCTACCGGAGTGATGTCCCCCCTTCCGGAGATCTGTGAGGTTCTGCGCCGTTATCCCGAAGTGGTCTCCATAATCGATACAGTTTCCTCGATGAGTGCGGTCAAAATCCCCCTTGACGAACTCGGCATCGACTGCTGCATCTTCGGCGTACAGAAGGCATTTGCTTTGCCGCCCGGGCTGGCAATATTCACGGCATCTGAAAAAGCCCTTGCGCGTGCGGCTACAGTGGATGGCCGCGGCTACTATTTCGATTTTCTGGAATTTGCCACCAACGACGACAAGGACAATACGCCGTCAACGCCCTGCATTTCACTGATCTACGCGCTTGACAGGCAGCTTGGGCGGTTTTTTGCCGAAGGCCTGGAAAAAAGGTGGGAGCGGCACAGGATCATGGCGGAATATGTTCGCGGCTGGGTCAGGGAGCATGGCTACGAACTTTTTCCGGCTGAACGTTACTGCTCGCAGACCCTGACATGCGCCGGCAACAAAGCTGCCACAGACCTGGCGGCGCTCAAGAAAATGCTTGGCGAGCGCGGTTATGCTTTTGATGACGGCTATGGTAAGATAAAGGGTAAGACCTTCCGCATAGCACACATGGGTGATATGCAACTTGCTGACCTTGTCGAATTTACCGCTGTAATAGAGGATTGTCTGAAGAAGATTTGAACCCGGGCAAAATCCGGAAGAGGAGAATAAATAATGAAATGTCCCAACTGCGGAGAGCGAAAAAAGATTGTCATAGACCTTCACTCTGAAGGCTTTACATCGGACGAAACACCGATCAAAGAGTGCGGTGGTTGCGGTCTTGTCTGGAGAGTCAAGTCAGTAAAAGGCAAGACAGAGATTGACGTTGTAAAACCTGCAAAAGTAAAAAAGTAAATCCTGCCATAACTACCCCGTTTCAGGAGCTGACACCTTATAAGCCCCGGCTTGCCGTGTTGCAAGCTGGGCTGTAATTCTGCCGTTAAAATCCTTTTCAAGCCGGTCAAATATCTACATGAAGAACGGGATCAACCTGACATTCTCACTGAAACAACACCGATTCAAATTCCATAAACAAGATTTATGGTCTTGCAAGAGACAGTAATGTTTGCCTATACTGCCGTTAATATGATATTTTTCGCGCAGGGAGAGATTGCTATGCCAAAGAAAAAAGTGCTGTTAGTCGATGATGTAAATCTGATTCTCGAGCTGGAAAAGGCATTTCTGAAGGGGCTCCCGGTAGACATAATTGTTGCAAGAAACGGTGCAGAGGCTCTGGAAATAGTTAAAAGTGAGCATCCTGATCTGATTTATCTTGATTTTAACATGCCAATAATGGATGGTCCGACCTGCTGCAGGACACTAAAGGCAGACCCGCAGACCAAAGGCATTCCGGTCATTATGGTCACTACGGCCGGCAGAGAGCAGGACGAACTTTGCTGCCGCGCAGCAGGTTGTGATGAGTACATCACCAAACCGATTAACGGCAAGATTTTTCTTGAAAAAGGAAGAAAATGCCTGGCTGATTTCGAGCGAAGACGCCGCCGCTACAGCTACGCTACCGATGTTGAATTTCTCAAGAACGGTGAGCCGCAATACGGCGTTACTACCGACATCAGCAAGGGGGGTCTCTTTATAGCCGTCCCCCATGATGGCTTGCCGGATGACCCTGTAGACCTTACCTTTTCGCTACCTCTTGACGGAGTCAATATTCTGCTTGCCGCAAGAGCACGGATAGCCTGGGAGAACAGGGGGGACCAACTCACCAAACCGAATTACCCTTCCGGTGTCGGTGTCGAGTTCACAGACATAGAACCGGATGTAGTTGCAATGATCGAACGATTTTTTGATGAAGGCCTGCCGAAGAAATAATTCACTTTCTCCGGACATCTACCCTGTTGTCATAAAAAGTACTGCCGTTCCCCTCATCCGTGAGTCTCTGCGAGACAAGCGCATTTACAGTCCGCTCTCCCGGTGCAAATTCCAGCCACCATACCCCTTCGGCAACCACTACACCGGCAGGAACTTTCCCGCTGACTTCAAGCCAGAATGATACCTCGCCAAGAGCATTCCAGACAATAACCGCTTCACCATCAGGCAGACCGCGTTTTTCAGCGTCTCCCCGGTTCATCAGGAGCGTCATCCGTCCCTGTCTGCGGCGCAGGTCGTCACGTTCATAAAACGAGGCATTCAGAGCATACAGGGAAGGAGCGGTCATCAGGCGCAGAGAACCGTTATTATGCTCCTCATGCGTTGGCTTATAGCGGGGCAAGGGCTCCGCTTCCGCAGGGTTGAAGATCTCGATCTTGCCGGAAGGAGTCTGGAAATGTTTCCAGTCAAACGGTACATGCAGCCTGACCGCTCTGCCAGCCTGCAGTCGCTCCAGATCGATGCCGCTTCTGAGCGGTGAAGGGATTGCAAGCAGGTGATCGATAAGGCTGGCGACGTTCTGCCGGAAGAACGGTTCGGCAAACCCCATTGCTTCAGCCAGCAAAGAAAAGACCTTCCAGTTTGAGCGGCTCTCCCCCACCGGCGGGATGGCAGCTTGTGCCCGCTGCAACAGGTAGGTACCGTAGGAGCGGTAGAGGTCGGGATGTTCGAGTGACGAAGTTGCCGGCAGGACAATGTCGGCATAGCGGGCAGTGTCGGTCATGAACCGTTCATGCACAACCGTAAACAAATCCTCGCGCGATAGCCCATTGATGACGGCATTCTGATCAGGAGCGATGGCAGCCGGGTTGCTGTGATAGACATAGAGCGACTTTATCGGCGGGTTGTGCAGGCCGGTCAGCGCCTCACCAAGGCGGTTCATATTAACGAGCCGCGTCGGGCGCTGCATGAAATCCTCCCTGGTAACCTCATGCATTGCAATAGCGCCGGCGGTTGCCGTGTCGGTAAAACAGCCACCACCCTCCTTGCCGTAGGCGCCAACGAGCGCGGGCAGACAGGTGATTGTCCGTATGGTCATGGAACCGTTACCGTAGCGCGACAGTCCGCTCCCAAGGCGGATGAACGGAGCGACAGCCCTGCTGTAGGCCGCTGCCATCTCCTCGATGACCTCCGGGGAAATACCGGTAATGCCACTGACAACAGCAGGTGAGTACTGCGGCAGGATGGCCTCGGCAAACTGCTCGAAACCCTGGACTTTGGCGGTAATGAAATCCATGTCAACCAGAGAGTCCCGGTTGAGTACATGCATTATTGCCAGGGCAAGGGCGCCGTCACTGCCGGGGCGGATGAGGAAGAGCCGGTCTGCCGCTGCAGCTGTGGGAGTCTGGTAGGTATCGATTAGCCAGACCGTTGCCCCCCGCTTTTTTGCCTCGTTCACATAATGCATGAAATGAACGGATGTTGCCGCGGCATTTATTCCCCAGAGTATCACCAGGTCACTTTTTGCGACTTCATCAGGGTCTACGTTCGGCGTATCCCCCATCACCGCTTTCCAACCGGCACTCTTGGCAGGAGAGCATATGGTTCTATCCAGCCGGGACGCTCCCAGCCGGTGAAAGAAGGGGTGTCCGCTGTTACGCTGAATCAACCCCATGGTTCCGGCGTAAGAGTAAGGCAGAATCGCTTCCGCTCCATGGCGGGCGATTATCTCGCGCCACTTGGCGGCAATCAGCCTGATCGCTTCTTCCCAGGATATGGCGACAAACGCTCCGCTCCCTTTAGCGCCGCTACGCTTCAGCGGGGTAAGCAGGCGCCGCTCGGAATGAACGGTAAGCTCATAGCGTTGCATCTTTGCGCAGAGAAACCCTCTGGTAAAGGGATGATCCGCGTCGCCGCTCACTTTTACCGCTTTTCCCGCCTCGACCTCTACCAGCAGACCGCAAGCGTCGGGACAATCATAAGGACATACTGAACGTACTGTTTTGGCTGTTATTTTTTGTTCCTTCAGCCGCAGGCTCTGGCATCTTTCCGGCAGGCGACGTCGCAGCTTGTTTTTGATGCTCCCTGTGATATAGTTCCGGGCAACCGACGGGAGGAAAACGTGAAATCTATATTACGCCTTTTATTAGGCATTATCTGTACTTTGTCAATTGTCATCGCATGGGAAATCGATCTGTCTGCGGAAATTATCAGGGGTGAGGTCAAGCAGACTGCTGCAGAGGCGCAACTTTTCAGTCTGCGGGCAAACGACGGCAGGGTATTGCTGGTTGCATGGGACCAAAAGACAACCTTCAGGAACCTGAAAAATCCGGCGGCGATCAAAGTCGACGATTATCTTATTGTCGACCTGACCCTGCAAGAGGAGCAGAAAATTGCCGTTAGCGTTACCGTCCCGGAAATAATCCTGCCGCCAGGGATCAGGGAGACTTCATTTGACATGCTGGACAAGCTTGCCGCCGGTGCTGCCGCCGGTAAGTCATTTACCCTCATCGATACCCGACCTTCCGAAAAATACGAAGCCGGACATATTCCGGGAGCCATATCCATTCCGCTGGCAAGAATCAGCAAACGTACAGCCGGCCTGCTACCTGGCGACAGGAATGCCGCTGTTGTTTTTTATGATGACGGCGCAGAGGTTGATGCCGCTGTCAAAGCAGCAGAAATGTCAGGCAACAACGGTTACACAAATGTTTTGCTCTTCCGGGAAGGGGTTCGCGGCTGGGTGAAGTCGGGAAGACTGCTGGCATGTTCGCCGACTTATATTCGCAAGAGTAAACCGGCTCTTTTTGATCTGCGCAGCGCAGACAAGGTGCAGCAGGGACATATTGCAGGTGCGGTCAATTATCCGCTGCCGGAGCTGGCCGGGATGTACGCCAAGTTCCCGGCCTACAGGCAAACGTCGATTGTCGTTTATGGCGAAAGCGACCGGGATGCTCTTGCCGGAGCTGCCATCATCAAAAAATGGGGCTACAAAAACGTTACCTTCTTTCAAGGAGGCGTGTCAGCTTGGCTGGATAGCGCTGAAGCACTGGAGAGTGGTCCGGCGGCCGATCATATCTACGCAGGAGAAGCCGGCCATAGAGGAGAATTGCAGCCGAAAGATTTCGAAATGGCGTTGATATCGCCCCAGTCGGTTGAACTTGTTGATGTACGGAGCGATGCAGATTACCGCAAGGGCAACCTGCAAAAAGGGGTGCATATTCCGCTGCAGAGTCTTTCCTTGCGCTATAAAGAGCTTTCCAGGGAGAAGATTCAGGTGGTGTTTGCCGGCGATGCCGAGCGCGCGGAGATGGCTTATGACTTCCTGAAGGCTAAAGGCTTTCGGGTCAATTACTTTGGCGGCTCAGTAGATTTTGGCAAAAACGGTGAATATAAGGTGAAGGTGAAGTAGACAATAAACTGTTTGGCGGTAACGGACTGCTCACGGCTTATTGCTGCTCTGTCGACAGCGCCCGGACGGTTTCGCCGTTACCCTGGTTGTAGTAGATAAAAGTTGTCAGGCAGCCGCCTGTTTCACGCAGGCAGCCGGTATAATCCGCCCGGAACTGTGCAGTAATGGTGCGGATGCGGTTCTGCGGAGGAATCGACAACCGCCTGGCGATTTCAGGATGGGAGAGCGGCGTCTTGATACTCTCCACCACTGCCGGTTCCGCCAGAAAAGGGGGCAGGGTATTCCCCGGATAACCCGCCATACAGTAGTCAAAGCGTAATGTGTCAATAATTTCCTCAAGCAGTTCTCCTGAAAGAGCCTTCTCCACCAGCCTGTAAAACGATGCAAAAGCTGCTGCTGCCTTACTGCCGAGGTTTTCGGCAAGGATTGCCTGCAGCGCCGGGTGGGTAAAGAGCTCTGCCAGAGAGACTCTTTGCGCCAGCAGCTCCATGGTTACGGCAAATCTGCCGCTGTTATAAAATCTGTCAAGAGCCCTGGCTGCTGCTTCTATCCGGCAGATATCGTCAAAGGAGAGCCAGCGGTTTTTCAGTATCCGGTAGGGAGGCGCCGGCGAAAATGTGTAGCCTTGCTCGCGGGCAATTTTCCGCATGGCAGTCCCTTTCAGCACTTTCAGCGGCTCAACCTGGATATGATGCGGCTTTGCCGCCAGCAAACTCTCCAAAGAGCGGACAAAACCTTGTAAATCCTCCCCGGGCAGCCCGGCAACGAGATCAAGATGCAGCGTCACTTTCGTCTCCTGGCGGAGTCTGCCGACATTGACAAAGAGCTTTGCCAGATCGGACTTCCGCCCGACGCTTGCCAGCGTACCGGCTGAAGCGGACTGCACCCCGATTTCAAAGCGGAAAGTATCTGCCGGCACCCGCCGCAGCAGAGCGATGTTTGCCTCTGTCAGCAGATCGGCCGCTATTTCAAAATGAAAGCGGCTTGTTCTGTTTCTTTCCAGGATAAACTCCCAGATAAGATTGGCTCTGGCAGCGTCATAATTGAAGGTCCGGTCAACCAGTTTGATGGTCTCGGCCCCACTGTTCATCAGTATCTCCAGGTCGCTTTTTATCCGCGCTAAAGAAAAAGAGCGGACAGTCCCTTCCAGCGACGAGATACAGAAGGCACAGGAAAAAGGACAGCCGCGGGAAGTCTCAATGTAGACCAGCGGTTTTGCCGTAGCCACCACTCCCGCGGCAAAAGGAGACGGGATATTGTCCAGCTCGTTGATCGGGCCTCTCTTTAATGTGGTAACTATTTCGTCGCCACTGCAAAAAGATATGCCGCAGATCCCGGTTAGCAGCTCTTCGGAAATGGCTCTGTCAGGGGTTTCTGTCAAAAGGTGCAGCAGTTCGCGGAAGGTCTCTTCACCTTCGCCTCTGACGATACAGTCGACAAAGCCGTGAGTCGCCAGCAGCTCATGGCTGCCGTATGACACCTCCGGACCGCCAAGAATGACATAACAGTCAGGATTTAGCAGTTTCAGATCCGCTGCCAGCTTCAGGGTCTGCTCGATGTTCCAGATGTAGCAGGAGAAGGCGACAATGTCCGCTTCTTCAGCGGCAATCTGCGGCAGAATTGCCTCCAGATATTCGTTTATGCTGTATTCGCGCAGCACAATCGTTAAACCTGCTATCCGGCTGCAGGCGGTTGCCAGGCAAGGGAGGGCGAGTGATGCGTGGGTCTGTTTCGAGTGCAGGGTGGTAAGGAGCAGTTTCATGGCAGCTAGTGTCCTGGTGCAGACGGTGGCAGCAGCGTGATTGTCGCAGAATAAGGGATAAAAGCTGATCTGTCATCTGATAAAGACGGCACTCCTTTAGTGCGCGCTTTGCCTTGAATTACCTGTTCAGAATTAAATGGCTCGATTAACCGGCTTACATGTTGACACGCCGCCGGTAAGGCTGTAGTAAGTATGCATTAATTTTTGTTTCTTGTTGTGAGAGGGGGAGGGAATTGTTTCCTGTTTCCGGGGGTATTACGGTTTAGATAAAGCCGCCTGGGTCAGCTATCGGCTGATTGAGCGGCTTTTCTTTTGTGGAAAAGGGGCTGTTGGCCGGATCTGCTCGATATGCCATAGGGAAGGTTATCCGATTATCTGATTGCTAAAAAAACAGCTAGTTACAGCAAGGTAATTTCCTCAATATTGACCTGCAGGTTAAGGTAGATGGAGTATTGGCCGGGTCTGATCAACAACTAGTTGGCCTCAAAAAAGGGAGAATATAATGAAAAGTATACTGATTATTGATCCATCTAATTCCTTTGCACAATTCATGAAATATGTTCTCACAAGGCTGGGTTATGAAGTGACACATATTGCCAGCGCAAAAGAGGCGCTTGAAAAAGTACAAACTATCCTACCCGATTTTATCCTGTCTGAAGTGCACCTGAAGGATATGAATGGCATGGATTTATGCAGGGAGATTAGAACCATGAATTATGTTTCTGATATTCCGGTTGCAATTGTCTCGATTGACGGAACAATGGAAACCAAACTGATGGCCCAAAAGGCCGGTTGCATCGATTATCTGACAAAGCCGGTAACGGCTAAATCCCTACATGAGCTCATGGAGAGACATCTGCCATACAGCTATAAACGTAATAACATTCGGGCAAAAATGATACTGAACGTAATAGTTGATGATGGTAGGACGAAAACGGAAATGCGTGCCATCACGTTGGGTGAGGGAGGTATGTATATATGCGCCGGGCATCAGTTTCAAGTGGAGTCGAAACTGGATATAGCCCTGCCCTTGCCAGGGCTGTTATCCCCGATTTATCTTAAGGGCGAAGTCATATATATAAAAGAAAGAACTTGCGAGGATTTCCCCGTGGGAATCGGGGTTAAATTCATTGGAATGGATCAGAATACGGTTACATTACTACGTCACTATATGGAAAGCTATCTGTCAGATTTCTTGCCTGAATCTCCAGAGGAATAAGCACTATCAGAGAGATTAGAGATAGAGGTGTCGGGGCTACACATCTGACAGAAACCAAAATAAAACTGTAAATTGTGTAGCCTTGACACCTATTGCTTCTACTAAAATAAAACTGTAAATTGTGTAGCCTTGACACCTATTGCTTCTACTAAGCTGTAAATTGTGTAGCCCTGACACCTATTGCTTCTACTATTGCTTCTAGTCGACTTCAGTTAACAACTTACATAACTTACCAACGTCCCCTCAGCCTTTCGTAGTCGCAGCCATCAACGGACTGTGAAACTTATTGACAGCATTGATTCTTAAGGAGGTTTTTTCAGTGTTACAAGGGTTGCCTAATATAGTCAATAATCGCTCGACACATTGGTTGTTGTTTATTGTTATCGGCATTGTTTTGTATGGATTTACCCTTAACTATCCATTCGTCTTTGATGATCGAATATATATATTAGGAAATCCGCTGCTCAAAGATACCGACGCATTTCTAAACTTGTTTGATATTGACGAGTTTATAGATATTTATCTTAATAAAGTTACAAATCAGGACCTGGCTGTGAGTTTCGTACTCAGGCCCATGACATACCTGTCATTCCACTTGAACACGCTTTTTTTCGGCATCAACACCGCCGGCTTCAGGGCCTTCAATATCGCGATACATATTGCCAATGCAATTTTATTATACCAGCTCCTGTTATCGCTTATTCAGCGAAGAAATGATCTGCCGCAATCATTATCCAGGCTGACCATCCCTTTTTTTTCAGCCATGTTTTTTCTTGTTCATCCCCTTCAGACCCAGTCAGTCACTTATATAACTCAGCGATTCACCTCGATGGCAACCCTCTTCTATCTGGTCACGATGTTATTATACTTAAGATCTACCGAGGAAATTGCCGGCAACGCCAGGAGATACTTCTATGCAGGCTCAATTGTTACGTTGACAATGGGACTGTTGACTAAGGAGATCGTCTTTACGGCCCCTATTGCGCTTCTTATGCTTGAGGTCATTCTATTGCGGAGACCTTGGCGTGGTGCGATCAAAAGACTTGCACCTCACTTCCTCTGCATGTCTATAATCCCCCTGCAAGTGATCAGAGTTTCCGCAGAGCTTAGTGACACTAATAATCTAATCTCTTCGGCAACAGATATTGTCGGCGGTATTTATTCGCGATCAGATTACGCTATCACCCAGATTCGCGCAATTCTGTCATACATAAGACTGCTGCTGCTTCCATACAACCAGAATTTCGATCCAGATTATCCGCTTTACCGAAGCCTGCTGCACCCGGAAATCATTCTCTCCATAATTATTTGGAGCCTCATCATGATGGCTGGAGTAAGCTTGCTGCGAAGGAAGGACCGTAATGTATGTATCGATCTGTCGGTTTTCTCCATTTTCTGGTTTCCGCTGGCGATATCCGTATCTTCTTCTTTTGTCCCGCTATCCGACCTGATGTTCGAGCATCGCTCGTATCTACCTTCGGTGGCTTTTTTCATCGGCAGCAATGCTTTTCTCTTCAATGCAGTTGCCGACAGCGGAGTTTATCGGCAAAAAATTGTCACGGGCGTACTATGCCTGTTGTTAGTTATCTACGGTGGATTGACAATACACCGTAACCATGCCTACAGTCGCCGCATAACGTTATGGCAGGATACCGTTACGAAAAACCCCAAAAAATCAAGGCCGTATTTTTCACTTGGAAATAGTTATCTAGATAAGAACCGGTTTGAAGAGGCTATAACTTGTTTTGATAAATCGCTGGCACTGGACCCGTTAAATGTAAATGCCTACGAGTCGCTCGGATCTGCCTATCTGCTGACAGGCAAGCCACAAAAAGCTATAGAGTTGTATGAAGAATACTTGAGATTCTTGCCGCCGGTGAAAAAGATCTTGATGAATCTTGCTTTGGCATACTCCGAGTCGGGCCGTTACCAAGATGCGGTAAATACCATAATGCTTGTGTTGCCCTCTTCTGGTAGCGATGCTCGTTTACTTGGATTTATTTCAGAAATGAATTTGCGAATTGGCAGATTAGAGATGGCTCGGAAATATTACTCCCACGCCCTTGAAGCTGACCTAAATGACACTACTGTTGACTTGTCCGCCATGCTTGACTTTCTGAAAGAACAAATCATTGAAGCCACCGGCAGGAACTCATCTTCACCATTGCGACGAGATAGGCTCACTAATTAAGTACTGTTGCAATCTACCCCAACCGAATCTTAATAATCAGGTTGTGGCAGATGGTGAGTGGATGTTGTCATACCAGTTAAACCGCAACAAAGAATGCCCATCTTGGGGATGAATCTCCCCCGGTATTGTGGGCAGTCCGAAAAGCTGCTACAAAAGCAGATGGAGGACATCCATGTATCAAGAAAAAAGTCGTACACGCTCGGATTTAAGGTCGAAACGGTTAAACTGGTTACTGATGGTTGCGTAAATGGAAGGGCTAGGGAAGGGCTAGGGGGACGTTGCTTGCTATTTAGCTAAAATAGGCACTTGTGCTCCGTTAGCAAGTTAGCAAGCAACGTTATATATGGCTGACGGTGAAGCTTAACCCTTCAGAATTACAAAAATAAATATAAATTATCAGTCTTGAAATTCCATTGTCACCTGTTGTTGAATAGCTCTTATTCTCAAGAACAGGAGGAGGAAATGGAAGAT
>JBBRBA010000017.1:0-43484 GCA_038206285.1 Geobacterales bacterium
TTGCTTAAACTCGGACGAATAACTTGAACTCATTGGACACACCTCCGTGGTTGGGCATATTGCCTCAATTTGTGTGTCCGGGATAGTGTAGCCACTTCACAAGTGGTTACAATGTGTACATACTTGCGCACATGAAATTCAAACAGAATCCATCTGCACCATCTACACGGAAACTACAAAACAGACTGAAACCGGCAAAAATGCGGCATGTGAACCCCTCTCCCTTGAAGGTATGGTTTAATGACAAAGGGGGAGGGGTGCTTAAATTTGCGCCATAGAGGGCCTTTATGTTGGCTGAGCAGGGATCCCTAGAGTCCAGATTAAAACGATCTTGATCCCTACTAAGGGCTCGCCTGATTATATGACCACACTGGGTTATATGGTCAGGCGTATCAGGTTAAGAGCGCACCGCCAAAAAGATCAGAATGTAAAAGGAAAGGGGCTACAGTTTTTAGCTGTAACCCCTTTTTATGCCCTCGCTTGCCACTATATAGCCACTACCATTTATTATAATTCAAATAAATCCTTATAATCCAACAGTTATAAGGATTGGACTTAAAACCGGATATTCGAGTCGCTTTATTTTCACGCTATCAGATTGTCCTTGCGCTGGTAAAATCGAAGTATCGTAGCCCAAATCAGGAAGAACGGTCAATCATAAAAGGGATATTTTCGTGCTTCCATGAGTCCGCAGGCTTCCGTTAATCGTCATGTAAAAGCGGGGCAACCGAGACCGGATTAGCGGCAACCCGGGAGTGAATAAAGCATCTGTTTGGCAGGAACTTACGGAGATATGACTGATTGACCGTTTTAGCAACAGATTTATTCCTGAGCCCGACAGCCTCCTAATAGATTGCAGATACGGGTCTCTCAAGGTATAATTTTTAGTTGGCAACATACATATTGATACCGGGGTGCCAATGCAGACAATCCGCCATCGCTTCAAAACATTGATCATATTTCTCAGCGCTGTTCTGCTTTTACTTGGAGCAGGCTATTTCCTGTTGTTGCGGCTGATTGACCTTGATACCTATAAACAACAGATACTTATCGAACTTAGCACCGCGCTTAACCGGCCGGTAAGTTACAAAAGAGGCAGTTTTACCTTCAGTTTCGGCCCGGCCTTCTCTTTTGAGAATGTACTGGTAAAGGAACCGGACGGCTCGGCAAACTTTTTGGCTATCGACAGCCTGATCTGCCGCATCGACCTTCTGCCGCTGCTGCGCAAACAGATTGTAATTCACGGCATTGTTGCCGAAAAACCTGTCATCCGTCTCGAACGTCACAAAGACGGCACTTTCAACATCAACGACTTGCTGGAGTCGGGCGGCAACAAGAATGTTCCGATTAGAATCAAACAGCTCCGCTTAAAGAATGCCGACATAACCTATATCGACAGAGTCCCGCAGCAGGAACCTCTCGTCACCCGGTTTGCCAAGTTCGACTTGTCGCTCGACAATCTCGGCAGAGCAAAGAAAACAGGTATCAAACTTTCTACCGGTCTCGAAGGGGGCGCAAGCGGTACGCTTTCATTACATGGGAAATTACGCCTGTCTCCCGAAGGAACCCCGCTTGGCAAGTCAACGCTTGATGCAGAGATTGAGACTAAACAGCTGGATGTAGGTCATTTCTGGCCATATTACCGCCAGTATGTACCTTTCAAGAAAATCCTCGGAACCCTTACCACTGAGAGCGAGTTTCACGGTCAACTTGCCGAATTCACCGCTTCGGGCAAGATATCCCTGAATTCGCTTCTCTTTGACTATAAACCGATATTCAAGCAGACCCTCACGCCAAAAGCATTAATAATCAAATACAACATGGAGATGAACAAGACGGACATTAAAATCAAGGCAGTCGAAGTCAATATTGATGGCGCGAAAATCAACGGCAGTTGCGCGATAAAAGATTTCCGCACCGCTGATCCGAGAATCACTGCCCAGGCAGTCTCTTCAAATCTCGATCTGGCAAGCTATCACCAGTACATCCCGTACGGAATTATTGTCAAACATGTGGCTGACTGGATTGAGGAACACATAACAGGTGGCATCTACCATCTGGTGGACGGCCGTCTTGACGGCAGAGTAAGCCAGATTGCTCATATGGAAACTGGTGAAAACTATAACGTACTCTACATTAAAGCAAAGGCAGAGAAGGGCGTTGTAAGTTACGGCACTGCCGTCCCGACTTTTAACAATATCAAGGGTCAACTCGAGCTGAAAGGGAAGGATTTCTTCCTTCACAATATGTCCGGCAACTTTGGCAACTCCCCGATGACTCTTGAAGGGAAGATTACTGACTATCCGCTTGACAGACCGAGCGGCTATCCCTTTCGGATGGCAATCAGCCCCGGTAGAAGCGAAATTGCCTGGCTGCTCGGCGCCGACAAAGCGAGCCGGTTTTCCTGTAGTGGCAGCTCTTCACTCAGTCTCACAGGAGATGGCTATACCAGTGACTACAACCTGGCCGGTTCATGGAATCTGACGCCGACAGCATACAGTTACTCGAATCTTGTTACCAAACCGGTCGGAACAAGCTCAACCATCAACTTCCGCGGTTCGATAAACCCGAAAGAGGCGATTCTTACTTCACTTAATTATACACTGGGCGGGCTCATTCTCGATTTATCGGCAAAATACCCGTTCTCTGCATCGAAGGGTCTCGATCTGCTTGTTAACACAAACAGTTTCAATATTGAAAATATTGCCGGAATGAGCCCGCTTATCAACCGCTATCAACCCTCAGGCAGAGTGCAACTGACTGTCAGGGGGACAACTATCGACACTGCTACCGATATTTACCGCTGGAAAGGAGGCGTTACCTTCATCAACGGATCTTTCCGCTATTCACCGACAGGAAAACCTCTCTCCGCTATAAACGGCACTGTCTCATTCGATGACGGCTCCATGGAGGCTTCACAGCTAACAGCAAGAATCGGCGGCACAACATTATCCGGCAAAGGAGCAGTAAGCAGCCTCAAACCTGTTGTTTTCACCACCTCGTTCACCTCACCTCGCATCGACCTGGCGGACTTTGGCTTCGTACAGCTGAAAAAAACTCCGCAAATCACTAAAGTCAACGCTGAAATATCTTACAGCGAGAAGATTCTGACTTTAAAATCGCTTTCCGGAAACCTGAACAATTCACAGATGACCATAAAAGGGGTCATTGCAGGCATTGACTCCCCCAGAGCCGACCTAACCATCACTTCTTCCTATCTTGACATTGCCGATCTGCTTCTCCTTGAATCTCTTGAAAAAACAGGTCCGCAAGCAGCAAAAAGCCCCGTAAAGCCATATTTCAAGGCTGTAATAAAAGCTGACAAAGGTAATCTTGGCGGTAAAAACTTTGACAAGTTGTCAGCAGCACTCAACATGACAAACAGGATATTGCAGGTTCAATCGCTGGAAGCAGAGATTCTTGGCGGAAAACTGACCGCCAAGGGTGTGGTTGCCGCCAACACCCTGCCGGCAAAATATCAGGTTGACTTCAGACTGGCAGACGCCTCAGCATCTGAGGCAATACTTCTGGTGGCGGATGACAAAAGAGAGCTTACCGGAACAATCTCAATGGAAGGGGAACTGACCGCCAGGGGGGACACATTTGATGCTCTGAAAAAAACTGTTGCCGGAGCTGTCAGGGTTCATGCCCGTAACGGGTCGATGCACCAATTCCCCATTCTCTCAAAAGTATTTTCGATTCTTAATGTCTCCCAGCTTTTCAAATTGAAACTGCCGGATATGGTTTCAGAAGGGATGCCTTACAATGACATAAAAGGGAAGATGACATTCATGGATGGTGCCGTCAGCACAAATGACCTCTTCGTTGCCAGCAATGCCATGAATATGTCGCTGGTAGGGAAACATGACTTTATCAATGACAATCTCGACTTTACCCTGGGGCTTCAGCCACTGCAGACCGTTGACAAGGTCGTCAGCCATATCCCCATAGTCGGCTGGATCCTGACAGGAAAAGAGAAATCCTTGATCTCGGCCTACTTTGAAATCAAAGGGAAAACGAGCGCTCCACAGGTATCGGCAATCCCTGTAAAGTCACTGGGCAAGGGAGTTTTTGGTATATTCAAAAGGGTTTTTCAGCTACCGGCAAAGCTTATCACCGATACGGGAGAGGTAATAATGGGTAACTGATAAACGGAAGGCTTGCTGCGCCTCCCGTTTCTGCTGGACATTTCATTCTACACGTGCTAGAAAATTTGCGATTTTGATGATTGTAGATCATGATAAATACACTTAAAAAAGAAGGGGGTGAATGATTTGGCTCACAAAATTTCCGACGAGTGCATCAACTGCGGCGCATGTGATGATTCCTGCCCGGTTAACTCTATCAGCGAGCAGGGCGACAAGCGTGCTATCGACGCTGACACCTGCATTGACTGCGGCGCATGTGTTGATACATGCCCTGTAAACGCAATCAGCGCCTGATTACCTGCTCTCAACCAACAAAAAAAGACCGGCATGCATGCATGCCGGTCTTTTTTTGCATCTAAACAAGCAGATTATCACTGCGTGGCAATTGTTGAGCCGACTATCTGCAACGAATAATCTGTTGCCTCTTTGGGAACGGCGCTAATAACAACTACAAACGGTATGGCACTTCCTGGCTTTACTCCCAGATTCGCGAGCGAATCGCCAAACTGGTTATTCATTGCTTCTTCAATCTTTGCCAGAGGAAGGGAAGCTAGTTGCTCGCTGGAGAGAGAATTGCCGCAAAAAGCGCTCTTGCTGACAAGGACTGCGCCACCGGGACCAAGAATGGAAACCTTTACCTGGACGGAAGCGCGTGGTTTATTGAAATTATTGACCGCCTCCCCCCTGACTACAAAAAGCTCTCCGGCACTGCTGTTGACGACATACGAGGAAGTACTGTTCCTGAGGGTAATACCACCCTCTTCAGCGTTCTTTTGACCGTACCAGTCGACAAGAAAGCCTAGGCCTGCCTTGGAGAAGGCTTTCGATCCACCAATGAAATACACTCCTGCCCCTGCCAGGGCAACGACAATCACAATGGCTCCGAAAATCAAAAAAAGCGGAAAGCGAGAACCGCTCTTTTTTCGTGAAGCAAGAGAGGTTGGCACAAGCTCTTCATCAGGTGCTGCCAGAAGCGGAGGAGGCGCAAAATCCTTTTCCGCTGGAGACGCCTGCTTTTGAACAACAACGGCTTGATCGACTTTTGCATCATCCCCCATATCACCAAAACTGAAGTCACCGAAATTGACGTTTTCGCCCACTTCGGCAGGAGGTGCAGAAGGCTTTGACTCATCGGTATTAAAAGAAAGCAGAAAGTCATCATTACCTGCTACTGGCGATGAATCTGCCAACGGGGAATCATCAAAAGAAAAATCACCGGTTGATGGCTCAGGGAACCCGCCCTCATCCGCTGCTGAGGGCAGAGGAGGGGTTGCAAAAGAAATCTCTCCGAAATCAATGGAAAAATCATCCTGCGGAGGTAACGGTAAAGTCCCCTCTGCCGGGGAAGACTGCATGTTTATATCGCCAAAATCAAAGTCATTGTCTGCAGCGGCAGAAGTTGCCGGCGCCACAAAAGCTTGGGCCGGAGCAGAATCTGTTCCAAAAGTGGAGCCATCAAATTCTGAAGAGGAGCCCTGAGTGTCAATATTTACCGAAGCATCTTTCCAGTCAAATTCGTCGGCAGCAGGAGATGGAATATCTGGAGCGGAACTTCCGGACGACTGCTCCTGATCAAAAGAAAAATCGTTGTCCGCACCGGAAGAATCGATCTCGAAACCGGCTGTTGCCGTTGGTGGTTGAACCGACACCGGTGCCTGCAAAGATTCAGCAGGCGGCGCTTCACTCTTGACCACAAAGATTTCCTTGCATTTGGCGCAACGGACCTTTACCGCCCCGTTTGCAAGTTTTGCATCATCTATTCTGAACTTGGCACTGCAATGATCACATTGGATAATCATTCTGCTCTCCAGTAGTTAATTAATTAAAGGGGGAAGAGCCCAGAAAATTTACCGGGACAGTTATTACTAAAATCTTATAACCCCGCTATCCCGTTACGATTTTTTTAACTGCTATAGCAGAAACATTAATTACTGTCAAACTATTAATCTCTCCCAACCAATCCGGCAACACCGACTTAACGTCGGGATTTGTACTGCTTGTAAGCCCGTTCAAGATTGACATTCAGGAAGACATCATAACCTGGAAGCTTTTTATACTGCCCCAGATTAAACTCCCTTTTGGTCTGGGCAAGAGTATTACCCTTATCAACGTTCCTGATTACCTCTGTCATGAAAGCCCGATAAAAATTCTTGAAGTTGGTGATAAGCGTACTGTCGGAAACTTTTCCTACGCCGGGGATCACTATCAAGGGTGCAAGTTTCTCCATCAGCTCCAGACTTTCACCCCACTCATGGATCGAAGCTTCTCCCATAAAGCCGAAAGATTCATTGAAAAGCAGGTCGGATGCAAACAGTATCCCCTCTTTCGGCATATAGACGATTATATCGCCTGAGCTGTGCCCGGGCCCAGCATCGATAATTACCAGAGAAACCCTTCCCCTGTTCAGTGTGACTGCGTTTTCAAAGACAGCTGTCGGATTTTTCAACTCGCGCGTCTCTCCTTTCAGAGCCTGCCAGATATTTGCCGAAACAATTATCTCCGCCCTTGGCGGAAGATCGAAATCGATGAAATTGTATCCTTTGTGGTGATGGGTAAGAACGACCCGGCTCACCGGCAGCGGCGTGATTTTAGCGATCTCTTTCAGCAGCTCGGCAACCCCTTCAGGAATAAAATGAGCTCCGGCAAGGATCACTTCATATTCGGTCACGACAAACATGGCATTACTGGCAACTTTGCCTTCAGGTCTGGCTATAGCGGCATAGACAGAATCTGAGACTTTTGTTATCTCATACTGGGCGGCAATCGCTCCTGTCGACAGCAGCAGGATGGTGGCACATAAAACCAGCTTTATAATTCCCATAATTTTATCTCTTTATATTCGCTTCCCCTGTAAAAAGGAACAGACACTCCGGCTAAAGTCCTTGAGTTTGGGGAGACAATAGTGTAATAATTTACTCTTCAAAGGGCGGTTAGCTCAGATGGATAGAGTACAGGCCTCCGAAGCCTGGGGTCGTGGGTTCGAATCCCATGCCGCCCGCCAAATAAATACAAAGGGTTACAGCCTGACTGTAGCCTTTTTTAATCAGCACCTCTCCTGAACAAGCATTGCGGCGTCGGCAAGAAAATGGAACTCCACCTCTTCCCCGGCGGCGAAACTTGATCGATCTGCCGGCAACAGAGCCACAGCATCGGCATTCAGCAGGGTTTTCTGCAGTCCTGTCTGCTGATTCCCGGCGGAGCCGACCCTGAAGAGATCACCGTCCCGCCGTACCTTTATCCTCAGCAGGCTCGCTTTCCCCGCCTTTTTGTGAACCTCTTCGTCAAGAACCCCGTTGAACAGGGGGCGGAACACTCTTTTGTGGCCCATCATCTTCAGCAGGGCCGGCCGGACAAACTCCTCAAAGGTAAGCAGGGATGAGACCGGATTGCCGGGAAGCGAAAAGACCGGGATATCCCCCTTCATTCCGAAAGCCGTAGGACCTCCCGGTTTAAGATCAACTTTCCAGAACACCGGCTTTACCCCCGCAACCGCCAGCACCTCCCTGACAAGATCCAGCTCTCCAGCAGATACTCCGGCAGAAGTGACCAGGACATCACATCCGAGCCCGGCAATGATCTTCTCAAGCAGACTCTCCCTGTTATCGCGGGCAATACCCAGCATCACCGGTTCCCCACCAGCATCGATAACTGCCGCCGCCAGGGCCGGGGAATTGCTGTTGATGATACCGCCTGATGAAATATCGGCGCCGACCTCGACGAGCTCATCGCCTGTTGACAGTATCGCCACCCTTACACGCCGGAATACATTTACCGCCGTAATTCCGGTTGCCGCAAGCATACTGATTTCGGCCGCTCTTATGACAGTGCCCGGAGTGACTATTGCCTCGCCAGAGCTGATATCCTCACCGGCAAACCTGATATGCTGACCCTTTTTCACTCCGGCCGGCACCCTGATCCTCTCCGGCTCTTCCAGAAGAATCTCCTCAAAAGGGATTACAGCATCACAATCATGCGGCAGAGGCGCACCGGTCATGATTTTAACGCTTGTAAACGGCGGTACCGGCTGTTCACGGCGGTCACCAGCCATGACAGCCCCGACAACGGCAAGTTCCCGGTCAACGGCACATTCAGCTGCTCTGACCGCATAGCCGTCCATCGCCGAATTGTTGAATGTCGGCAGATCCCAGCCTGCCAAAGCAGCCTCGCAGGCGACCATGTTGACTGCGGCAAGCAGCGGTGTGTTAACTGGAGGAAGAGGCCGAACAGATCCCAGAATAATACTTTGGGCCTCTTGAAAAGATGGCATGGTGACTCCGAAAAATGAAAGAGCTGCTAAATATCTTTTAAGACAAAACCGTTTGCATTAAGCTTGCATAAGAGTATAGCATATAAAAAGTCCCCTGTGATGCCATACAGGAGCCATGCAACCGACTGGAGATATAAGCTCATGAAAAGAGTCTGCGCCTGGTGCAACCGCCAGATGAAAACTCTGCAGGCAGATATTAAAAATCCTGGCGGTCTGGTGACGCACAGTATTTGTGACGACTGCGCAGACAACCTTGATTTTCAGATGGGGGTGACACTCGCCAGGTATATTGACAGTTTAAAGATACCGATCATTGCTCTTGATGAAAGTGGACAGATCATTGCTGTCAACAATGAGGCCCGCAAACTTCACGAAAACAGAAACATTGCCGTATCAGCAATCTGGAATGACAAGATATTTGAATGCGCTCATGCCAGACTTCCCGAAGGTTGCAAGAAGGCGGTGCACTGCAGTGGCTGCGCCATAAGATTCATTACTGCAGATACCTACAGAACCGGGATTAGTCAGAATGATGTTCCGGCACACTTCAACTCCTGTTCAGCTGACCTTACTGAAAAAATCGAACTGATTGTCTCTGCCGACAAAATTGAAAATATTGTTTTTCTGCGGATTACCAGGCTCTGACCCTCCCCTGAAAGTTCAGCTCATCATCATCTCCATCAACCTGAAGCCATCATCCAGAAAAAGCTCCGATCTCTCTGCCGACTCTTCATCGTAACCGGCAATACCTGGAATAACCCTGTCTTCGCCTGCATAGATTATGAATGGCACCGGATCAGAAGTATGAGTCATGCGAGCCACCGGCGTCGGATGATCGGGCGTACAGAGAATCCGGAAATCGCCGAACTTTTTTATCCCTTCCAGAATAACGCCTACTACCTCGGCATCAAAATCCTCAATTGCTTTCAGTTTATGCCCCAGGTTGCCGCCATGTGCAGCCTCGTCCGGCGCTTCAACATGCAGGTAGACATAATCGACTCTCTCCAGCGCAGCCAGTGCAGCCTCTGCCTTGCCCCGGTAATTGGTATCGATATAACCGGTGGCGCCAGCCACTTTGATGATCTCCAGACCGGCATAAACACCGATACCGCGCACCAGATCAACCGCCGAGATAACAGCGCCTGTCAGGCCGAATTTTTCCGCATATGTCGGCATCTGCGGCGCCTTTCCCTGTCCCCACAACCAGACCGAGTTAGCCGGAATCTTGCCGGCGTCACGCCGGCGGCGGTACTGAGGATGATTATGGAAAACCAGTTGGGAGGCGTTCATCAGATTGATCAGCTTGTCAGCCCCGTCACCGGCAGGCAGATGATCGAGAATCGACTGCCCGGTAATATCGTGCGGCGGTGTTGCCGTTATCTGATCTTTACCCCCGCGCCAGACGAGCAGATGCCGGTAGCTGATTCCGGGATAAAACTGAAACTCATCGTTGCCCAGCTCCTTCTGCAGCGCATTTACCAGCTCGCAGCCTTCTTCTGTCGAGATATGTCCGGCCGAATAATCTTTCATCACGAGAGTCGACCCTCTTGGTTCAAGATTGACAAGGTTCACCCGGAAAGCGACGTCGTCAGGGCCAAGCTCTACCCCCATGCTGGCAGCTTCCAGAGGGGAACGGCCGGTATAGCAGCTGCGCGGGTCATAGCCGAAGACCGCAAGGTTTGCCACATCACTGCCGGGGGGCAACCCTGGCGGCACTGTCCGGGCAAGGCCGAGTTTCCCCCGCTTTGCCATGTAGTCCATATTGGGGGTCTTTGCCGCCTGCAGAGGGGTTTTATTGCCAAGTTGGGGAATACTTTCATCAGACATGCCATCGCCAAGAAGCACTATATATTTCATCTATTATCCCTTCCGGAGCCTATCCTCTGGGGTGCAGCTCCCGGTGTATGTTTTTCAGTCTTTCATTTGATACATGAGTGTAAATCTGAGTGGTTGCCAGGTCGGCATGGCCGAGCATCATCTGCACGCTGCGCAGGTCAGCGCCATGCTCCAGCAGATGGGTGGCAAACGAGTGCCGCAGGGTATGCGGCGAGATCTTCTTCCTTATCCCGGCCTGCAGCGCCCGTTTCTTGATAATATTCCAGAAAGCCTGCCTGCTCATCGGCTCACCCAGACGGCTCAGGAAGAGAAATCTGCTCTCTGTGCCGCTGCCGTGCAGCAGCCGTGCCGAGGCCAGATACTCCTGCACCGCCTCGCGGGCGGCATCACCAACCGGCACCAGCCGCTCCTTGTCACCTTTACCGGAAGTTACCAGATAGCCGGCAACAAGGTTAAGATCGGTAAGCTTCAGCTTGACCAGTTCAGAGACCCGCAGACCGGTAGCATAGAGAAGTTCGAGCATGGCGCGGTCACGCAGATCATATCTGTCCCTGCCGCCGACACTCTGCAACAGCCGTTCCACCTCGTCCTCGGAGAGGATGTCAGGCAGCCGCCCCGGCGCCCGCGGCGACTCGATTACTGCCGTCGGATTTGTCTCGGCATAACCTTCAACAACAAGGAAACGGTGGAACATCCGCACTGCCGAAAGATTTCTGGCGCGGCTGCGCGGGGAGAGCCCGTCGCCTTTCAGTACGGCGATAAATCCGGCAATATCAGCAGCACTGACAGTTGCCAGCTCGCTGCAGCCACTTTTGTCAAGAAATGCCAGGTAACGGCAAAGGTCGCGACTGTAGGCGTCAAGGGTATTATTGCTCAGCCCCTTCTCCACAACGATATAGGCCAGAAAGAGGTCGAGATGGCTGTTCATGAATCGATGGCCGCAATGAGCCTGTTTTTAATTTCGGCAAGTTTTTCAACAGAAGTTATCTTCTGGCCGAAAATATCACGCACGTAAAAGACGTCAACCACCTGATCCACCTTGGTTGAAATTTTGGCTACTCCGATATAGAGGCCCAGTTCGCTCAGGGTTGCCGTTATCCGGTAGAGCAGACCGACCGTGTCGTGGGCATAGATATCGATGACACTGTAGTCAACCGAAACCTCGTTGTCAATTTCGACACTGGTTGGAAATTTCGGTTTGCTTTTAGCTGCAGAGTAAATGGAGCTTTTTCGTCTGTCAACAAGGGTCTGCACCCTGACTTTCCCCTCCAGCACCGAGTGCATATCATCCCTGATTCTTTTCCACCTGTTCTCGTCGGTAATGATGAACCCTTGCGGAGAGTTTACGTGAAGAATATCGAGAACCTTGCCGTTACTGCTTGTATGAATCTGTGCGCCGAGGATGTTGATGCCGTTGGCAGCCATAACTCCGGTGATCTTCGAAAAAAGGGCGGGAAGATCGCGCGTGGCAATGGTAAAGTTGGAAAAACCCAGCTCCGGCTGATGACTTATCTGGATAATGAGCGATTCACTGTCCAGCCGCTGCAGAACCCTGATCTGAGCAGCAATCTCTTCCGGAGAGTTTGACAGCGTCTGTCTGGTGGTAAGCGCCTTCAGCTCCTCCTTTATTGCCGGCAGCGGCAGCTCGTTCTCCAGCAAGGTAACAACCTTGCGCCGCACACCCTTTACCCGCTCGCTGCTCGCTTCCAGACGGAAGTCGCCCCGCTCCAGCACCTGGTAGGTCTTTTCGAACAGCTCTTTGAAAAGCATCTTTTTCCAGTCACTCCAGACATCGGGGCCGACTCCTTTTACATCCGCATAGGTAAGCAGATAGAGCATCTTCAGGTTTTCACTGCTCTCCATCTGCCTGGCAAAGTCGATGATCATCCGTTCATCATGCAGATCACGCCGCTGGGAGATATGGGCAAAAAGCAGGTGCTGTCTTACCAGGAACTCAAGCCGCTCACTCTCCTCTTTGGAAAGCCCCATTCTCCTGGCAATGGTGCGGCAGAGCAGAGCCCCCTTTTCGGCATGTCCGCCACCCTCCCCTTTCCCGATATCATGCAGCAGCACGGCCAGGAGCAGCAGCTCTCTCTTCTCAATGCTCTTTGCCAGAGCGGTCAGCTCCGGCAGATCGTTGGCATGTTCGCCGTTATATAGCTTTACGATCTCTTCAACGCAGAAGAGCGAGTGCGTGTCGACCGTATATATGTGGTAGATATCATACTGCACCTTGCAGTATATCCGCTCGAATTCGGGAATGAAATGATTCAGAAACTCCAGATGGTGCATCAGCTGCAATGTCTCGACAACGCTTTTGTGACCGAGGATATTGAAAAAAGAGCTGTTCACCTCTTTGCTGCGGCGGAATTTGTCATTGACCAGATCCAGTCTGCGCCTGACAAGAGATTTGGTATCGACAGCAAGTCGCGCTCCCTGCCTTTGGGCGTACTCGAAGATCTTCATCAGTACGAGCGGATTGTTATCGACGACAGTTTCATCAGGCACAACCAGCTCACCCCTGACGACAAAAAGCCCTTCACCAAGTGGTCTTCTGATAAAGTAACCGAGAATCTTGCCTGCGCCTTCGTCCCGCCGCCGGCATCTGGCAATCAGCGAGGCGGAAAGATGCTCGGTTCTTGTTGCCTGCAGGTAGTAATTGCGCATGAACTCTTCAACAGCAAGAGATTTGCCCCGATCCTGAAAACCGCATAAGGCTGCCAGAGATGACTGGGCATCGAACGTTATCTGATCGTTTTTCCGCACGGACAGATAGTGCAGCTCATTTCTCAGCCGCCAGAGATAAGACTTGGCAGCAGCAAATGCCTCCAGCTCTTCTTCCGACAGAATCCCCTTGATGACGAGCTCCCGCATGGCGGTAATCTTGTATTTGAGCTTTGCCACCCAGATGGCGGTCTGGATATCACGCAGGCCACCTTCACTCTCCTTGATGTTCGGCTCGAGAATATAGACTGATGAGCCGTATTTCCCGCGCCGGGTCTCAATCTCCTGCAGCTTGTCGCTGATGAAGGAATCACTGTTTTTGGAAACCAGCTGCGCCTGAAATGTTTTCCAGAACTCCCTGAAAAGAGAATCGCTACCGGCAAGAAAGCGGCTGTCGAGCATGGCGGTTCTGACGGTAGAGTCACTCCTCCCCATCTCGATACAGTCGCTTATCGTCCGAACGGAATAACCGACATCAAGGCGCATGTCCCAGAGGAAATAGAGCAGCTTCTGGGAAATCTCCTCAACACTCTGCGAATTTTTGCCGGAGTGAAGAAACATGATGTCAATATCGGAGAACGGATTCAACTCGGCGCGACCGTAACCGCCGACCGCTACCAGAACCATCTCTGGAAGCCGGCGATCAGCGGACAGGTCGGTCAGGATGGAATTGAAGAGCTTCAGCACAAGCGTATCGGTCATGGCGGTAATGGCACTGACCACATCACTGCCGCTGGCACCACCGCGATGCTCTTGTTCAATCTGTTTGCGGTAATGAGCAAGAAACCGCCGGGAGCCGGCAAGATAAAGGGGCCGTTTCTCTTCAAATGAAGCTTTCCCAGAATCGCCGCCTGACTGCGTTTCATCAGGGAAATACCGCTCTATGGTGTATTCCATTTTCGCTGCTATCCTTTATTTAAGCGAAGAAACATAGACACTGATCCCGTCCAGTATTCCCTCGGCAATCTGCTCCTGATACTGCGGCTCAGCAAGCCTTGCCTCTTCCTTTTCATTACTGATGAAAGCGCTCTCCGAAAGAATGCTCGGCATGGTAGCACCCACCAGCACATAAAATGGCCCCTGCTTTACGCCAAGATTCCTTTCCTGGGGATAACGATCGGCAAGCCGTCTGTACAGAGCCTTCTGCACCTCCTCTGCCAGGTGCGCCGAGTCATTCAGTTTGTAGTTGGCCATCAGATCGAACAGCACTGCCTGCAGCAGACTCACCTTCTCCAAAGAAGTGCCGTTTTCTCTGGCCGCAAGCTGGGCAGCCTTCTCGGTTTTGGCAAGGTTGAGATAATAAGTCTCAACCCCGGAGGCACTCCTGTTCAGAGACGCGTTTGCATGAATCGAAACAAACAGGTCTGCTCCGACCTGATTGGCTATCGCCGTGCGCTCCTGCAGTTCGATGAAGACATCTGTTGACCTGGTCATCACGACATCTACGCCCAGTTCGTCCTTCAATTTTTTTGCCAGAGTCAGGCCGATGGCAAGAACCACATCCTTCTCCTGCAGCCCGTTGTGACCTATGGCTCCCGGATCTTTGCCACCATGGCCGGGATCGACGACAATCCGCCGTATCTTGCCCGGTTTCACCGCTTTGCGCGCCGCCGTTTTGGCAACAGCAGGCGCTTTTGGCGCTTCAGCCTGGATTTCCGCCTTGATCGCCCGCAAGGCATCACCGCCGGAAGCTCCGGCAGGCTGAGGCGGCGCAGCTATTACCGGTGCCAGTGCACTGATCTCTGCCCTTCTCTCCCCCTTGACATCAACGATTATCCTGAAAGGGTCTGAAAAAGTAAAAATCTTGTAATCCCTGATATTGTCAACATCAAGAACGACCCTTACGGTATCGGCATTATACTGGGACAGGCGGACGGTTTTCAGGAGCCCGTCACCTATGGACAGATCCTTCACCCCATGAGCCAGCCTGGCGCCGTTGATATCGAAATAAATCCTGCTCAAAAGGGGAGAGCCGGGAGTTTTCGCAATTTCATGTTTCTCGAAGGGGGTATCGTGCGAGAGCGTTACCGCAACTCGCGTATAGTCAGGAGTTGACCAGTGTTTTACGTCAGAAAGCTCTGCCGGAGCGGGCAAAGGTTTTACTGCTGCAATAGCGGCATGCTTTGCCGGTTTGACTCTCTTACTGCTCTTGCCGGCTACCGGTTTTTTCTTCGCAACTGCGGCAGCGGCAGTTTTTTTCTTTTTGGCAGCGCTGACCTTCGTTTTCATCACCTCTTCGGCAAAAGAGCTGCACACAAACAGGATTAGTAAAAATATTGTCAGTAATGATATTTCTCTTCTGTACATCAAAGCATCCTTTTCAGCTCGTCAAGCAGGTTAAGCGCCTCCAGGGGAGTCATGGCAACGATATTTGCCTCTGCAAGCCGCCGGCTTATCCGGTCTCCTTCATTAGCAAAGAGAGACAGTTGCGGCGAAGGATCTGCCGCTACGCTACGCTTCCCTTTGGCTATCCGGGGCAACCCTTCTGCAGAAAACTCCCCTTTTTCGAGATTCAGCAGTATCTCCTTTGACCTCTCTATCACCCCAACCGGCAGGCCGGCAAGTCTTGCAACCTGGATGCCGTAGGAGTGGGAAGCACCGCCAGGGATTATCTTCCGGAGGAAGATCACCTGATCATTCCATTCACGCACCGCGATATTGAAGTTTTTCACGCCGCTGCGGGTAACGGCAAGTTCGGTCATCTCGTGATAATGGGTGGCAAAAAGGGTTTTTGCCTTATGCTCCCCACAGTCGTGCAAGAACTCGGCAACAGCCCAGGCAATGGAAATGCCGTCAAAAGTGGAGGTGCCGCGACCTATCTCATCGAGTATTACCAGACTCCGCGGTGTGGCGTTACGCAAAATATTGGCGGTTTCAATCATCTCCAGCATAAAGGTGGACTGCCCTCTGGCTAGATTGTCGGCGGCGCCGACCCTGGTGAATATCCTGTCGGTAACACCGATAACCGCTGATTTTGCCGGGACAAAACTGCCGATCTGCGCCATCAGGGTAATGAGCGCTGTCTGGCGCATGAAAGTCGACTTGCCGGCCATATTGGGACCGGTAATAATCAGCAGTTGATTATCGACACTGTCCAGCAGCAGATCGTTGGCCACAAAACGCTCGCCGAGATTGAGCGCTTCAATCACCGGATGACGCCCCTCTGTTATGGCAATGGTCTCGCCGTTGTTCACCTCGGGACGGCAGTAATCTGCCAGCGTGGCAATCCTGGCAAAAGAGACGATCACATCGATGGTCGCGATGTTGTCGGCAGTGAGCGCAATCCGGCCACCTTCAGCAGCAACCTGCAGGCGCATCTCCTGAAAAAGCGCATATTCCAGCTCTGCTATCCGGTCCTCGGCGCCAAGCACCTTCTCTTCATAATCTTTCAGCTCGGGAGTGATAAATCTTTCGGCATTGGCAAGGGTCTGGCGCCGGATATAATTCTCCGGTATTTCGGCGAGGTTTGCTCTGGTCACTTCAATATAATAGCCGAACACCTTGTTGTATCTGATTTTGAGCGAACTGATCCCGGTACGCTGCTTTTCCTTGGCCTCGAGCCTGGCAATGAACCCCTTCCCTTCTGAGCTTATCCGGCGGAGTTCGTCAAGCTCCTCATTATAGCCGTCAGCTATTACCCCGCCATCCCGCAAGACAAAAGGAGGGTTTTCGACAATTCCCCGGCTGACAAGTCCGGCCACATCATCAAGCAGGTCAATACCGGCAAGAGAGCGTTGCAACAACGCCGCAGAGCACTCCCTGAGAGCGGCCACCACTGCCGGCAGCCGCTGCAGCGAATCCTTGAGCGCAACCAGATCCCTTGCCGAAGCGGATGCCAGACTTATCCTGCCGTTAACTCTTTCCAGATCGGCGATGCCGGCGATGGCAGCAGTAATCTCCTCGCGCAATGCAGAAGCAGTGACTATCTCCGCAACTGCATCATGGCGGCGGCATATTTCTTCGACTGCCACCAGCGGATAGTTGATCCACTCCTTGAGTTTGCGCGCGCCCATTGGTGTTACCGTATGATCCATCAGACCGAGCAGCGAGCCTTTTCTTCTGCCATCGACGATTGTTTTCGTAAGTTCAAGGTTGCGTCTGGTAGCATCATCAAGCAGCAGGAATTCACGGTTGCGGTACGTTACCAGATCGCGCAGATGGAGAGCAGCGCCCTTCTGCGTCTCTTTGAGGTAGTGGAGAATTGCCGCGGCAGCTGCAGTCGCCCCCGTTAGCCCTTGGCAGATGCTTTCCGGCGGCGCCCCGAACTGTTCATTAAAAAGTCGGTTGCTGTACTCTTTATCTTCAGTCCACTCTTGCAGATATGTTATTAGCGGCGCGGCATCAAGGAGAATTTTTTTCTGCAGCGCAGCTTCACGGCACCTGGCAGGCAGAAGCAGTTCCCGCGGAGAGATGCAGGCAATCTCGGCGAGCAGATCCTCTTCCCCCTCCATCTCGGTGGCCCGGAAATGACCGGTTGAGAGATCCACTGTTGCCAGACCGTAGAGGGCCTCGTTAACAGGAATCACGGCAACAAGAAAATTGTTCTCTTTAGGGGAGAGAGAGTCACTGTCAGTTACCAGCCCCGGCGTAACCACCCTTACCACTTCGCGCCGGACAATCCCTTTGGCTGTTTTCGGATCTTCCACCTGTTCACAGATGGCAACCTTTTCACCCGCCTCTACCAGCTTCGCTATGTAAGGATTTGCCGAATGGAACGGTATGCCGCAAAGCGGGACATCGCCACCTTCGGCGTTCTTGTTCCTGGATGTCAGTGTTATGTCGAGAATTCGTGAGGCCTTGACCGCATCATCGAGAAACATCTCATAAAAATCGCCAAGCCTGAAAAAGAGGATCGCATCAGGATATGAAGATTTTATCTCCAGATACTGGCGCATCATCGGCGTAAGTTCTGTTTTTGCTGTCACTGCTTCCATTTATATCCTGGGCTGATAAATAAACATGGCATCGCCATAACTGTAAAAGCGGAAACCTCTTTCAATCGCCACCCGGTAGGCGTCAAGAATCCGTTCCCGCCCGGCGAATGCCGCTACCAGCATCAAAAGGGTCGATTTGGGCAGATGAAAGTTTGTCAGCATCGCATCGACAACCTGGAAACGGTAACCGGGATAGATAAAGATATCTGTTTCGCCGCTGCCGGGCTTCACTGTCCCCCCAACTGCGGCATGCTCGAGCGTCCTGGCAACCGTTGTGCCAACGGCTATCACCCTGCCGCCTCGCTCACGGCAGCGGAGAATCGCCGCCGCAGTCTCCGGCGGAATGCAGTAGCGCTCTGAATGCATTTTATGCAGCAGCGGATCATCGACACGGATCGGCATGAAAGTGCCAAGCCCGACATGCAGGGTTAGGGTTGCTATCTCCACACCAGCCGCCCTTATCCGCTGCAGAAGAGCTTCGGTAAAGTGCAGCCCGGCAGTGGGCGCAGCTACAGCGCCGCGTTCAGTGGCAAAGACTGTCTGGTAACGGTGACGATCAGATGCCTGCGGTTCCCGGTGGATATACGGCGGCAGAGGGACCGCGCCGTGCCGGTCAAGCCATCCGGAAAAATCGTCACTGCCGGCAAAAGAGATAAGCCACCCTTCGCCCGGCAGCGTGGAGATGACAGTCGCCATGACCTGTTCAGGGAGCAGGATCTGTGTCCCGGGACGAGGCGGCTTGGAAGAGCGCACCAGCGCCTCCCAGCTCTCTTCGGCAGATTCACTTCTTCGTACCAGAAATATTTCGACCTTGCCGCCGCTGCTCTTCTGCCCGTTAAGCCTTGCCGGCAAAACCCGCGTATCGTTCAGCAGCAGCAGATCACCAGACTGGAAGAGTTCCGGCAACGCTGAGACTACTGTTTCGCCGACCTCTCCGCTTGACCGATCAAGGGTCATTAATCTGGCAGAGTCCCGTACTTCGAGAGGGTCGACAGCAATCAATGCTGGCGGCAGTGTATAGTCAAAATCATCAAGTCGCATGCTTTATAAGGCTCAATATTGCTTTTTCAGTTTTTCCAGACGGGTCCCGGGATAGTAATAGGCAAGAATTTCACGGTAGTTGAAGCCATCTCCGGCGCGCTGTTTTGAACCCCACTGGCAAAGCCCGACGCCATGCCCGTTTCCTGCTCCGCTGAAAAGCAGATCATCGCCTTTCTGCCTTATCGTAAAATTCGTGCTTTTGATAACCGAGTAACCGATCGACTTGCGGAAATTGACTGCCGAGATGGTCACATCTCCTTTTGCGGCAAACAGGGTCAAATCCTTGATGCGTCCGTTCCTGTTGTCCCTGCCGGCTCTGACCTCCCTGAGCCCGGACACCTGATAGCCGCAGTTTTTAAGGAGCGATTCGATCTTTTTCAACGGCAGGGTAATTTCCCACCTGGCAGATGGACTGCTCAGACAGTAGCGGCACTCGACACCCTGAAGGTAGGGAATGTTCGCCCCCCATACATTTTCGGCAGCCTCGGTATGCCCGCCACAGTTAGAGTGATAAAACGCCTGGATTACTCCCCCCGAATAGGTCAGAACCTCACCCGCCGTATCATCGACAGCCCTGGCTGCCCGGCTGTCTTCTATGTCAACGCCGTCATAAACCTGATCCATAACACTTGATTCAAGATGATATATGGCATTTCTGCGCGCATCCTTTTGATAAATTGCATACGAGCGGGCAATAACCGCCTGGGCCTTGACGGCCTCGACAGGCCAGAGTGATGATATCTCGCAGTTGATCAGACCGACAAGGTACTCCTCTACCGGCATTTCATTGACAACAAGAACTCCCTTTTCAGCAGGATAGAAATCAAAAAGACCTCTGTAGCTCTTGCCATTGATCCTGACTGTTGCCGCCGGTGAAATTGTCAGGCGTCTGAAAGTTTTTCCGCCGGAAATGAGGCTGTCTGCCGACTGTTTTCGAATCAGTAAAGAGGATTCGAATGAAAGAGGAGACCCTCTTTCGTCAGTTGCCAGAAGACCATCACCTTCAACCCTGACCTCTTCCACTCCTTTGAGAATTGCCACCCTGACAGACTCCGACCTCACACCTGCAGGCAGGACCTTGACGAATGCAGCAATAATCAAAACGGCGATGAATAGTAATCGACTGAATTTCAAGATATTTTCCTGTCCAAAAGATTTTATAAAAATCACAAATACCTTACCCCGTCAACAGATAATCTCGCCACAGAAATTACATATACGTGCTGTATACATCAGAACAGCGGTGAAATTTCAGGTTGACAGGTAATTGGCAACTGAATTGCTATACCTGAGGATAGGTTACAACAACGATCAGCTTCAAGGAGTGTGGTTTAATAAAGCTTTCATTTTTTAAGTTACCTGCCCGGGGCAATTGCCGGCGGCAATCCTTTAATGATCGCGCTTTCCACGAATTATGCATAATTGCAAAATTCAGTATTGCTCGATATAAAAGCAGGTAATTAGCTTGATTTAACCGTTATATAACTTGCAAAGACAGCGAAATAAAGCCCATACCACTACTGAAGGACAGAGAGTATTAATATTAATGAACTCGATTAAGGTAAAAATACTCGGAACGGTTTGCGGACTGATAATAATTTTTCTGTCGGTCGCAACCTATATGAACTTCAGGCATCAGAAGTCCATGGTACACAGGATAACTGACGGCAACATCAGCCTGCTTAACGAAACCGTAAAAAACAGCATATCCGAGGCGATGCGCAGCGGTCGTTCTGATGAAGTACGCTCCATACTGTCCCGACTCAACAATTCAAGTCATATTACTTCCATCAGAATCCTCGACCCTGAAGGTCTTGTTCTCAACTCGGCAACACCCGCTGAAATCGGCACCCAGATCCCCAAAGAGGACATGTCCGTAATCAAACGGGGTGACTCGACAATACTGGATAATCTGCAGACATTCACCTCAATCTCGCTCATCCGGAACTCTCCTGCCTGTCATGGTTGCCACAACCCGACAACAGAAGTTCTCGGCATCCTGCAGGTAAACATATCCATTGAGTATCTGCGCGGGATAATGGCGTCGATGCGTAACAATGAAATTGCCTCGACTGTCGCCATCATCCTGATGATAATGCTGATCCTTTCCATCTTCCTGTTCCTCTATGTAGACAAACCGATAAAACATCTGATTTCATCCATGCAGAGAGTCGAAAAAGGTGATTTCGAAACAAACATCGTCATAACCAGCAGTACGGAAATGAATCTGCTCAGCAATCACTTCAATCAGATGGTCACCCAACTGAACAGTGTCATGGAAACAGCAATTGCTCATGAACGGGACCTGGCCATTGCCCAGGGGAAGCTTGGTCACCACCGCGAAGTTCATTCCCTGAATCAAAAACTTGAAGCGCAGATCAATGAAATCGAAACGCTGAATGTCACTCTCGAAGAGCGGATCGAGGAGATAGAAGAGGCAAACTACAAAATTGCCGACCTTGCCGGTGAACTGGAAGACAAGAACTCCAATCTTGAAAAAGTTGTCGCCAGACTCTCTACTCTATACAAGGTCGGTCTTGCCATCAACTCAAACATGGATAGCGAAAACATCTTCCGCCTTATTGTTGACACTACCATTGAAACCCTGCATGCCAATATCGGCTACATCATCATTCATGACAAACAGAAGAATGCCCTGCGCATCGACACGCTTGTCGGCCATGACGATCTGCCCAACGGAGAGGTCTATGTCCCGATCAAGGATAGCAGCGTCTCCGGTTGGGTAATTAACAACGCCAAGCCGTTACTGATCGCCGACATCAATGAAACCCCGCAGTTCGACCGTTTCAGCGCCATTGGCTATGAGAGGAAAACCCTGATCTGTGTCCCGCTTGCTGTCAAGGATGATGTAATCGGCACTATAACCGTAGTAAACAAAAATGACGGCTCAACTTATACCAATGAAGATCTGGAACTTCTGACAACAATTGCTGCGCAGGCCAGCATTGCCATCAATAACGCCAACCTTTATGAAGAGCAGAAAAGCACATACCTGAACACCATCCATGCCCTGGTCTCGGCCATTGAGGCAAGTGACAGCTACACCCGCGGTCATTCGGAAAGAGTAACCAGATACAGCATCAATATCGCCAAAAAACTCGGTCTCTCACCGGAAAGGCTGAAAATAATGGAG
Organism: Geobacterales bacterium; assembly: GCA_038206285.1. Classification (GTDB taxonomy): domain Bacteria; phylum Desulfobacterota; class Desulfuromonadia; order Geobacterales; family DSM-12255; genus VEOV01. The sequence continues at coordinate 22,105 of JBBRBA010000017.1, forward strand.
AGAGCCGCAATCCTCCACGATATCGGCAAGATCGGGATAAATCTTGCTTTGCTGCACAAAATCGAGCGTCTGACCGATGAAGATATTTACAACCTGCAACAGCACCCCGAAATCGGCATGAAAATTCTCGAGCCGATTGAATTTCTCTCCGATGTAAGGCTCTGTATCGGCCAACATCATGAAAGATTTGACGGCAAGGGCTATCCCAACGGGCTTCATGGTGACCTGCTCCTCCTTGAATCAAGAATTCTGGCAATTGCCGACTCTTTCGATGCAATGACCTCTGACAGACCATACCGTAAGGCGCTATCTCTTCATGTCGCGCTCAAGGAACTTACCGATTATGCCGGCAGTCAGTTCGACCCGGCCATCGTACCGGTGTTTGTCGATCTTGTCCTGAACGGCGAATTTCCCTTCTTTGCCAATGCTACTGCAGTTGAATCACCGGCAGCAATAGCCGCCTGACAGCTCCATAGCATCCGGTTTGCCTAACTGCCATTTTAGTGCTATAACTCCCTCCATGACACTCCCGGCATCATCCTCCAACGGTACTGAAAGTGAAAGGCTTCTCGACGTCAGGCACCTCTGTGTCACCTTCCCGACTGCAGACAACAAACTGTTCCATGCTGTAAACCAACTATCCTTCCATATCAACTGGCAAGAAACAGTCGCCCTCGTAGGTGAATCGGGTTGTGGCAAGAGTGTTACCGCCTTTTCGATAATGCGCCTCTTGCAAAAACCGGGCAGGATTTGCGCCGGCGAGATACTTTTTAACGGCAACGATATCTTGTTGCTTCCAGAACAAGATATGCGGGCTCTTCGCGGCGCTGCCATCTCCATGATATTTCAGGAGCCGATGACGTCTCTTAACCCTGTTCTGAAGACCGGCTTTCAGATAACCGAGGCAATCCTGCAACATAAGAGCATTTCGCGTAAAGATGCCGCTGCCGAAGCTGTCAATCTTCTTGCGCAGGTAGGGATTCCGTCACCTGCCGAGCGTTACCACTCTTACCCGCATCAACTCTCTGGCGGCATGAAACAGCGGGCCATGATCGCCATGGCGCTCGCCTCCAACCCGAAACTGCTGATTGCCGACGAACCGACAACAGCACTTGATGTAACTACCCAGGCGCAGATTCTCGAACTGATTGACGATCTCAAGCAGAAGATCGGCATGAGCCTCCTGTTGATAACCCACAATCTTGGCATCGTTGCCGAACGCGCCGACCGCACAATAATCATGTATGCTGGCGCTGCTGTCGAGTCAGCCGCAACCGCCGAAATTCTTCAAAATCCTCTTCACCCCTACACGCAGGCGCTGCTTTCATCTCTGCCGCAAAACAGCCGACCGGGAGAGCCTTTGCCTGTGGCCGGCGCAAACTTCACCACGACATACGGCAGCAGTAACGGCTGCCTTTATGTTGGCAGATGTCCGTTCAAAATCGATATCTGCGCGCAAAACCCGCCACTGCTTGTTGAAATCCGTCCCGGACATGAAGTAGCCTGCTGGAGGGCGCCGCAACAATGACCGACCTGCTTCTTGAGACGCGCAATCTGCAAAAACAGTTTACCTTGCCGGCATCTCCTTTCAGCAGGGCAAAACTGATTACCGCTGCCGAAGAGATAAACATCTCGATTGCACATGGAGAGACTCTGGGAATAGCCGGTGAGTCCGGGTGCGGTAAATCTACTGTCGCCAAACTGCTTACGGGACTATTGCCGCCTACTTCCGGAGAAATTCTTTTCTGCGGCAGACAGCTCTCTGCTTTTTCCGGAATAGAGCGCAACAATTTCCGCAGCAGTGTGCAGATGATCTTTCAGGATCCGTTCTCATCACTTAATCCGCGGATGCGAGTCGGGGAGATTATCGGCGAGCCGTTTACAATTCATCGCACAGCAGCAGGCAAGGAGTTGATCAGCCGGGTGCTGCATATAATGGATCAGGTAGGTCTGGCGCCGGAGCATTATGGTCGCTACCCGCATCAGTTTTCCGGAGGGCAACGGCAAAGAATCGGCATTGCCAGAGCACTTGCAGTAAACCCGAAACTGCTGATTGCCGACGAACCGCTCTCAGCTCTCGATATTTCAATTCAGGCGCAGATAATCAACCTGCTTATCGAACTGAGGAAGAGTCGTGGCCTTGCTTACATACTGATATCTCACGATCTTTCAGTAATCCGGCACTTGAGCAGCAGGACGGCAATAATGTATCTTGGACGTATAGTTGAAGAAGGACCGACGGAAGATATCTTTGCCTCCCCGCTGCACCCTTATACCGAGGCGCTCCTCGCTGCAATACCTGTTTTGTCCGGAAAACATAAGAAACTCTCCGGAAAAGTTCTGCAGGGAGATATCCCTTCACTGCTTTCGACCCCTTCCGGCTGCAACTTCCATCCCCGCTGTCCATATAAAAGAGAGATATGCGCCACGCAAAAGCCGGTTTTTGCGGAGAAACTTAAAAACCGTAAGGCCGCATGCCACTTCAGCCGTGAAATCTTTCCTGATTGTTTTGCCCCCATAGTATCTACCTGTTGACAAACCATTGCGTCAGGTAAATAATTTCTGGCTTGCATAAGCAAACTTTTGCTACGGAGTGTCCATAAATGAAAATAAATTGTGATTTTCTTGTCCTTGGCAGCGGCATTGCCGGCCTCTCATTTGCCCTTAAAGCAGCTGCCCACGGTACCGTCGTCATAGTGACCAAGCGTGAGGTCACTGAATCGGCAACGAACTATGCCCAGGGTGGCATTGCCTCGGTTTTCTCCAAAGAAGACACCTTTGAAGCACACTTCCAGGACACACTTGTCGCCGGTGCCGGCATCTGCCATGAAGATGTCGTCCGGATGGTGGTTGAAGAAGGCCCGCCGACCATCCAGAGCCTCATCGATTGGGGGGTAAAGTTCACTACCAGCGGTGAATCATATGACCTTACCCGCGAAGGGGGACATAGTCAGCGGCGAATCCTGCACGCTGATGATGTAACCGGCAGGGAAATCGAAAGGGCTCTGGTAACTGCAGCCGGAAACCACCCCAATATAAATATTTATGAGAATCATATTGCCATCGACCTGATTACCGAAGCAAAAATAACCAAGAAGCGATTGAAACCTAACCGCTGTCTTGGCGCCTATGTGCTGGCCATCGAAACTGAGAAAGTTAAAACTATTACCGCTAAATTCACCCTCCTGGCAACCGGCGGAGCAGGCAAGGTATATCTTTACACCTGCAACCCGGACGTAGCGACTGGAGATGGTGTGGCAATGGCATACAGAGCAGGAGCCGACATAGCCAACATGGAGTTCATGCAGTTTCACCCGACAACCCTTTATCACCCGCACGCCAAATCGTTTCTGATTTCCGAGGCTGTCCGGGGTGAAGGCGCGATTCTGCGCCGCCGTGACGGGACTGCTTTCATGGAAAAGTATCACCCGCTCAAAGACCTGGCGCCGCGCGATATTGTCGCCCGGGCCATAGACAACGAAATGAAAACATACGGCGAAGACTGCGTCTATCTTGACATGACGCACCGGGATGCGGAGTATATTCGCGGCCGGTTCCCGAACATTTACCAGACCTGCCTTGAATACGGGCTTGACATGACCACCTCCCCGCTACCGGTCGTGCCTGCAGCGCACTATCTCTGCGGCGGCGTGGCGGTTGATGCAAATGCTGAAACCAATATCAAGAACCTTTACGCCATCGGTGAAGTCGCGTTCACCGGACTTCACGGGGCAAACCGCCTGGCCAGCAATTCTTTGCTCGAAGCAGCAGTCTATGCGGGCAGGGCATATAAACATATTTTTGCCAATTTGAATAATGCCGGCAATCCGCTTCAGGTTCCGGAGTGGGATTCGGGCACAGCTACCAACAGTGACGAGATGGTGATTGTTTCGCAGAACTGGGACGAGATCAGACGCTGCATGTCAAACTTTGTCGGCATTGTTCGCTCCAACAAAAGGCTTGAGCGCGCCTTGCGCAGAATAAGACTGATTCAGGAAGAGATCGAGGACTACTACTGGGATTTCATCATAACTTCAGACCTGATTGAACTGAGAAATATCGCCACAGTGGCAGAGCTCATTGTTCGCTGCGCCCGGCAGCGCCAGGAGTCACGCGGACTTCACTACAATATCGATTATCCGCAACGTGACGATATCCACTGGCAAAAGGATACATATGTCCGAAAACAGTTCTGATATCCGCGAGATCATAACCGGATTCCGTGAAGAGATTGACCGGCTTGACAGTGAGCTGTTAAGCATTTTCAACCGGCGGGCAAATCTGGCACTGCAGATCGGCCGGATCAAGAAGAGACTGAATCTGCCGGTTTACGATCCATCCAGAGAAAAGCGCATTTTTGAGCGAATGAAGGGGGACAACCCCGGACCGCTCGATGATGGCGCCGTAGTCAGACTGTTTGAACGGGTTGTTGACGAATCGCGGCGACTGGAGCGGATAATGACGCATCCTGAAGAAAGTGCGGAAAAGGGGTAAAGCAGATGCTTATCATCATGAAAAAAACTGCCGCTGAAGATGAACTTGTTCATGTCAAGGAGCTGCTGATCAACAGAAACTTTGACATTCACCAGTCTACCGGCGCAAACAGAACCATTATCGGCGTGATTGGCGACACTGAAAAACTTGAAACCGAAGAGATAGGCAGTATGCCCGGGGTATTACAGGTAATCAGGATAGCAAAAGAGGAGTAGACCAGAAAATCAATTACTTTCTTCCCTGCCTCCCTAAGCACTAACGGGGAGGCAGGGTGCTTCTGCTACAGTCAAATCATGCTCAAATCCTCAGGGTTTTGCCGCCTCATCAATCAGATAGTTCATCAGATTGACCACCGCCTTAACCTCTTCCCTGTTCATATTTGACTTGGGCTTGCGGAGCATCTTGACGCCGTAAGCCTTTGTTGCCTGTTTGTCAAAAGGCTGCCCTGTTACCGGTGCAATACCGGTCTGAATAGCTATTACCGTCCTCTCCTGCGTGTGACACTGAATACATTTCACTTTCATGATTTCAAACGCACCCTTCATATCATACGGTATCTGTGAAGGGTCAAAATTCATTTTGTCGCCCTTACCGACAGATCTGATCTTTGCATGGGCTGGAAAAGCAAAGGCGATAAACAGTAAAGAAACAAGCAGTACTTTCAGTGGTCTCATCCAAATTCTCCTTCTCATTTAATGAATCCTTAACTAATCAAAAAGCAACTCTTATGCCAAGTAAAACAATATTGCTATCCGCATTAGCAGAAGAATTTACAGAAGTATTCTCGACAGCAACATGCTGATATTCAAGGGTGACCTTCGTATTCTGGATCGGCGCAAACGCGATGGCAGGAATGACGCGGTTTAATCTGCTGCCATCAGAAAAGCTCTCCAGTTCATACCTGACAAAAGCCAGCAGCTCGGCAGTAAACAGGTATTCAGCCTGGGCAACCCAGGCATCGGTGATATGCTTGACATGGGATATAAAATCCGGGTTGGTGTCATGCTCCCTGGCAAAAGCAAGCTTCAACCTGGCATTTTTTATGATCAGGTCCAAATCGGCGCCCGCCCGGTAAAAGTTGTTGCGCTGATTTGAGGCAAGGCTACCTGAATTGCGACCTGCATAGCCGTAACCACCGACCACGAGGTACATGTAGTCAAAGACAGATTCTTTATCAAGGTCTATGTCCGGCTCGTTTGCCCGAAAATCGGAGCCACCTATTTTCAGGGAAACGTGACCATAGCCTTCGTTTGCATCCTGACCATTGCGATCGACCAATCCGGCGGCGACAAAAAGCCTGTTAAAAAGAACCGCATTGGCTTCAATGGCGTCTTCTGGAGAATCGGCACTGAACGTTGAACTGCCGACTTTGAAGCTGGTGGTCGCAAAATCCGATATTCCGGTCTTGTTCGTTTTTTTCCAGAGAGAGAGCTGCGGACGGAACCTGCCCAGCTTGAAGTTTACCGGCGTGTTGAGCGTATTCCTCCAGACAAGATAGACCTCCTCCAGATCATTGGCATAGGGAGGGTCAAGATTCACCGGAGTGTTGCTTACCGCCGGATTGAAGACACCCTCGGAATACAGATTGTATTTGAGATAAAAGGCAAGCTTGTTCTTGAAAACTCCGCCGGCCAGAAGTGATACTGCCCGGGTGGACAGGTCGACTTTGTCATAGGCAGCATCGTCATTGTATGAAGCATTGAGTGTGGCAGCAAGCGAGATGGGAACTGTCTGCGGCAGACCGGCAAGCCAAAGGGGCTCACTTTTCCTGGGGGCTCCCAGCAGTGGCTCTTCTCCTGCTGGTGAAGCAGCTACTGAAGCAGCCTCCTTGAGCTTTTTCAATGTCTCGGGGTCACCTTCACCCTTGATGGCGCCGATTTTTTCCGGTTTGGCATTCTGCTCTCTCTTATCAGGCTTGTTCCAGACAAAGCCGTTTTTCATAAAAGCATCGCCATACTCGTTAAGCTCGGGGAAAATCGTATGGCAAGTCGCGCATTCGGTGTTGTGTTCCCGGCTGAAAGCCGGGATGGCGTAGGCTTGCGAAAAACAGCCTAAAATTATCGCCCCCACAAAAATTGTTACGAAAAAGTTTCGATAAGCCTGCATAAGGACCCCTTCTTTAGATATCACACCCTGGAGCGAAGGTTCTACATCCCGTTGCCGCATGCAAAGAGAGCAGCAGCCCGGGTGTCGCTTGTATCAATGGCAATGCAATCCGGTTATTAACCGTTTGTTACAGAAAAATATTCAAGTAAAATACTGGTTTCTTATAAATGATTTTTTTGCTTTAATCAACTCCTAATAATACGAATAAATTGTATAACCACTTATATCCAGAGGTATCTTATGTGCAAAAAACTCTACATTGCAGCGACCGGACAGAACTGCGGGAAAACGACGATGAGTGTTTCGCTAATGCATCTTGCCCGTAAAAAATACGCCAGAGTCGGCTTCATCAAGCCGATTGGTCCCAAAATCGAAATGTTCGGCGACCGGATGGTTGACATGGATGCAGTGCTGATGGCAAAGGCATATGGTCTTGAGGATGACATAGCACTGATGTCGCCGGTGGCGCTGCACAAGAATTTCACCAGAGAGTTTCTGGCCGGGGGAATTAACCAAAAGGCGCTGGAAAACAGCATTGTAAACGCGGTCAGGGAGCTGGAGAGGAAGAACGATTTCCTGATCATTGAAGGCGCCGGCCATGCCGGAGTAGGCTCTATTATCGGTCTGAACAATGCCAGAGTGGCGAATCTGCTGGCAGCGCCGGTGATAATCGTGACCGGCAGCGGTATCGGCAGTGTTGTTGACTCTCTGAACCTCAACCTGGCCCTCTTCGAAAAAGAGGGGGTTGATGTCAGGATGGCAATTATCAACAAGGTTCGTTATGACAAGCGCAAGCAAATTATCGGCCTGGTAAAACTGGCGTTTGTCGATACCGGACTGGATATCACCGGCGGGTTCAACTTCTCGCCAATTCTGGCAAATCCCACGCTGGAACATATTTCGCGGCTGTTCAGACTCCCTCTGCGCGCCAAAGCAAACGAGCGCAGCAGAATAATTCACAACATCCAGCTCGGTGCAGCTTCCTCGCAAAAGGTAGTTGACAGCCTGCTTGAAGACACCCTGCTCGTTGTCACCGGCTCCAGGGATGAACTGCTGGTTACCATCTCGTCTCTATACCATATCCCCGAATATCAGGAGAAAATTGCCGGGCTCATCATCACCGGGCATGCCCAGGTCTCCGAAATAAGCCAGAAGATTGTCGAGGACAGCGGCATCCCTTTTATCCGGGTATACGAAACAACAGCTGATGTCTATACAGCCCTGAGTGAAGATGTCGCTAAAATCACTGTTGAAGACGTCGAGAAACTGAACTGGATCAGGAGTCACGCCGAAAACGAGATCGATTTCGAAACCATCGACGCCTTGTTGTAACAGGCGGCAGCTGACTGGATCTGCCCGGGTTTACTGCCGCAGCATAAAATCGACTTCTCCGGTCAGGGACCGGGCCCGGACTCCTCAGGTAACAAGCCGGGACTCGAAGCGGATATCAAATCTCTGGAGAGACCGGGGAAATGGGTGGGTGGACAAGCCTCCTATTCTGATGTTAGACTCATTAGTAAAAAAATAATAAATCACTGTCAGCAGCTCATTTTACTACATTTTTACTGAAAGAAGTGTTATAAGTCAGCCAATTAAAGGAGGGTGTGGGATGAAAATCAGATCTTTTCAACTGTTTACAGTGATTTCAATATTGTCCGGACTACTGGGAGCCTTGGCCGGCTGTGGCGGCGGAACTGCCGGCAACAGTTCCCCGGTTGTTGCATCCGCGTCCTCCAAGGAGTGCACCGGTTGTCATGCCGCTAACAGCAAAAGCATATCGCCGACTTCCGGGGTGCGCATAGCATTTGCCTGGCAGAGTTCGGCTCACAATACTCATAACGGCGCCGGCTGCCTGGACTGCCACAGCTACGCCCACTATCATGACAACTCGGTCAATTGCCGCAGTTGTCATGCGACTGCCCATTCGAACAACGGCAACAGTTGCAGCCTGTGCCATGGGGGGTCTTCCTCAAGTGTTACCAATTGTCTCAGCTGCCACGCCACCGCTCATAAAGATCCCAATAGCTGCAACCGGTGCCACGGTGGCGAGGTGCCGGTTGATGTCGCCCTCAAAAATCCGGATACCGCCGGGAAATGCTGGGGTTGTCATAGGACCGCCTTCCTCGTCAGGCATGAAAGCACCGGAGCACCTGCCGCCGTTAAAGCCGCTCACTTCAAGAACATAACCAGTTTCCGTTCTCAGTACATTAACCTTACCAGCGTTGACAGCTTCACCTGCACCCGCTGTCATGAGCCCCATAATCCGGGCTCCGGCCGCGGCGCTGCGGAGCGTAAAGCCTGGGCTCAGTCCGGTCACGGGACTGTTGACCCTGTCAAAGGCGTAGCCTGGAAGCCAGGCGCCACGCACAAATGGCTGATTACCGGCAGCAGCGTCAACTTTTCGCAGACCATTCCGACCAGTGACTGCCTGCGCTGCCATACCGCCGACGGTTTTGTCCAGTTTACCAACAGCAACTTCACCAGCGTAGCAAACCTCAAGGGTGATCCCAAGGTAAACGCACCACTCAAATGCGGCGCCTGCCACAATAACGATAGCTTCTCTGTTCGTGGAGTAAGCGCTGTTTCAACCTTTTATAACGTAAACATAACAGACAAGGTTACAGCTAAAAACGTACAGAGTCGCAGGGCGGCAACCTTCCCGGATGTCGGCCAGTCCAACATCTGCATAGCCTGCCACAGCGGCAGGGTTGTCGGCCCCAACCTGACCGAGATGTTTGCCGGCGGCAACTGGGACCTCTCCAATGCTTCATTCCAGAACAGCCATTACATGGCAGCGGCCGGCACCATGTACCTGACAGTAGGCTTCAAGAACTTCACCGGCCTGAATTCACCTGTTGCCACTAACAACGAGGGCTCAGCGTTAACGTTTTTGCCAGCCACGAAAACCTATAATTTATTGAACACTGCGGCTACAACCGGTAAGGGTGGCGTGGGCACCACCAGCAACCTCGGAATTGCCGGTGGGGTAACAAGCTCTCACCGTATGCTTGGCACTCCGAGTGTTGCCAGTTCACAAGATTACCTTAAGCCTCCCACAAAACAGACTGCTCTATCCACCAACGGCCCCTGCATCACCTGCCACATGAAAGCATACGAACCCGTTCCCGGCAACGGCTTTACCCCTCCTGCCGCCGGGCGCCCGGCGAACGGCCACAGCCTGAAAATTGACGAAGCCACCGCACAAGAGCTCTGTCTCCAGTGCCATGGCGACGCTCCCCATCTTGACGGTGGTGATGGTAATGGCAATGGAATATATACCAGCATGAAGACTCTCGCCGATATGACCCACGCAATGCTGGAACCGCAAAGCTCAGCATTCCAGAAAGGCATGACACTGATCAAGCAATTACTGCTGGTCAAATACATGATCAAGTATAACCCGACTGCCTATCCTTATTTCTATGACCTGCAAAAGGATGCCACCGGGAAAACAGCCATTACCGACTGGACCCGCAAAAATGTCGCCGGAGTTACCGATGCGGTGGTTACCGCTCTAGGGAACGCCAGAATTACCGTTATCCCGGCCGGCGGGCTTACCCAGCTTCAGGCTTACAGGCTGATGGGCGCCTGTTACAATCTCAATGTCCTGTTCCGCGACCCCGGTTCGTTCGTCCATGCCCGCACCTATTCCCAACGGGTGGTGTATGACACCGTCGACTACCTGGACAACACAAAGATGGATTTCACGTCTCTTTCATCAGCGAGAGCCATGACCGCAGCTGGTGTAACCGATCTGGTCGGCATCTACACCGGGTATGACGTGAACGTCCTGAACCCGACACCCGGCGCTACCGGCGGGGTAACGACGCTGGCCGGCAGAGGTCTGGCCACCGAATCAATTGCATGGTTGTCCGGAACACATTACACCGACAGCAAAGGCACTACGCCAATCCCGATGAAACTTCATCCGTAACCTGAAGGCAGTGACCTGTAATCCATAATTGCGAAAAGCCCCGCCTCGTTAGAGGCGGGGCTTTTTCATGGTGGCAACTACAAAACTGCTGCCAAGCTGCTGTAACCTTCCAATCTCTACTGGTAAAGAGAATGTGCCGGAGTGTTGGCCCCCTTCAGATATTCTCCCCTTTTCTGACAACAATCATGACAGTTTCACCCGGCAGCTTCCTGCCGGTCAGCTGCCGATAAACCATGCGCAGGAAACGGATGGTAACCGCCTTGTGGATATACGCCTGGGTGAGCCGGTAAAGCCACTTGCGCAACAGTGACGGCCTGCGGCTGCCGAGCAGCAGCGGACAGAAGTCTGCCAGCTGCAGCGACAGCCTGGTGCCGGCAGCGCTCCTTTCAACCATGAACTCGAGCTGGCCCCGGTCGCACTCCAGCGGCTGCACCAGCAGCCCGCCGGATATCCGCAAAGCGGTTTTTTCTGTATCAGCTCCCTTTTCATGCAGCGGCGCAGCAAAACTTAGCAGCGCCGCCCCCCGCCCGGCAAGGCGGAATTCGACACTGTCAGCACTCCTGGCAACTCTGATTATCCCCAATGTGCATCGCTCCACAAAATCAAGATATAAGTTGAGCAGTTCTGCCGAGGTAATGCTGCCGCTCACCTCTGCAGACAGCAGCAGCCGTTGCACGGAAAAAATCGAATGATCCTCGGCCAGGATCTGCTGGCAGGCGATCCACTCGTCAACTGCTTCAGGACGTTTAGCGCTGTTCATGGCAATGAGTTTAACACCTATTGCTTGAACTGTCGCCCTGCTTGTATAACCCGATCAACCTGCTAGACTTTTCGCAAATGTTCAGCAGAGGAGCCAACAAAGGAGACACCAATGACAACACGAAGAATAGACAATGTATTCAAAAGCGTGCCGACTATCGAAGGGGCAGGTGTCCACCTGAAACGTGCTTTCGGCTATCATCAGCTACCGCTGTTCGACCCTTTCCTGATGCTGGACGACTTCCATACCGTTAATCCGGATGAGTATCTGGCCGGCTTTCCCTGGCACCCGCACCGCGGTATCGAGACCATTACCTATATCATCGAGGGTCTGGTGGAGCATGGCGACAGCATGGGCAACCGCGGCGTCATAAGCGCCGGTGATGTCCAGTGGATGACCGCCGGTAGCGGCATCATCCATCAGGAGATGCCCCAGAAAAGCCCGAGCGGCACGATGTGGGGCTTCCAGTTCTGGGCCAACCTGCCGGCCAGCCAGAAGATGATGCCGCCCCGCTACCGTGATGTTCCGGCCACCAGCATCCCTGAAGTGCTGCTGGATTCAGGGGTAAAGATAAAAGTGGTCAGCGGCACTGTCAACGGCGTGGTGGGACCGGTAAAGGATATCGTCATCGACCCGGAGCTGCTCGATGTGACCGTGCCGCCGGGCACAGCGTTCGAACACCGGGTAAAGCAAGGCCATACGGTCATTGCCTACCTGCTGGCAGGCGACGGCAGCTTCGATGACAATCGCGATCCCTTTGCCTACGAGTTTTCCGGCAGAGGCTGGCTCGATCTTGAGCGCAGCTGCACTTTCGGGCCGGAGACGGCACTGCTTTATGCCCGGAAAGGAGACAGTATCCGGGTAAACTCGGGTGAAAACGGGGTCAGGTTTCTGCTGCTGGCGGGAAGGCCATTGGGCGAGCCGGTCGCCTGGCAGGGGCCGATTGTCATGAACAGTCGCGAAGAGCTGCGCCTGGCATTTGAAGAGTACAACAACGGCACGTTCATCAAATGATTTTCAACGGCAGGTGACTGCAGCCCGAATGCAGGCAGCAGTCACCTGCCGTTCAGGTCGCACTGCAAAAACCTTTCAATGTGCACACTGCACAGCCTCCGGCAGGATCCCCGCTGCAACCCTCCGAAATACCGAGATGACAGATGGAAAAATCATATTTGACCGGGTCGAGCGGATCGAGGCTGCGCAGCGCTGCGGTTATCTCCTGAGCCATCTTCCAGTCAGCCTGTTTTCTGGCGGTGAAGCCGAGTAGCCGGCAGATCCGCTGGATATGAGCATCCACCGGGATTACCAGTTTTGCCGGAGGAATACTCTGCCAGATGCCGAGATCAATGCCGTCGCCAGGTCGAACCATCCAGCGCAGGTACATGCAGAGACGCTTGCAGGCGCTGCCTGAAGCGGGAGAGGGAAAGAGAAAATTGAAATAAGAGTCTGCCGGAGGAGCCAAAGTGCCAAAAACAGGGGTGTAATCGAAAGCCAGAATTGCTGCTGAAAATTTCGCCAGAGCTTCACTAATGTCATCTTTGCCGGAATCAAACCCTTTGCAGAAATAACCCTCAATGGAGCCGGACCCGGCAATCATCAGCCGGATGGCATAGAGCAGGGCGCAGAGATCACGGCTGTCATTGAAACGGTGCTTGAAACCGGCGAAGAGCTGCAGCCCCTGTTGCGGATCAAACTGCTCGACAAAACGCCGCGGGGAAGGGCCGATTTTGCTGAATACCGCTGCCAGATTACGCAGGATGATCTTGACATTGCCGTAGGCAAAGGATGCGGCGATAAGACCGGCTATTTCCTGATCTTCCGGACTTTGATAGCGGTGGCAAAATGAGAGCGGATCGTTGGCAAGGTGCTGCTGAGAACGGTTGGCGTAAAGGGTATCAAGTGCTTGCTTCAGATTCTCCCAGACCCCAGATCCCGGTTCCCTGTTCACTGTTTTCCGCCTTTGCGGCTTTCCAGAATGAACGTTACCGGCCCGTCATTGACCAGCTGCACCTTCATGTCTGCCTGAAAAATGCCGGTCTCGACCGGGATTCCCAGCCCTTTTACCTGGGCGACAAACTGTTCATAGAGCCGCTTCCCCTCGTCCGGCACAGCTGCTGCCGTGAAGGAGGGACGCCGCCCCTTGGCGCAGCTGCCGGCAAGGGTGAACTGGGAGATGGCCAGAATGCTGCCGCCGATATCCTGCAGCGAGAGATTCATCTTCCCTTCACTGTCGCCGAACATCCTGAGTTCAACGATCTTTTTTGCCAGCCAGACGGCATCAGCTTCGCTGTCGCCGCTCTCCACCGCTAAAAGCACCAGCGTGCCGACACCGATCCTGCCGACCGTAGCAGCATCGACCACGACAGAGGCCTCACTCACCCGCTGGATGACAGCCTTCACTTACCGCCCTTGAGCGCATTCAGCCGTTCCTGGGCAGTCTTGGCATTGGGAGAGCCGGGGTATTTGCTGATGATCTCTTCGTAGAGCTTGACTGCATGCTCCCGGTTATTCTGCTTCTCTTCAAACTGCGCCGTCTCAAGCTGCTGGCTCCCCTTGTCGGCACTGCAGGCCACAGCGGTAAGCAGCAGCATCAACATCAATAAAGATATTCTTTTCATAAGATCAGCCCTCTGAGTATTTTCAGGTTTACCGCGTCCATCTCGTCATTATCCCCTTTCGGGGTTTCCAGAACCTTGGGCACACTCTTGAACCTGGAGTCATTAAGCAACATCCGAAACGGCTCCAGACCGAGTTCACCCTGGCCGATATGCTCATGCCGGTCGACGTGGGAGCCGAGACCCTTTTTCGAGTCATTGAGGTGAAAGCAGGCCAGCCGGCCTATGCCGACCAGACGGTCAAATTCGGCAAAGGTTGCGGCATACCCCTCCGGGGTCAACAGATCGTAACCGGCAGCAACCGCATGACAGGTATCAAGGCAGACGCCAAAACGCTCCGGAAAGCTGCTCCCCTCGATGATTGTCTGCAGTTGGCTAAAGCTGTACCCTAGATTGGTCCCCTGCCCGGCGGTGTTCTCCAGCAGGACTTTGCCGTTAAACTCAGGCAGCGCAGTAAAGAGCTGGTCAAATGCCTCGATTATCCGGCTCAGGCCGGTCTCTTCACCGGCGCCTACATGAGAGCCGGGGTGCATGACAATCTTGTCGATGCCAAGGCGCGAGCAGCGCTCCATCTCCTCGCGGAAGGCGACCAGGCTCTTGTCACGGACATCGCCGGGCGCCGCGGCAAGGTTTACCAGATAGATATCATGGGAGACGACATCGGCAAGCTCGCACTCCGCCCGCTTTTCCCGGAAAAGCGCCGCATCGGCATCGGACGGCATCTTGCCGCGCCACTGGTTGGCGTTCTGCGTAAATACCTGTATCACGCTGCAACCGGCCGCCCTGCCCCTTGCAGGAGCAAGATGGATACCGCCGCTGATCGACATGTGCGCGCCGAGATAATCGTTCATTTAAACCTCCAGACTGCTTCTGATCAGGGAGATCCGCTGCGCATACTCTGCAACTGCCAGCGCCACCGCTTCATGCGGCTCACTCCAGATCGGCCGCGGCCAGAGCGGGTCAGCAGTGAAGCGGGGGATGACATGCCAGTGCATATGCGGCACCATGTTCCCGAGCAGCTCATAGTTGATTTTAGCCGGGGCAAAAGTGCGGTAAAGGGCAGCCGCAACACTGCTGACCTCCGCCATCACCGCATCGCGCACCGGTTTTTCCAGATGGAAGAGCTCAGTAACGTGACTTTTCGTAAAGACAAAGCAGTAGCCGGGGAAGAACTGGTCACGGTTGAGCATGACGCAGCACTGCTCAAGTTCGGCAATACGAAGGTCAGGTTCATCCTGCCATTTGCTGCACATCGGACAGGCGGCCATCAGAGTGCAATCTCTCCTGAAAATACCTCGACAGCGCCGCCGGTCATGTAGAGATTGCCGTCTTCAGCCCACTCCAGCTCAAGGTCGCCGCCGGAGAGATGGTTGAGTATCCGCGTATCGGTCAGGCCGTTGAGGACACCGGCCACGCAGACGGCACTGGCGCCGGTGCCGCAGGCAAGGGTCTCTCCGGCGCCGCGTTCCCAGGTACGCTGGCGGACTTCGGTTCTGGAGATTATCTGTACAAATTCAACATTGGTACGACGGGGAAAGATGTCGTGATTTTCAATGAGCGGGCCGTACTTCTCGACCTGGTAATTCTCCACATCGTCAACGAAGATGACGCAGTGCGGATTACCCATGGAGACAGTGGTTATATGAAAAACAGTATGCATGATATTGAGTGGCTGATTGATTGTCTGCTCCCCGGCAGGCTCGCCCAGCATCGGAATCTCCGCCTTGGTGATACGGGGCTTCCCCATGTTGACCCTGACACGCTCGACCCTGTTGTCGTTGCCGGTAAAGAGCTGCAGGGTGAGAATCCCGGCGCCGGTCTCGGCGGAAATCTCTTTACTGGTAACGATACCATGGTCAAAGGCGTATTTTGCCACACAGCGGATACCGTTGCCGCACATCTCAGATTCGGAGCCGTCCGAGTTGAACATCCGCATCCTTACATCCGCCTTAGCCGACGGCATGATCAGGATCAGCCCGTCAGAACCGATGCCGAAGTTGCGGTTGGATACCTTGATGGCAACTTCTGCCGGATTTTCAACCTGCTCGACAAAGCAGTTTACATAGACATAATCATTACCTGCACCGTGCATCTTGGTGAATTGCATGGTTCATCTCCCTCGTTAAGTAATCTGTACAACACTTCGTAAATAGCAAAAATGACCGGCAGCAACAAGTAAAATAAAGCATTTACTGGGAGCGCTTGACCTGTTTGCAAATTTATGTCAAGAATTCAGTTATTAAAAAGCGGAGGCTATCATGGAACTCAAAACCAGGCTCTGGATGACCGGCAGCCTTGACTGGATTGCACTTATTAACGGCCAGGAGGTCTGGCTCGGCAAAAGAGAAGTGCCGATTCCTCTTGAAGAGGGGGACACCTGGATCAACCATATCGGCGACTCGTTCAAGATCGAAAACGGCGAGATAATCCTTATCGGCCGTGTCGCCCCGCCGGAGATAACCTGGTAATGGTGTCAACTCAGACAGCAGACAGGAACGATTCCTCTGCTGAATACCGCCTTCATTAATTCTTGACAAAAACAGTGCCTGAATATACAACCTGATTTCACTGTCAGGAGGTATATTTATGCGCCTATCCACCAAGAGCAGATATGGTCTGCGCGCCATGTTTGACATCGCCTACAACTGCGGGACTGCTCCTACCCAGATTCAGGATATTTCGCGGCGGCAGCATATTTCCCAGCGTTATCTCGAACAGATTTTCCAGTCGCTGAAAAAAGCCGGTATTCTGCAGAGCAAACGCGGGCCGCAAGGGGGCTACATGCTGGCAAAAGACCCCGGCGAGATCACCATTCAGGAGATCATTGCCGCTACCGAGGGTGATCTTCTCCTGGTCGAATGCGCTTCCAGCGGCCGGAAAAAGGTGCCATGCGAATTCGACGGCGCCTGCGTAACCCAGTCTGTCTGGCAGGAAGCGGCATTTAACCTGAGCGAGTTCTTTTCCACCCTCACGCTGCAAAGTCTTTGCGACCGGGGCGATCTGCTCGGGGTAAAGAAAGAGCGGGACCAGCGGCTCATGTATCATATCTGACGGCAATAGCGCCTGCAATCAGTCAAGTCAGCCGAAAGGGTCTTCCTTCGGCTTTTTTTGTCGCGAGTTTTTGTGCACCAGGCGTACATCTTTACACCGCGCAAGCAAGACCGCAGATTGACACCGCCAGAGCGGAAAAAAGCATTTCCGGATGAAAACTCGCCAGAGTTATGTTAAAGGTTATCCCTGCTGCTCCAATTCCAAGCAAGCAGGAGATTTTCCGCCATGAAAAACCTGAACGTTCCGCGCACGCCATCTGCCTACGATTATCAGCTCCTGATCAAAAATCTCCTTTTCTGCCCGGTGATCGACAATCCCGAGCAGGAAATCGTCTACCGCGGCACATTCCGTTACAGTTACCGTGAGCTGCGCCAGCGGGTACAGCATCTCGCCAATGCCCTGACAGATCTCGGCGTCAGGCCCGGCGACACCGTTGCCGTCATGGACTGGGACTCGCATCGCTATCTGGAGTGCTTCTTTGCCGTGCCGATGATCGGCGCGGTATTGCATACCATCAATGTCCGTCTTTCGCCGGAGCAGATTCTCTACACCATTGATCATGCCGAAGATGACGTGCTGCTCGTCAACAGCGAGTTTCTGCCGATCCTCGAACAGATCCGCGGGCGGATTGACGCGGTGAAGAGCTTTGTGCTGCTCAATGACGAACCGTTACCGCCGGCTACCACCATCCCCTTTGTCGGCGAATACGAGGAACTGCTGGCAAAAGCTTCTGCCGAGTTTACCTTTGCCGATTTTGACGAAAACATTCGCGCCACAACCTTCTACACTACCGGCACAACCGGCATGCCAAAAGGTGTCTATTTCAGCCAGAGGCAGCTGGTTCTGCATACCCTCGGTGCTCTCAGTGTCCTCGGCTCGGCAGTCGGCCACGGCAGTTTCCACAGGCAGGATGTCTATATGCCGATCACGCCGATGTTTCATGTCCACGCCTGTGGTGTGCCGTATGTTGCCACCATGCTCGGCGTCAAGCAGGTCTATCCCGGCCGCTATGTTCCGGATACGCTCCTGGAGCTGGTCGAAAAGGAGGGGGTCACTTTCTCCCACTGCGTGCCGACCATCCTCCATATGCTGCTCAAACACCCGCATGCCCAGCGGATCGACCTCTCCGGCTGGAAGTTGATCATCGGCGGCGCAGCGATGTCGCGCACGCTCTGCCTCGATGCCATGAGCCGCGGCATCGACGTCTTCACCGGTTACGGCATGTCGGAGACCTGTCCGCTTTTGACCCTTTCACACCTCACACCGGAAATGCTGGAGCTGTCGCCGGAAGAGCAGGCGACCATCCGTTGCAAGACCGGCAGAACCCTGCCGCTGGTCGATCTGAAGGTTGTCGATGCAGCGTTTAACGAGCAGCCGCGCGACAACAAAAGTATCGGCGAGATTGTGGTGCGCGCGCCGTGGCTTACCCAGGGGTATCTCAAGGATATCAAAACTTCGGAAAAGCTCTGGGAAGGTGGCTACCTGCATACCGGCGACGTGGCGGTACGGGATGAGCTCGGCTATGTACGGATTACCGACCGTACCAAAGATGTCATCAAGGTGGCGGGAGAGTGGGTCTCATCACTGGAACTTGAGGATATTATCGCCCACCATCCGGCAGTTGCCGAAGTTGCCGTCATCGGCATCCAGGATGAAAAGTGGGGTGAAAGGCCGCTTGCCCTGGTTGTCCAGCGACCGGAGAGCAAATCTACGGCAAAGGAGATTGCCGCCCATGTCAAAAGTTACGCCGACAAGGGGCATGTTACCAAGCAGGTCGTGCTCCTCAAGGTTCGTTTCGTCGACGCCATCGATAAGACCAGTGTCGGCAAGGTCAGCAAAGTGACATTAAGGGAGAAATATTCGGCGTAGTATTAACCCGCCGAGGACTAAGGGCTCGAGGGCGATGAGTATAAACCGCCAGACCTTCAGCCTTTAATGAACTTCATCGCCGCCGAGTTCATGCAGTAGCGCAGCCCCGTCGGTTTGGGGCCATCAGCGAAAACATGGCCGAGATGGGCATCGCACCTGCTGCATACGACCTCGGTCCGTTTCATGAAAAAAGAATTGTCCGCCCGTTCGGTAACATTTTCCGGAGCAAGCGGCTGCCAGAAGCTTGGCCAGCCGGTGCCGGACTCATATTTATGATCCGAACTGAACAGATCATTGCCGCAGCAGACGCAGCGGTAAAGCCCCTTTTCATGATTGTTCCAGGTCGCACCGGAGAATGCGGCCTCGGTCCCCTTATTGCGGGTAACCTTGTACTCCTCCGGCGTAAGCTGCTTTTGCCACTCTGCATCGCTCTTCACCACTCTTTGTGTCATGACGTATCCTTTCGCGGCAACTGAATAGACCCTGATTTCGCCGCTGGCACTGCTGCTCCCGGCTTTCTCTTTTTGTGCCGCCCCGCCGGGATGGGTATTGCAACCTGCTGACAACATGCAGAGCGCAACAAGCAGGATTATGAATATTCGCATACAGCCTCCTTTTGCAACGGCTTTAATGCCCTGCCTTGTCGCCCCAGATCGCTTTCAGTCTCTTGTCCCGCCCGCAGCCGTTGCGGTAATACTTGTAGCGCAGCGGGTTCTTTTTGTAATAGTCCTGGTGATACTCCTCGGCCGGGTAAAAGGTTGACGCAGCGGTAATCCCGGTCACCACCGGCCCCTGAAACGGTTTTCCCTTTTCCAGCTTTGCCTTTGATGTTTTTGCCAAACGTTCCTGACCGGCATCATGATAAAAGATGGCGCCGCGGTACTGATTGCCTATGTCGCAGAACTGTCTGTCGACTGCTGTCGGATCGATGTTGTGCCAGAAAATGTCAAGCAGCCGGTCATAACTGATAACCGCCGGATTGTAGATTATCTGTACCGCTTCCGCATGGCCGGTTCCCCCGCTGGAAACCTCTTCGTAGGTCGGCTTGACCTTGTCGCCGCCGGTATAGCCGGAGGTCACCGAAACCACTCCGGGAAGAGCCGCAAACGGCGACACCATGCACCAGAAGCAACCGCCGGCAAAGGTTGCCCTTGCAGTCGCCGCAGCGGCCGCTTCTACCGCAGAGACACCAAAAGTCAATAGTAGAAGCAGTATGTTAAGCAGTAACTTTTTCATCTGTTCCTCCTTTGCCATAATTTTAGCATTTTATATCAATTTTGGCTTAAAAAGTTGCCAACAGCGGCGGCAACTTTTTTAGAGAAGAGCATCCCCATATGCGACGCCCGCACCAGCATCCTGCTTGCACCGGGAACCTGCGTTTCAACCGCTGCCACGGTACCGTCATTCGGGACGGCTACACCGAAGAGTCTGGCGAAACCGAAGGAAAACGTACCGGCAATAACCAGGAGATCTCTCCCGGCAAGGCCTGCCGGTCTGTTCCTGACGATACCTTCCCGGGCAACCGGGCCAAGGATGAACCGACCGGCACGGTAACGCTCAAGAGAAGATGCGAGCAGACTTCCCTGCTGTGGTGAGCCGAGCAGGGCAATGCGCCCCTGATTGAGCAGTGCCCCCTGCTCCAGCATCCTGGCGATCACGATCCCGCCAAGGCTGTGCCCCAGCAGATGGACTTTCCCCCTGCCCTGTTGCTGTGCAAACTCGCGCAGCTCTTCGGCGGCACGGCCAAGATCACCGCTCCACGAACAGTAGTGGAAATAGCGCACCGCTAACCCGCGGCGCTCCAGTTGCCGCCCCAGCCAGCGAAGTTCCACCCCGGTCATCCAGAGACCATGCACGAGAATGACCGTTGCAGTCGTTGATTCCGATTCCATGGCATGCTCCAATATGGAGAAATTTGCTGGGCTAATTATATCACAGATGACGCTGGTACTCTTCCGATCCGGCATTTTAGTTACGACCGGCAACATTTTCGGCGTTGACAGCACCAGGGGCAAATGATATATCAATAAATATTGATTTAATATAGCTGACTATCTGGATATGAGATGCTCGCATTTTTTAAAGCCCTTGCCGACTCCTCCCGCCTGCGCCTGATAGCCGTTCTCCTGAACGGCGAATTTACCGTTCAGGAGCTGACACGGATCTTCGGTACGGGGCAGTCGCGCATCTCGCACCACCTCAAAATTCTTACCGAGGCCGGTCTGCTCGCGGTCAAGCGGCAGGGGACCTGGAGCTACTACCGGGTAAACCCGGAAAACGCCTTCTTTGCGGCGATCCACCCTGCATTTGTACCTGAGCTGGAGTCACTGCCGGAGCGGGCACATGACCTGGCTGCCGTCACCGCTGTACTGGAGGAGCGCCGCCGCCGGAGCCTGGAGTTCTTCGACCTGAATGCCCGGCAGTGGGATGATCTGGCAAGGACACTTCTGCCGCTGCCGGAATATCACCAGCGACTGCTGGCACAGATCCCCGCCGGGAGCACTGTCCTGGAAATCGGCATCGGTACCGGCAGCCTGCTGACCGATCTTGC
>JBBRBA010000018.1:0-43110 GCA_038206285.1 Geobacterales bacterium
AGAGATGAGAGATGAGAGATGAGAGATGAGAGATGAGAGATGAGAGATGAGAGATGAGAGATGAGAGATGAGTAAGACGGATGAGGGATGAGTAAGGCAGATGAGGGATGAGAGTTGAGTAAGGCAGATGAGGGATGAGCACGATCTTGTTGAAAGTTGAGGGATGAAAGTTGAGATCTTCTCAACCCTCATCATGCCTCTAGCTCAACCCTTATCATGCCTCTAGCTCAACCCTCATCATGCCTCTAGCTCAACCCTCATCATGCCTTAAGAGGTTAACTACAATGTTCACTTTCCACAAGTTGAGAGTCTGGCATTTAGCTAAAGCTATGGTGAAAGATGTTTATGCGTTGACAAAGATGTTTCCTGCTGAGGAAAGATTCGGCTTGACTGCACAGCTCAATCGGGCTGCTGTCTCGGTTGCATCAAATATTGCTGAAGGGAGTGGCAGAGTAAATCGAAAAGATCAGGCGCATTTCACTCAACTTGCATACGGTTCACTCATGGAAGTGGCGTGCCAAATTGAGATTGCCTGCGAACTGGGTTTTATATCTGAAAATGAATTGAAATCTATTTGCAGCGCAATAAAGATAATTGCTGAAAAGTTGTCAGCCCTAAGAAGTTCTCAACTTTCATCTCTCAGCTCTCATCAAGCTTCTGATGCTCAACTCTCATCTCTCAACCCTCATCAAGGGACTTCAAAATGATTCCGGTCAACGAACCGCTTCTTGACGGCAACGAGAAGAAGTATCTTGCCGAATGCATAGACTCGGGCTGGATCTCCTCTGAAGGGCCATTTGTCGAGCGCTTTGAAACCGGCATGGCTGCAAGGGCAGGGCGAAAGTTTGCCGTGGCAGTAACCAATGGTACCGCTGCGCTGGAGTTGGCAATTAACGCCATGCAGCTTGAGCCTGGCAGTTTGATTGTCATACCGACTTTCTGCATCATCTCCTGCGCCGCGGCGATCATCAGAAACGGCTGTGTGCCGCTCTTCGTTGATTCTGACCCGCACACCTGGAACATGGATACTGATAATCTGGCAGAGTTGCTGTCAGAGCAGATCGAGCGGCAAGGGAATCGCAGAATAAAGGCCATTATGGCTATGCATACTTACGGCCTGCCGGTTGACTTGGAACCGCTGTTGGCTCTTGCTGACCGTTATGGGCTGGCAGTGATCGAGGATGCTGCCGAGATGCATGGTCAGTACTATAAGGGGAAGCCTTGCGGCAGTTTCGGCGATATCAGCATCTTCAGTTTCTATCCGAACAAGCTGATAACTACCGGTGAAGGTGGCATGGTTCTGACCGATGATCCCCTGCTGGCAGAACGCTGCAGAAGCTTCCGCAATCTCTGTTTCCAGCCGCAGCAGCGGTTCGTGCATGAGGAACTTGGCTATAATTTTCGGATGTCAAATTTGCAGGCAGCAGTTGGCGTCGCCCAACTGGAGAGGCTGGACGAATTTGTAGCCCGGAAAAGGAGGCTGGGGGACAGGTACAATCAACTTCTGTCCGGATACGACAGGTTACAGCTCCCTTTGGCAGAAACGGACTATGCCAAGAATATCTACTGGGTCTACGGCGTGGTTCTTGACGAAAGCCTGCAGACTGACGCTGCCGGTATGATGCGGCGCCTTGCTGACCGCGGAGTCGGTACGCGACCCTTTTTCTGGCCGATGCACGAACAACCTGCATTAAAAAAAATGCAGTTTGCTGGCGCTGTGAGTTTTCCGGTCGCGGAGCGTTTGGCAAGGCGCGGGTTTTATCTCCCAAGCGGACTGGCACTTTCAGAAGGGCAGATTGATGAGGTTGCAGCTATCGTTATCGAGGAGTATGTAAAAATTGCCTGAAAACAGTGTTGATGTCATGCCTGCGCTAAAAGCCGTCCGTTTCAGCGTTTCCCTCATCATGCCTACCTATAATGAGGCTGGAAATATTGCAGATTTGATGATAGCTGCTGTTGATAATATCCGAAAGGCCGGAGTCACAGAGATTGAGGTAATCGTTGCAGATGACGATTCGCCTGACCTTACCTGGAAAATTGCTGAAGAGACCCGTACTCCGGGGGCTGATGTCAGGGTGTTGCGCCGCATGGAGAATCGCGGGCTGACACCTTCACTCAATGACGCAATAGCCGTTGCGAAAAATGATGTCATCCTCTGGCTTGACTGCGATTTTTCGCAACCTCCGGAGATGATTCCCCAACTTCTCTGGAAAATAGCTGAAGGTTTTGATGTAGCTGTCAACTCCCGCTATATCCCTGGCGGGGGCGAAAACCGCTCAGGGGATGGCTCCCATCTTCATCTCTTTCTGAGCAGATGCCTTAACTACTCCCTGTGCCATCTCCTTGACCCTTCCTTTACCGATTATACAAGCGGTTTCATAGCCGCAAGGCGGGAGGTTTTTCAAAATATTCGTCTTCGCGGCGATTACGGCGAATACTTCATCGATCTGATCTATCGTATTCTCCTGGATAAACGGTTCAGAGTGGTGGAGTTGCCGTATGTCATGCAGACCAGGCGCAGCGGCATTTCCAAGACGGGAACGAATCTTCTGCATTATCTGAAACGGGGGCGCAAGTATATCGCTACGCTTATAACGCTGAGAAAACTGCGCCGCGAAAGGGACTGATGTGGAGCCAGATTTTTACGAACAGATCTACCGACTGCAGAAAAGTCACTGGTGGTACAGAAGCAGAGAGGTTTTCCTTGATGCACTGCTGCAAGGGGTTGAGCGAGGCGGAATCATTCTGGATGCCGGGTGTGGCCCGGGATCGATGCTGCACTATTTCGGAAAGTACGGCGAGGTAGTTGGTCTTGACAGCTATCTACCGGCACTGCAGATGAGCCGTAGTCACTTTTCCGGAGAGCTCGTTCAAGGCGAATGTGTGTCACTCCCTTTTCCGGACAACAGCTTTACGATGGTTGCTGCCTGTGAAGTCCTGTATCACAGGAATATTTACAATGTATCTGATACGGTGAAAGAGTTCGCAAGAGTGCTTCTCCCGGGAGGAAGGCTACTGCTGGTAGATTCTGCCTATTCAGCGTGTTTCTCGGCGCACGACCTGACCGCCCACGGTGTCAGGAGATTTACAAAGGGTGAACTGACCAAAGCTCTTGAAGACGCAGGTCTGGAAGTTGTCCGCGCCACCTACGCCTACGCACTCGTCCTGCCGCTTGTCTGGCTGATCCGCCGATTTAAGTCCATTTTCAGGGTTAAAGACAAGCCGGGAGGTGAGCTTCACGAGACAGGTCCGTCTGTGAACTCACTTGTCGTCCGGTGGTTTGCAATTGAAGCAGCCGTTGCCGGGCGCTGGGGGTTGCCGTTCGGGCTTTCAGTGCAGGTTGTCGGGAGAAAGCTATTGAGGGATGAGGGATGAGACAATAAAGATGAAAGTGCAATAAAGATGCTCTCAACACTCAACTTTCATCACTCATCAGGTTTATCATTATGAGAATTTTACTCCTTAATCCCCCGGCAGAGCATACCGCCAGAGAGTATGTCGACCCGGCAAACCCGGTTGACCATGGTCTCCTTGAAACCGGTGATTTCGGGCTGTTTCCGCCGCTCGGGCTTCTCTACATAATTGCTGCGCTGAAAAAATCGCAGCCGAATCACGAGATTTTCTTCCTCGACTGCATTGCCGAGGCAGTCGGGCACGCCGAGCTGCCGCAGCGAGTGGCGGCAATTCGGCCTGACCTTGTCGGGATCACCAGTTTCACAGTTTCTCTCTATGATGTCTGTCTGGCGGCACGGGCGATCCGGGAGCAGATGCCGACGGCACATCTCTGCCTCGGCGGGCATCATCCGATTGCATTTCCTTTCGAGGCTGCAGAGCTTCCCGAATTTGATTCCATTGTTGTCGGTGAGGGGGAGGAGGCTTTTCCCGCCCTTGCAGCAGCTCTGACGGCAGGCGGTGATTATGCCGGCATCAGAGGGGTATACACCTCAGCATCTATTCAGCGCTACAGAGGGCTGATCCTTTCCGACGACAGATTCCTGGCCCGGCAGACGCCACCGCCTGCTTACGTCGAGAATCTGGACTCTTTGGCGCCGCCCGACCGTTCGGTCATCAGTCACCTGAAGTATCGCAGTATTGTCGGCGCTTCGGATCGCCTGGCAACGATGATCAGCAGCCGTGGCTGTCCCTGTAGCTGTACATTCTGCGACGTGCCATACAAGAAGTACCGGCAGCGTTCGATTTCTGCTATTGCAGATGAAATCAAGGGCTGTCTGGAGATGGGATACGACGAAGTTCACTTCTACGATGATCTCTTTAATATAGCCCCTGAACGGGTTATTGCTTTCAGTGAAGAGATAATGAGTCGCGGGTATAGTTTTGCCTGGGATTTTCGAGGCAGGGTGAACGGTGTTACCTTTGACTCTCTGGCAAAGGCTCGTGCCGCAGGATGCCGGATGATCTCATTTGGCGTAGAGACCGGCAGTGACGAGGGACTGCGTCTGCTTAAAAAAGGGTGCAGTGTCGCTCAAATTAGACAGGTTTTCAAATGGTGCCGCGAGCTGGGAATTCTTACCATAGCCGACTTCATGATCGGCCTGCCGTTTGAAAAGAGTGCAACTGACGTGCGGCGCAACATCGACTTCATGCTGGAGATTGACCCGGATTACGCCCAGGTATCCATACTTTCGCTCTTCCCGAATACCGAGCTGTATAGCGATGCGGTAAAAAAAGGGCTGATTGACCGTGAGAGGTGGCGGCAGTTTGCGCGTAAGCCGCAACCGGATTTCCATCTCGATCACTGGGAGGAGTCGCTGGCAATCTCTGAACTCCTGATGCTGCAGAAAAAGGCGTACCGTCGCTTTTACCTGCGGCCGCGCTATATCTGGCGCAGTATTGTCAATACCTGTTCATGGTATGAATTCAGCATGAAAGTGCAGGGGGCATTGAAGCTGTTCAAGTAACTATCGCGAGTAATCGGCTTCTCTGCTTACTGTTTCAGGAAGGAATTTTTGAACCGCAACACCGCTATGTACGAACTGTATCCGCAAAGATTTTCTTGGCAAAAGATGATGACCAAACCAGATGAAATGAAAATAGCCGGATTGTCGGCGAATAACCGCAAGCATTTGCTGGACTGCGTCCTGTTGACTCTTGCAGCTCTGCTGGTCTACGGTCGGCTGGTCGGCGCCGATTTCCAGGCCAGTTGGGATGACAATGTCTACATCCTTAATAACGGGGTGGTGCATGGTTTTTCCTGGGAGCATATCCGTTCCGCCTTTTGTATCGGCACAGGTAATATCGGCCAGTACAACCCGCTGGCACTGCTTTCATTCATGCTGGATTACACCTTCTGGGGACTCAATCCGGGGGGGTATCACCTCACCAACATCATCATCCATCTGCTGAACGGCCTTCTTGTCTACCGCCTCATAACGAAGCTGCATGGCGACAGGCTGGTCTCTCTGGCCGCCGCGGCACTTTTTCTGCTGCATCCGGTGCAGGTCGAATCGGTGGCCTGGATATCGGAGCGAAAAGGGTTGCTCTCCCTGTTTTTCATGCTGATCGCGTGGGAGCGATACCTTGTTTATCGTGCAGCGGCCACTGACAAAAGGGGGCTTGCCTATGGGCTGTCTCTTCTCTGCTTTCTTCTGTCACTGCTGGCAAAAACAGCGAGTGTTGTCCTGCCGGTGATTTTGCTGAGTTACGACTGGTGTTTTGCCTCAAAGGATAAGCGGGTTTTTTTCAGGGACAAGGTGCCGTTTGTTGTTGTTGCCGTTATCTTTGCAGCGATTGAGATCTACGCGGAACAGCCGGATAAAGGGGGCTCTCTGGCGGGGTATCATGGCGGGAGCCCTCTGGCCACTTTTTTCACCATGCTGCCGGTATTCTGCCGCTATCTCCGGCTGCTCGTCTGGCCCGCCGGCCTGAATATTGAACATTGGCCCTCAGTTCATCGCGCTTTTGATCTGGAAGTTGCCGGAGCAATTCTGCTCCTGGCAGTGATCTTTGCAGCAGGGGTCTTCCTCTTCCGGCGAGAGCGGAGATTGGGATTCTGGTTCCTCTTTTTCTGGGTGGGGCTTCTCCCCGTTTCCCAGATTGTGCCGCTTTTTCTGCTGATGTACGAGCACTACCTCTATCTGCCGATAATCGGATTTGCGGCTTTGGCAGGAAGTGGTGTCGCTTTTGTGAGAAGCCGCGTACCATATCCGCTGGTCATAACTGTTTTGCTTGCGTTCTGGATAGCGGCGTTGTCAGAGGTTTCTTTTCAGAGAACGGCAGTATGGCGTAACAGCCTTAGCCTGTTTACCGATTCGGCCACAAAGTCACCGGGGGCGTTTCGGGTCTGGTGGGTGCTTGGCGGCATATATCGGTTATCCGGAGACTTTCCTGCGGCGCAGCGCTCCTATGAGAAGAGTCTGGAGCTTAATCCCAAGAGTACCGATGTGCTCTGGGAACTTGGGAACATGCATGCCGAACGGGGTGAGTTTGATAAAGGGTTTCACTATCTGGACCGGTTACACGCAATCAATCCGACGTATGTTAAGGGGTGGGATACACACGGGGATATCCATCGCGATCGCAGGGAGTATGCCGAAGCGGAAGAGGCGTATCTGCGCGTAATGGAACTGCAGCCCGATGCAGTAGAGGTAGATGTTTCACTTGCTGCCCTTTACCGTCTTTGGGGGCGCCTCAATCAGGCGCGTTTCTTCTACGATCAGGCTGAACAGCATGGTGGCAACGACCCAATAAATGCCTACCGGATGGCGTGTGTCGCAGCGATGGACGGTCGCGAGGCGGATGCGCTGAAGTGTCTTGAAAAGGCGCTACAGCGGGGTTATCGGGATTATCATGAATTGGCAACTACCCCGGAATTGAGCAAGCTCTGGCAGAGTTCACGTTTCAATTATCTTTTGTTGCAATATTTCCCGGAGATGGAAGCGGTGCGATGAAGTATTTAGGACAACTGTTTTTGGAAATCGAAAGTCTTTTAAACCGCACCAGGTATGCACTGTTTCTTATTGTTCTGCTCTGCGTGCTGGTTTATTCCCGCACGCTTGCCGTACCGTTTTATTTTGATGACTTCTCCTACATTCTCCACAATCCCTTCATCGAGAAGCCGGGTGACATCTTTAACCGCGAGCTGCTCGCATCTGCCCAGGTATATGATGATGTTAAAAACAGTGTCCTTGCCAGGCCGCTTTCCTATCTGACCTTCTCCGGCAACTTCCTGCTGAACGGTACCTCCTCCGCCGGGTATCACCTGGTGAACATCGGCATACACGCGCTGAACGCCTGCCTGATCTATCTGCTTGTTCTGATCACCGCCGCACTGATGCGGGGAGACAAGGGTGATAAAGAGCCGGCTGGTAAGGCTATCGTGCAGGAACGGCTGCTGGCTTTTTTTGCAGCGGCACTCTTTGCCGTTCATCCGCTGATGACCAATGCTGTCACCTATATCACGCAGAGGATGACAGCGCTTGCCACGCTCTTCTATCTGGCGGCAGTCGTCATGTACGCCTGTTCGCAGCGGGGGGGGCGCAAGTCGCTTGGCTGGTATCTCCCGGCGCTTGTCTTTGCCGTTGCTGCCATGAAAGCGAAGGAGATTGCGGCAACCCTGCCGCTGATGCTGGCCCTTTATGATTTTTCATTCCTGAAAGGGAGGCTTTGGCAGCGCACCCGTCGCCTGCTCCCCTTCTTTGCCTTAATTGCCGTCTGTATTCTGCTGGCACCGGATCAGTTTGCCGGTTCACCCCCTCCAGGTGGCGACGGCAAACCATCCACCCTCTATGTCATACATACTCTTAAAGCGGCACCGCTTGACTACCTTACTACCCGGTTTGCAACAAACCCTGCTTCGACCTCCGTTGCAACCATGACGCCGCTGGAGTACCTCTTTACCCAGTTCAGAGTGCTTGCAACCTATCAGCGCCTGCTGCTCCTGCCGGTCGGGCTCAATTTTGCTCATGATTATCCGTTTTACCGCTCACTGACCGATTCGCCGGTGTTACTGTCGCTGCTATGGCATTTTTTACTGCTTGGTTCTGCTTGCATGGTTTTCAGAGTTGCGCTGCGTGCAACAGGTATGGCGGCGCTTCTTTTGCGCAGCTTCGCTTTTGGAATCTTCTGGTTCTACAGCGCACTGGCAATGGAGTGCAGCATCATCCCCATGGATGATCTAATGCTTGAGCATCGTACCTATCTGCCCGCTTTTGGCTTGCTGTTGGCATCGGTTTCTCTGGCAATGCTTATTGCCGGGAGGTTGGGGCAGCAGAGGCTGGCGTGCCTTGCAGGGGTTGCGGTTATAACACTTTTTGCGATCCTGACGCTGCATCGCAACGAACAGTGGCGTGATCCCCTTGTCTTCTGGCAGGACGCTCTGGTCAAATCTCCACATAAGCACCGCATCCATGGCTATATCGGTAATGTCTACCGTGACCGTGGAGATATGAAAAGTGCTCTCAGGGAGTATCGGTTGATGCTGGCAGATGATTTCCGCTACGAGCAGGATCATCTTGAGCTTGGCAAAATGTTATTGGAGAACGGCCTGTATCAGGAGGCTCTGGAGGTTATACTCTCTGCCCTGAAACATTGGCCGGAGAATAAGTCCTTTTATACCCTTCTTGCGGAACTGTACCGTCTGCGCGGAGATATGAATCTTGCCCTTGAAATCGAAAAAAAAGCGGAGAGCATCAAGGTGCCGGCCAGAGGCATTAAAATGCCAGTTCTCCGGGAGAGCCGATGAACCGAGGAGAGAGTAAAGTTCTGCAGGTAGCTGCTGCCGCGGCATTCATCTGCCTGCTGGTCTATCTGAAGTCGCTCACCTGCGGCTTTGTCAACTGGGAAGACCAGGATTATGTCCTGAATAATACGGCAATCAGAAGCCTGAGTCCCGCCATGTTTACCTGGGCTTTTACCTCGACGCCTGTCGCCTCTTTCTGGCTGCCGCTGACGTACATATCCTTTGCAGTCGATTATTTTTTCTGGGGGCTGCAACCGTTCGGATACCACCTGACCAACATTCTTTTGCACTCTGTCAATACCGGGCTGGTGGTGCTGATCGCCGACAAGTTGTTCTTCAGCAGATTCAACCGCGACAAGAGTGAAAGCGAGCCGGCACTGCTCTACCCGGCAATGCTGCTTTTTGCCGCACTGCTCTACGGATTGCATCCGTTGCGGGTGGAGTCGGTGGCGTGGGTGACTGAAAGGAGGGGGGTGCTGAACGGGGTCTTTACGTTGAGTTCAGTGCTTTTTTACCTGCGCTTTCAGTCCAGGAGGGAAAAGGCGGGGGGCGCCGCCGGAACAAGGGATTATCTCCTCTCACTGCTGTGCTTTCTCTGTTCACTGATGGCGAAACAGACCAGTGTCGTATTGCCGGCTCTGCTGCTTGTTCTGGACTGGTATCCCTTGGGCCGCTTGAAAGACGGCAGAGTGCTCAGGATCATAGCGGAAAAGATTCCTTACCTGGTGCTTTCAGCGGCAATTATTGCAATACCTGTACTGGTCAAGGTCAATGAAGGGAGCTTTGTGTCGCTCGTAGTTTTACCCATGAATATTCGACTGATCGCTGCGGGCAATGCCCTGTTTGAATATACGCGGCTCCTTATTTTCCCGGTCGATATTTCCCCATATTACGATCTTCCCAATGCCATTCCGCGCACCTTCATAATCAAGGGTCTGGTCGTCGCGGTATTTATCTGCTTCTGTTTGTCCCGGTGCAAAAAATGGCCATGGTTGACAGCTGCGGCGTTATGGTTCTATCTGCCCATCATTCCGACACTGCATTTTTTTGCCGGGGGGCTCCAGATAACGCATGCATCCCGATACACCTATCTGCCCGCCATTCTGCCCGCTATTATTGCGGCTGCTCTGGTTTTATCGGCATACCGGAGAATAACCTGGCTGCGTACCTTGACCGGCAGGATTCTGCTGGCAGTTATCTGTACGGCTTTGGTCATTTTCTATAGTGCGACGACACAACTGCTCATCTCTTCCTGGAAAGATTCCGGTGCCATGTGGACACGGGTGATATCCTACAATGCCTTTGATATGGCCTACTTCTATCGCGGACTCTATCATGTGGATCAAGGTAACTATCAGAAAGCGATCGATGATTATACGACATCTGTGGCCATTGCCCGGCGTCGGCAACAGGCCGATATCTATAACCTGTATGCCTTTCGGGGAGAGGCCTACGCCCGGGCCGGCCGCTACGAAGAAGCGGTGGAGGACTTTACCCGCGCCATTGTGATGCTTCCCCACAGTCTCTATTACCACCACCGGGGGGCGGCGTTGCTGGCCATGGGGAAGGTTGGCGAAGCTGCTGCTGATCAGACCAGGGCGGGGCGTGCCAAAGGCCAGATATGCTGGTTTCCTGTCGGATCAGCTTTGTATTGAGTTAGCTTGAAAGCCGGCGAGTGCTGAGCAGCTGCGCCGTCACCCGGAGACGATAACTGTCAGGGCACAGTAAAATGTCTATCATGTTCAGCCTGAAACGGGATAAACTGCACGTTATTCCATGACGTTCAACAAGCAAAGGAAGCAGAGGGATATGTCAAAAGTACTCATCATCAAGCTGGGCTATTCCGAAACAATAGATGCCGGCATCGGCAAGATTACCAGCCTGGGCGATGTATTGCGCACCACAGTTATCCTCTATCCGTTCGCCCAGGATGATGTGACCTGGCTTGTGGATGAGCAGGCATATCCACTACTGGAAGGCAATCCCTACATCAGGCGAATTCTGACCTATGATCTCTCTTCTGTGCTGCAACTGCAGCGGGAGCGCTTTGATACGGTCGTTAATCTGGAGAAGGTTCCAGGCGTCTGTGCTCTGGCTGACTCCATTTCTGCCTGGCGGCGGTACGGCTTCCGTTTCGACGAACTGCATGGCGTTGCCGAAGCTTATGACGGTTGTGAAAAGGTCTTCTCCCTCTGCAAAGATGGTGATTTCAAAAGAACCTACCAGGGGAGTTGGCAGGAGTCGCTCCTGCAGATTGTCGGCGCAAAGTGGGCAGGGCAGGAGTATCTGCTGGGATACAAACCGAAAACCGCAGAGATGTTTGATGTCGGGCTCAACTGGGCGGTAGGCTCCAAATGGCATAACAAGTCATGGCCGGCTGCAAAATGGGACGATCTTAGAGTCTTGATGGACGGTCAACACAGTTATTCCATTCAGCAGGGTATGGATAATCTTTATGCTTACATGGACTGGATCAATTCATGTCGGCTGCTGGTGACAAATGATAGCCTTGGGCTACATATTGCTCTTGCCTTGCGGAAAAAAATTGTCGTTCTGTATGGACCTACCAACCCCAATGAAACCTGTTTCTACGGCAGGGGCGAGGCGCTTTTCCCGGACCTGGATCGGCAATGCATCCCTTGCCTGGAGCCGGACTGTTCCCAGGAATCTCACTGTATCGATTTTATTACTGCTCCAGCTGTTATGGAAGCCATTGCGCGGCTCCTCAGTCAGGGAGACAGTAATTGACGTATTCTTAATGATGATGCTATCTTGTAGCAATGTTGCAGCCCAGCGCTTTAAGAATTGACAGTCACAAGCTTATCTTTCACCCCCACCGTGTTGTCCAGTGGCTGGACGGCCAATTGATCTATCCTGTCTATATGGAAATATCTCCGGCCGGTTCATGCAATCACCGCTGTAAATTCTGTGCCACAGACTTTGCCGGCTATCAAGCGCGCTTCCTGGATACCGCCATCTTAATGCAGCGTCTGCAGGAACTGGCTTCCCTCGGTGTCGGCGGTATCATGTACGGGGGGGAAGGGGAGCCGCTGCTGCATCGCGATATTAACGGCATCGTAACCCACACCAGGTCGGTCGGTATTGATGCCGCTATGACAACCAATGGTGTCCTGCTGCGTCCTGAGCTGGCAGAGCAGATCCTGCCGGCATTAAGCTGGCTCAAGATCAGTATCGATGCCGGGACGCCTTCAAGCTATGCCTCAATTCATCAGACAAGCCCGGATGATTTCAATAAAGTATTGCAGAACCTGGCGGCGGCAGCAAAACTCATCGCTACCAATGGCTGGGACTGCACTCTCGGCGCTCAGGCGATTCTGCTGCCGGAAAACGTCGATGAGATTGAACAGTTAGCTCAGCTGGTAAAAGACGCCGGAGCCAGGTATCTGGTGATAAAACCCTATTCGAAGCAGCGCAAAAGCTATAACTGCACCTATGCGGAAATTGACTACTCTCCCTGGTTGAGTCTGGCGGAGCGTCTTGAGCGGTTTAATGACACCAGCTTCAGCGTGATCTTCCGCAGCAACACGTTCGTAAAGCTGTTCCGGAAAGACAGGGGGTACGGGCGGTGCCTCGCGCTCCCTTTCTGGTCATATATCGATGCCGGCGGCGATGTCTGGGGCTGTAGTTCACACATGGGCGACAGCTCCTTCCTGTACGGCAATATCGTTAAAGAGAGTTTTCAGCAGATTTGGACGGGGGCACTGCGGCGCAAGTCTCTTGAGTTCGTTGCTAACGAACTTGATCCTGAAGAATGCCGCATGAACTGCCGTATGGACGAGATAAATAGCTACCTCTGGGAACTGACACATCCCGGTGGACACGTTAACTTTATCTGAAAGGAACTGGCGTGATCCCGGAACAGGTTACAGCGGCGGCGCGCAGTATCAGGCGCGATATTATCGAGATGGCTTATCGTTCAGCCGCTCCCCATGTCGGTTCGGCTCTTTCCTGCGTGGATATCCTGGCAACGCTCTATTTCTGTGTGCTGCGACTGGAGCCATGGGGGAGCCGGGACATCTGCATACTCAGTAAGGCTCATGCTGCAAAGGCTCTCTATGCTACTTTGGCGGCAAAAGGCATTATGCCGGCGGAGATGCTTGCAAGCTACTGCCGTCAAGGTGGTACTCTTCCTGCCCATCTTGACAGGGCAACCGGTCACGGCATCGAATGCTCGGCCGGATCCCTTGGTCATGGCTTCAATATCGGCCTCGGTATGGCCCATGGTTTCAAGCTTCAGCGAACTGACCGGCGGGTTTTTGCGGTTATTGGCGATGGCGAATCCCAGGAGGGCTCCATCTGGGAAGGGGCGTTGTTTGCGCCGCGCCTGGAGCTGGACAATTTTACCGCGATTATGGATTGCAACAATCTGCAGGGGTATGGCCGTGCCACAGAAATCTGTTCTTTTGAACCGATAGTTGACAAGTGGAGATCATTCGGCTGGCATGTCTGCGAAGCCGACGGCCATGATCATGGTGCTATTCTGGCGGCTGTTGCCGAAGACAGTGGCGGAAAGCCGAAGATTATTGTCGCCCGCACGATTAAGGGGAAAGGTGTCTCGTTCATGGAAAATGAACTTGTCTGGCACTATTTTATCGTCACTGCCGAGCACCGGGCCAGGGCACTGGAAGAGATCGGATGAGGAATTCGTTCATCAACACCATACTGGATGCCTGCCGGACGCGCGACGACATCTTCATTCTGAGCGGCGATGCCGGATTGGGAGTGTTTGACCGGTTTAAGGAAGAGTATCCGCATCGTTTCCGCAACATGGGGATCGCCGAACAGAATACTATCAGTTTTGCCGCCGGTCTGGCGCTTACCGGGTACAAGGTTTTTGTCTACAATATCATTCCCTTTGTGCTCTACCGCTGCTATGAGCAGGTCCGCAACGATATCTGCTATCAGGACCTGCCGGTGGTGCTTGTAGGTATCGGCAGCGGCATTACCTATGCCCCCATGGGGATGAGCCACTACTCGGTTGAAGATCTCGGTCTGGTGCAGACGCTGCCCAATCTGGTAACGATTTCACCGATTGACCCGGTTGAGGCGAGAGCCGCGGCAGTCTATGCCCTGGACAGTGTACGGCCTCTCTATGTGCGGCTTGCCAAGCGTGGCGAACCCTCTTTCTGCGTAAATGCCATCACCGATATTACTGCGCCCAACATAATCAGGGAAGGGGCCGGTACGGCGGTTGTTTTCCATGGTTCGATTGCCAATGAAGTTGTTGCCGCGCATGATGTCTTGCAAGCGTCGGGTGTCGCGCCACTTCTTATTTCGGTGCCTACTCTGCAACCGCTTGCTGCCGAAGCTTTGCTGGGTATTCTGGCGAATGTGCAGCAGGTAATCTGTGTCGAAGAGCATTTTGTCAACTGTGGACTCGGCAGTATTCTTGCCCGTCTGAAAGCCGAGAACTCGGCCAGGTGGGGACTCACCACTATGGGGATTCCTGCACAATTCATTCACGAAGTAGGATCGACCGAAGATTTGCGGGCGTCCTACGCCATTGCAGCGGCGGACATTGTGCGTACCGTCGTAGCGCTTCAGGGAGAATAGTTTTTGGCTCAATTGATGAGTATTATCAACCCGCTTCACACCAAAACGACGCGTGATTATCTGGCCAGAATGCGGGATGCCAAGATCGAATGCATGCAGGTGGCGCGTCGCTATGATGCCGATTACTGGGATGGCGATCGTCGCTATGGCTACGGTGGTTACCGGTATGATGGCAGATGGAAACCAGTAGCTGAAAAGCTTGTAGAGATCTACCAATTACGGCCGGATGCGGCGATCCTCGATGTCGGCTGCGGCAAGGGTTTTCTGCTCTATGAACTGCAGCGGCTTTTGCCGGCAGCCAGGGTCTGCGGCTTCGATATTTCAGCTTACGCCATAGCCAATGCCAGGGAAGAGATCCGCGACCGGCTCTTTCAGCACCGCGCCCAGGATCCATATCCGTTTGCCGATCATGAGTTTGATCTGGTAATCTCCCTGACCACCCTGCACAATCTGCCTCTGCCGGAGTTGAAGTCTGCCCTGGGTGAGATGGAGCGGGTCGGGAAAAACCGCTATCTGGTTGTCGAGGCTTACCGGAACGAGGCAGAGCTGTTCAATCTACAGTGCTGGGCCCTGACCTGTGCCGCATTCTTTACGCCGGAAGAGTGGGTCTGGCTGTTCGGAGAGTTCGGCTATAGCGGCGATTACGAATTTATCTACTTTGAGTAGCGTTGCACAATACGGAGTTCAGATGGGGCTGTTGTATACAAGAATGAAGATATTTCACTTTAAGGAAAAGCTTGAGTCGCTCTCCAGGCGTTCCGGCAGTATCCTGCCCCCTATTAATGTGCGGATCAAGCCGACCAATATCTGTAATCACAACTGCAGCTACTGCGCCTATCGTGCCGACAGCCTCCAGCTTGGCCAGGACATGAAACCGGCGGATTCGATCCCTCTGGAAAAGATGCTGGAGATTGTCGATGATATTGCCGCCATGGGGGTAAAAGCGGTGACTTTCAGCGGGGGAGGCGATCCCTTCTGCTATCCGCATCTTCAGGAGACAGCGGAAAAACTGGCAGAGAACGGGGTGAAATTCGCTGCTCTTACGAACGGCTCCAGACTGCGCGGTGGCGTGGCTCAGGTATTCTCCAGCCATGCGACATGGCTCAGAATCTCCATGGATGGCTGGGATGATGCCAGCTATGCGTCGTATCGTGGCTGTCCGGAGGGGGAGTTCAGCAGGGTACTCGCCAACATGGAACAGTTTGTCAGCCTGAACGGCAGCTGTTATCTGGGCGTATGCATCGTCGTCGACAACCGTAATTTCAGCCATATCTATGAATTGATTCGCCGGTTGAGTGACACCGGGGTAAAAAGCGTCAAGATTGCTCCCTGCATCGTGAGTAACAGCGGCGCAGAGAACAACGAGTACCACGCGCCCCTTATTGCCGAGGTGAAGGCACAGACTGCCAGGGCTACTGAAGATTTCGGCAGTGATGCATTCGAAATTTTTGATTCATATCATACCCAGCTGGAGACGTTTTCCAAGGACTATACCTGGTGTCCGTATCTGCAGATCACCCCGGTCATTGGCGCGGACCTGAATGTCTATTCATGCCATGACAAGGCTTATAATCTGAAAGAAGGATTGCTCGGCTCCATCCGCGACATCCGCTTCCGTGATCTCTGGAATAGTGACAAAGAGAGGTTCTATTGTATCGACCCATCCATGGTCTGCAACCACCACTGCGTCATGGATGCCAGCAATCTGCAGATACTCGAATACCTTGAGGCGGATCGCGAACATCTTGAATTTGTCTGAACGTAATTGAGACTGCGCGGGTAAGCGGGGAGGCATCGGAAAAATGCGGATTCTGGTAACCGGGGCGGGTGGATTTGTCGGGGGGGCTCTTGTGGACAGCCTGCAGCGGGCAGATGGGTGCGAAGTCGTTGCGCTGTCCCGCTCTGCCGCCCCTGATGATTTGGCCTTCGGTGCGAAGTGGCTTCGCTGCGACCTGCGCAGCGAGATACCTCTGGCTGAAGGCGTTGACTACATTATTCATTGTGCTGCGCTCCGGAACAGTTGCGGCCTGCCGGTCAAGGATTTCATCGAGGGCAATCTGGCCATGACTGAACAGGTGGCAGCCTATGGCAGGAAGGTCGGCATCAAGGGGCTCATCTTTGCCTCCAGTCTTTCGGTTCACGGTCATATCGGGAGCGGGGTGGTTGATGAACATACCGATATTGTTAATCCTTCTCCTTATGGTATCTCCAAACATTTATGTGAACTGGTTCTGCAGGAACAGAGCAGGTATTTCCCGGTGATCTCCATGCGGCTGTGCGGCGTGGTTGGCAAGGGCGCCCATGAAGTCTGGCTTGCCGGGGTGCTTCAATCAGCATTGCGCGGAGAGTCGATCGAAATTCATAATGCCGGCAGTCTGTTCAATAATATTCTGCATACTGACGACCTGTGCGGATTCGTTTACAATGCCATGAAGAGCGGCTTCACCGGTTGCAATGCGTTGCCGTTGGCTTCCTGCAAGCCGATGACGATCCGGGATGTCGTGGCGGCAATCATTGCCGAAACCGGCTCATCATCGGCAATTGTTGATGCCGGGGTTGCCGGTAATCCGTTCCTGATTTGCAACGAATCTGCAATCAGCCGCTTTAACTACACGCCAGTGGCTGTGGCAACCAACTTAGTCAAGTTCAGCCGTTCTGTCTGACGGTCGCTTGATTATTGCCCACAGCGATAGTATTCAAATGAACCGAGGTAGAATGTTCTCCATGGCCGACGAAACAGGCAAGCCGCTTGCCCTGCAGGAAGCAGTATCCGGACAGATCGACCATGCGTCGATCTTTGCCACGCCGGCAGCGCATCTGCCCGACTCTCCCTGTGCAGAGGTCGATATCACGCTGTTCGTTGCCTGTTTCAACGAGCAGGATAACATTATTGGCACCTTCGGGGAGATTGAGGCGGCCATGGCGCTGCTTGCCATGACCTGGGAGATGATCGTCATTGACGATGCCTCCAGTGACCGTTCTGTGGAATTAATCAAGAATTACATGCTTGCTCGTCCGGAACTGCCTCTCCTGCTGGTGGTTCGCCCGGAAAACAGGGGTCTTGCCCAGAATTTCATTGAGGCGGCTTTTCTCGGCAGGGGCAGATACTACCGCCTTATCAATGGCGATAATGTTGAGGACGCCGGGCAGATTGCAGAAATCCTCGGGCATGTCGGTGAAGCGGACATCCTGATCCCCTACCATGCGCAGGTATTTGGCAGAACGGCTTTCCGGCGGGGCCTCTCACGACTTTTCACCATGGTGGTCAACCTGCTGAGCGGTTACAGGATTCATTATTACAACGGCTGTTCGGTGCACAGGCGATTCGAGGTGTTGCGCTGGCACGTGAACTGTTACGGGTTCGATTTCCAGGCCAATCTGATTACAAGGCTGCTGGACCAGGGAAGAACGTTCATCGAGATCCCTGTTGTGGGTTCCGAGCGGGAGCACGGCCATTCCAAGGCGCTTACCGTAAAAAACTTCCTGTCCTCCTCCCGTTTCTTTGTGGATCTTGCCTTTCGTCGGGCAGAAAAGCTGGTGCGGTCGATGAGATCGCGTAATTCATGAGCGTAACGAAACCCTTGCAGGAGGATAACCGTCTGGACCCCGTCAAGCCGGATTCTGCAATAAACCTTAGCGGGGCTCTCTCCCCCGTGGTTCTTCCCGAACGCTATAACTACATCGGCGTTTTTCTGACCATGAAGTGCAATTTTCACTGCAGCTACTGCATTAACCGCTTCAATGGACAACTGCCTGAAGGCCGGATATTGTCAGGCGAGGAGTGGCTTGCCGGTCTCAACCGGCTGGTTTCGCGTTCAGACCTGCCGGTGAGTCTCCAGGGTGGTGAGCCGACGCTGCACCCCGATTTTTTTGCCATTGTCAGAGGGATAAAACCCGAACTTCATATCGACCTCCTGACAAACCTGGATGTTGCTCTGGACCGGTTCATGGCTGAGGTCGATCCGTCGAGAATTCTCAGGGAAGCTCCATATGCCTCCATTCGGGTAAGCTATCACCCTGAAGCCGAGAAGATTGAAGTTCTTGCCGCCCGGGTGCTGAGGCTGCAGGCTGCCGGCTATCATATCGGTATCTGGGGGGTGGCGCATCCCGGCCTGCAGAAAGAGATTGCCAGGGCAGAGGCTTACTGCACCGGTCTGGGGATTGATTTTCGCACCAAAGAATTTCTAGGCGAAGTTGATGGCCAAATGTTCGGGAATCTGTCTTTCCCGGACGCATGCGACCGGCAGGCCTGCCGGCAGGTACAGTGCCGAACTACCGAGCTGCTCATCGGGCCAGGGGGAGATATTTTCCGCTGCCATGCAGATCTCTACCAGAACAGGGGTGCGGTCGGGCATATCCTTGATCCCCATTTTAACATCGATGATTCTTTCCGGTTATGCGATAATTACGGGCAGTGCAACCCTTGCGATGTCAAACTGAAGACAAACCGTTTCCAGGAATTCGGCCACACCTCGGTTGAAATCAGAAAACAATGATGCAAATGAGTAATCGCCGATTTGACCGGAGATGCCGGGCGTGAGCCTGGAATCCGGAAACGGGGTAGCCGCATGAATATCTGGCAAAAAACCGGCACGGCTGTTTCATGGCACAGGTACCCACTCATCCTGTGCGTCCTGACCCTCTGCATGGCAGCAATCATGGAACTGCGTTTCCCCTATTTTTTTCTGCAGGACGACAACCGGGTCCAGCACCTGCCACTATATGTCCATAACCTCAGGGCTCTGCTGAACGGTGAATTCCCCTTTTACAATTTTCATCAGTATCTCGGTACTCCGGTAGGTATCCAGTATGCGGCGCTGTACCCGATCAACTACATTGGTCTCGCTCTCAGCAAACTGCTCTTGGGCCATTATCTCGGCGCGATGGAATTTATTGCTGTCATCCATCTGATCATTGCCGGTCTCGGGTTCTTTTACCTGATGCACTCGTTTGACCTGGAAGAACCAAGCTGCCTGTTCGGCGCGGTTGCTTATACCTTTTGCGGTTGTCTTATAACGTTCGGCAACTCATGGATTCAGACACTTGATTGCGCCGCTTATCTCCCCTGGCTGCTGTTATTCTCACTTAAACTGGCCGGCAGCGGTGGCTATGCGATCTTTCTGGCTCTTGTCTTGCTGAGAGTGCTGGCGCTCCTGGTCGGCTATCCACAGCTATACGTTTATATCATCACATTCGAGTTC
The DNA here is from genome assembly GCA_038206285.1 of Geobacterales bacterium. Classification (GTDB taxonomy): domain Bacteria; phylum Desulfobacterota; class Desulfuromonadia; order Geobacterales; family DSM-12255; genus VEOV01. The sequence continues at coordinate 19,474 of JBBRBA010000018.1, forward strand.
CTGACCGTGGCAGCATTCCTGCTGGTCGGCTGTCTCCCTGTGAAGGGCGAGACAGTGGCGGCAAGTGGGCGCTTTAAGCTGTACCTCCTCAGTCATGTGGCGGCACCGGGTATCGTCATGCCGCTGCTGCTTTCCGCCTATTACCAGGCGAGTGTGTCACTCACGAGAAAAACCGTGCTGGACTGGAAGCAGTACATTGCCAGCAGCTACGATTTGAAGCTCTGGTTTACCGGTCTGGTTGCGCCTTTTTCCGAGGCGGGTGGTGCTACCTGGAATGAGCTGCATTTCCTGTCGCACGTCGGCTACCTGACGCTGCTCTGCGCAGTAGCCGCACTACTGACGATCCGTACCTCTCTCTACAGACGACAGTTACTCGTCTTTAGCGGGTGTGCGCTTTTTGCCCTGATGTGGTCAGGTGATACGATCATCACTCGCCTGATTTACCATTTGCCGCTCTTCGGCAAGTTCAAGCACCCTTTCAAACTTGCAGTATTTGCCAGCTTCTATCTGGTAGTCATCGCTTCGTTCGGTTTTGACTTGATCTGCAGGAGAGCCGCCCTCCTGAAACATCGCGGGCAGTTGGTGGTGGCGTTGCTGCTGATCCTGCATGTCATCAATTTTGCAGGGCTGTATTCACTGTCATCAAGGCAGTACAGTTTTGCGCATCTGCTCGACAAAGTGCCGTTTGACGAGCCGTTGAAGGCCACGTTGTCACAAGGCAGGATTGTCAGTGTCTGGCAAAATGAAATCAATGATAATCAGCCCGGCAAGGCGGAAGGTTTTACTGCCCCGCTGCTGGGATACGATTATGCGACATTGTGGGGTCTGTATCATCTGGGGGGGCACGATTCCCTTGTGTCGGAAGAAAATTTCAAGGCGGCCTTCGGCCTGGGTTACGAAGCGACAATCAAGGTCCCGGTTGGCCTTGCTATGGATTTGACGAATATTCCACTCGAATACTTCAGAAATTGGGGGGTTAGATGGTATCTGGTCGATAAGGCTGTGACGGTAAGCAAGTTCGGCAGTTTGCAATTGTTCTACGAGGATGCAATCAGAAAGATCTATTTTGATCCTGCGGGTAAGCCATTTGCTTTCTGGGGAGATTCAAAAGATGCCCTCGGCATTCAGCATGAATTCCGGACAAATTCGATCATTCTTCATACGCAGCGTTCAACAGGCGGTTCGCTGCTGGTAAATGTGTTCAGAAACCCGTTTTTTACGGCTGAAGTAGACGGCAGGAAGATCGCCATCGCAGAAACAAACACAAAGCAGGTGTTGCTGGAGGTGCCCGCTGGCAGTCATGTTGTCGTAGTCGGATATGCCGATCCGTATTTCATGGCAGGAATGTTCATCTCCTTGCTATCGTTTGTACTGATTCTTGGTTACGGGTGGTTCTGGAGACGCAAAGAGTTGCAACGCGATGTTGCTGTCCCTCGGCAGCTGGCCGGAGGTAGTTGATATGAGTGATCAGAAAAGGATACTGCTCATATATCCACTGATGGGCTTTTCCGGCACATACGTCCGTCATCTGCCGCTGAGCCTTCTGTATGCAGCGATCGGGCCTATAGGGGAGCGTTTCGAGATAGACATCGTCGATGTCCGCTTGTATCCTGACTCCTGGCGCCGCGAAATTTCCCGGCGGATAGCAGATGACACCATATTGGCCGGTATCAGCGTCATGTCGGGCGCTCCCATCTCAAGCGCTCTGGAAATTTCCCGCTGGCTCAGACAGGAATATCCGGCTGTTCCGATGGTGTGGGGTGGTCCGCATGTGACCTTCAATGGCGGCACTGTCCTGACCGAAAGCTGCGTTGACTATGCCGTCAGCGGCTACGGTTCGGCGTCTCTTGCTCTGCTGGCAAAGCATCTGCGCGGGGATGTCGATGCTTTGCCCCTGGGGACCATTCCAGGTCTGTCTTTCAGGGAAAAGGCGGCAGGTGACATTGTAGCGATTCCGCCGGATGCCGTTCATGAGGTTGTTGACTACCGGAACATACCTTATCGCCTGATTGAGAAGGATCTGCCGCTTTATGGACAGCTTGACAGCCGGGAACGTATTTTCCCGATGTACAGTGCCATGGGCTGCCCGTACCGCTGCTCGTTCTGTTCTTCGCCTGCTCAATACCGGCGTTTCGAGAACAGGTATGTTCCATTGTTGCCGCAGTCGGTGGCAGAACATATTGAACATGTTCACAGGGTCTATGACGCGTCGTACATCTACTTCATCGATGACGACTCATTTGTCAACCCTGGTCACGTAGAAGCAATAATAGACGAGATTCTCAGCCGGGGGATAAAGGTCAAGCTCGGCTTCAGGGGGGCGCGCATCAACGAGATCCTGAAGATGGATGATGCTTACCTCACCAAACTTGCATCAGCCGGAACGGATATCCTGCACATTGGTGCCGAGTCAGGCTCACAACGGATGCTGGATCTGATGAACAAGGATTGTACGGTTGAGGATATTCTGGAGGTTAACCGCAAGCTGGCACGACATCCGGAGATAATGGCCGCCTATAACTGGGTGATCGGGCTTCCCGGTGAAACAGCGCAGGATCTCCGGGCAACGTGTGCGTTGATCCTGCAGTTGATGGCGGACAATCCCTCCGCGATCATCTTTTCGCCGAACAAGTATCGTCCGTTACCAGGCACCGAGCTGTATCAGCTTGCTGTTAGTTTTGGCTACTCGCCGCCGGAGTCTCTTGAACAGTGGGCTGAGGTGGAAAATGAAGGTGATTTCCATCCGGCCTGGTACTCTCCCCGGATGGCGCGTCTGATTGATATGATGCAGGTGACCTCGTATTTTATTGATGACAAGTTTTCCAAAGTTCAAGTGGGCCCGACATTCAAATACATCGCTATCCGGTTTGTCTGCCTGCTGTATGGACCGGTTGCGCGACTCAGGCTTCGCTATGGTTTCACAGCAGGCCTGATTGAATATCGTCTCTATAATTTTCTGTATAAAGCAGTAGTCTTCAGATCTGATCGGCAGCAGAGCTCTGCCGGGAAGTAATGCAATTTGCAGGAATTTCATGCCGGCTGACAGCTGGCTGGTGGATTAATTTTGGAGGTTTGTATGGAGGACATTGCCAAAGGGCTGACTTTTATTGTGCCGGCATACAATGAAGAAAGCAGCATTGCCGCTACTATTGAACGGCTGCTGGAAACGCTGTCAGGGATCGAGCTATCCACCGAGGTGATTGTCGTTAATGATGGCTCGACAGATGGCACCCGGCTGGCTGTTTCAGGCTGCAGCAGCATAACAGTGATAAACCATCCGCACAACATCGGCTATGGCAACTCAATACTTTCCGGCGTGCTGTCGGCACGCTACGAATGGATCGGTATCGTAGATGCCGATGGTTCCTATCCAATCGAAGATATAGCGCGGCTGGTTGCTGAGATGAACAACGGTTACGACATGGTGGTAGGGGCACGGACGAATATCAATGAGCACGACGGCTTCATAAAACGTATTTTCAGGGAGATATTCAAGAAAACTGTATCAGTCCTCAATGACAACAGAATCGAAGACCCCAACAGCGGTCTGAGGATTTTCAAGCGTGAGATAGTTCTGAAGCTGCAGCCTTTTCTGTGCGGTACCTTTTCCTTCACAACCAGCATCAGCATCCTGATGAGTGGCCTCTACTATTTTATCAAATACGTCCCGATCACATACCAAAAGCGGGTCGGTCGAAGCAAGGTACGGCATGTCAGGGATTCAATCCAGGCACTGCAATTCATCCTGCAGGGGGTCGAGTTTTTCAATCCCATGAAATTTTTTGTGCTCCTGGCGTGTCTCATGCTGGGTTTTGTCTATGTGCCGGCACTCCTGCTGTATATGTCAGGTTTAGCTACCATTTCGCTCTATTATGTCATATTTGGAACAGCGGTCTCTCTAATGATCGGTATGGGCGCGCTCGGCGACATTATTCGTATTGCTTCTTCTAAGCGTACTAACAACTTTATTTGATGTATCAGCCCAAAGATAGGCCTCGTTCGGGGCATAACAGGTAGAGAGAAAATGATTGCTTGTTTGAAACAAATCAAGGTTTGCCTGCATCTCTACGCGGGAATGGTCTTACTCCTCTTTACGGTCGTTATCGGGGGGGCAGTCGAGTGCCAGGCGCGGGTTGACGATAGCAAAATTACAATAGTTACACCGGCTGATGTGGCCAGGAAGCGTGCCGCGCTCGTTGATTTTACCTGGGGGAAAGGCGGGTTTCCCGCCACTAAAATGCCGTCTTCCGTGCAGCGGAGTGTGCAGAGTCCTGTGCAGGGGCTGAAAAACCTCGCTCGTGTCGATACGTTGCGCATTTCCATGGCGGTCGGACTCATTGGTATGTCCCATCAGTTTGTACCAAAACATTCGAACAGACGTTTGGCAATTCTCCATCTCGGACATACCAGTACCTGCACGTTCAATGACGGCTTGGCAGGTGAATCTGACGTCGGGATCCGCAAGACACTGCTTTCGCTCCTGTCCAAGGGGTTTACGGTGCTGGCTGTCTATATGCCCCAGCAGACTCCGGAGGATTGCCGGGAGCATCATGACCAGTTGTTCAATGTTGTTACAACCGGTAATCCGATGAAATTCTTTCTTGAGCCGACTATCGTCAGCCTGAATTATGCCCTTTCCGGTCGCCGGCATTACCGGGATGTCAGCATGATCGGCTTTTCCGGAGGCGGTTGGACCACGACGCTTTGTGCGGCGATCGACCCGCGCATCAAGACCAGTATCCATGTGGCGGGATCCTTGCCGATATATCTGCGCTGGGGGTGGACATTCGGGCATACCGAACAAAACCTGGACAGTTTCTACGGAATTGCCGGTTATCCGGATCTCTACATTATGGGAGCCTTTGGCTCCGGACGATCGCAGCTTCAGGTGTTGAACCGGCATGACGATTGTTGTTTCGGTGAGCGTCAGCATAATTCAAATGAAGCAGGTGCGACGTTCGAAAGTGCTGTGCGGGCCTATGAAACGAGGGTCAGGCAGGCACTGAAAAAACTTGGTGCCGGATCCTTTCGGGTGGCAATAGACGATACTGCGACTCGGCATATGATCTCCGGAAGGGTCATTGATAAGGTGATTTTGCCTGCATTGAACTGAGACATCCGGAGTGGTTTACAGGGGAGTTAAGCAAGGGATATGTGCGGTATTGTCGGCATTTTTGCATACAGGGATCAGGACCGCTCTTGGCCTGCCGAGGCTCTTGATGGCATGGTTCGGGAAGTCAGTCACCGCGGCCCTGACGGGACCGGCAAATTCAGTGCCCCAGGCCTGTTTCTGGGCCATGCCCGCCTCGCTGTACTCGATCCATCAGAAGCCGGCCGCCAACCGATGTGTTCCCGTGATGGCAGGTTCGTCGTAAGTTATAACGGTGAAATATATAATTTCCGGGAATTGAAAGAAGAGCTGGAGGTACATGGCCACCGCTTCCGGAGCCGCTCGGATACAGAGGTGCTGCTGGCTGCCTGGCAGGAGTGGGGCGAGGCTGCTCTGAACAAGTTGGACGGCATGTTTGCCTTTGCGCTTTATGATCTGCATGAGCGCTTGCTCTATCTGGTACGCGACCACCTGGGGATTAAGCCGCTCTTTTACCAGGTTACAGCCGATGCGGTTTTTTTTGCGTCCGAACTGCTGCCCCTGTTTGGCCCATTGAACCACTGCCCCGAAGCTGACCCGCATGATCTCGATACCTATTTCACCTTCAATTATCTGCCGGCGCCACGCACCGGCCTGAAGGGGGTTAGCCAACTCACGCCGGGATCGTTGCTTCGGGTCGATGAAAGTGGGCTCGAACTGAAGCGTTACTGGTCACCGGAGTACAGTCCGGTCCCTTTGAAATGGGGTGACGATGCGGTGGAGCGCTTCAGGGGAATACTGCTGTCAACGGTTAAGCGCCAGACCGTAGCCGATGTGCCTCTGGGACTCTTCCTCTCGGGAGGACTCGATTCGTTTGCCGTTGCAATGGCTGCGGTTGCGGGCGGGATAGATCCGCTGTCGTTCTCCATGGGGTTTGCGGCGCCCTGGTTCGACGAAACTGCGGCAGCCGCCGAGTATGCCGCCAGCCTCGATCTTGCCAACCGGTCAATCCGGTTTGCCCCTGATGAGGCTTCACTGGTTCGAACATTGGGCACAATGGGGGAGTTGCTCGCGGACCCCTCCTGCTTCCCGATGTACGCACTCTCCGCCAATGCACGCCAGGATGTGACCGTCGTGCTGGCGGGCGATGGCGGCGATGAACTTCTGGCCGGTTACGATACGTACCGCGCCGGGGAGATTACCCCCCTGATCAGATGGTTACCTGCGGGAGTGCGTCGCTCGCTCAGGGCGTCTGCCCGGTATTTGCCGGATGGTGAACGGCTTTACGGCAGGCGCATGGTTGTTGACCGGCTGATGGATGCCGCCGAAGCGGGGCCGCGCCGGGATCATGCCTCGTTTCGCCGGATTTTCGGCGACGACCTGAAGGCGCGTCTCTACCAAGACGAGTTTCTGGAGAGCCTGCACGGCCATGACCCGCTCCTTGAGTATGTAGAGCTCATGGATCAGGTGCCGGCGCACCGCTCTTATCTGGCCGCGCGGCAGCACGCAGATCTGTTGTTTCATCTGCCGGGCATCCTGGCAAAGGTTGACCGCATGAGCATGGCCCATGGGCTTGAGGTCAGGGTTCCCCTGCTCGGCAGGCAGATGGTGGAATTCTGCCTCAATCTGGAAGACGATGCGAAACGCACCCTCTGGAAAGGTAAACGAGTGTTGCGGAAGGTTCTCAGCGACACTATACCGCGCAGTGCGCTGCAGCGACCCAAGGCCGGTTTCCTGCCGCCCATTGACGACTGGTTCAGGTCTTCTGGAATCCTGGCAACAGTTTTCGGGGATTCCCTGCTGACGGCACGTCATTCTCTGGGACTGCTGAAGTGGGATGAGGTGGAGCTGTTCTGGCTTGAGCATCGGCGCGGAACCAGCAATAATGGTTTTGCGCTGATGGGGATTCTGCAGTACATGAACTGGAGTATGAAGTGCAACCGCTTGAAGATGTAGCTGTAATCAAGAGCGGATTGGATATGAGCGCCACTACAGGTCGATAGGTGCAGGAAGAGAGATGGACAAATATTTCTACCAGATATGCATTGCACTCTATGCTACCGTAACCATTGTATGTGCAATGTATGCCGTTCATTTCAAGAAAGTCAGGGAAGGCGCGGTAAAAACTGTTGCCGCCAATCTGGTGCTGTTCATCTTTCTGATAGCAACGGCTTACATGACGGGCGAAACCTATTACCGGTTCGGCTACGATCAGTCCGACTCCATGAACATCACACTGACTTCGCTCAAGTGGTACCAGAAGCATTTCAGGTACAACAATTTCGGTTTTCGGGACAACATCGACTATGTTGTGCAGGCTCCGGCAGACAGACCAAGGGTGTCCTTTCTGGGGGATTCTTTTACCGCCGCCGCCGGCATAAATGATGTAGACAAGCGCTTCGTCAACCTGCTGAGAAAGAGCAGCCCCTGGGAACTGCACAGTCTGGCAACCTGCGGAGACGATACTCTGTCCGAGCTGAAGATAGTCGAGGAGCTTTACCGCCATAACTACCAGACTGATTATTTCGTACTGGTGTATAACCTGAACGATGCCACCGACATGTCGAACGACGGGCGCAGCTCCATGCGGCGCATCATTTCGAACTATGAAAGCAGCAGCATCTTCCGGAACAGGTCATACTTTATCGATACCATGTACTATCGCTATAAACGACAGCATGACCCGCTGGTCAAGAACCACTTTTATCTGCTGCCGAATGATTACCAGGGTGAGACCTGGGGCCGTCTGACGACAGCCTTCCATCGACTCGACAAGTTGGTCGCAGACCGGGGCGCCCGACTCCTGGTGGTTATATTCCCGCTGGTGCACGCTATTAAAAAAGATGCCGCCTATCCGTACCTGGCAATCCATGATCAGATGAACGACTTCCTGAATAAAAGTGGCATACCGCACATGGATCTGCTGGCACCATTGCAGCAGTATAGCGGGCAACAGCTGACGGCAAACAGCTACGACGGCCATCCGAATGAACTGGCTCACCGGGTCGCGGCAGAGCATATTCGCGATTTTATCACGGAGCAGATGAGACCTGATGCAAGGCAGAAACATGTTCACCGGTAGGGTGTCAGGGTCTGCTTGCGTCATGAAGTTTGAGTTGCTCGATGCAGCTGATATGACATGAATATGCGCAACTTTTTGATAAATGCCGGACTACTGTTCGCAAGCAGCATGCTCTGCCTTTTCCTGCTGGAAGGGATTATCCGGCTGTTTCATGTTGACTTGACGTTGATGTGCAGGGCTCTGTATTACCAAAGTGCTGACTTGGCGGTACACGAATCTATCGATGATCCTGTCTTGCATTATCGTCTGCGACCGGATTCGCGCATGTCCGGACGATTGGGCGACCAGGGTTTTAGCGTGTCAATCGGTCGTATGGGGAATCGCAATCCGGGGTTTGAGGAAAAGAAGTCTCCAGGTGTGATGCGGATTGTCTGTGCCGGCGGTTCCACCATGTATGGAGCCAATGTGGATGACAGCCAGACCATTCCGACGCAACTTCAGAAGATGCTGGCGGCGCGTCTGCCGAAGGTCGAAGTGTGGAATTTCGGCACATCAGCCTACACCCTTGCCCAGGCCTCGTCGCTGGCAGGCAGCCAGGCTGAACGCCTGCAGGCCGACCTGGTGATTATCCAGCTGTTCAACCGTGGCCGCCGTGCTTTTCTCGAGCCGATCCCGGGTGAATCGCTCAACCTGCGACTCTGGCTTGAGCGTGATATGCTCCTGCTAGCGGAGAACTTTCCGGCGGAGTTGTCAGCTTTACCCGGCATGCCGGAAGAGACTCACCAGAATCTTCTGCAGGCCTCGGCACTCTATCGGGCAGGATCGGCTCTGATGCGTCTGCGGAAACCTAAACAGGCCAGCAGGTTTGGCGATGAACTGAGCAGGCAGATGGCGAGGCAGGTATGGCAATGGGGTCAACAGCGCGGCATCCCGGTGCTGTTTGTGGCTATTCCGGCCAGTGGCGGTCGGCTCAGGGCGGCAGATATTTTTCCGGGTCTGCCGGAGGATTCCCTTATTGATCTGTACAAGCCCGGTAGAGAGGAGCAGTTCTATCGCGTACACCCACCGGCAGAGTACCTTGCCGAGTATGCTGGTGCCATTACAGCTGAACTGACAGCACGTGGTATTGTGACGCGATGACCGATAACGATACCGACATGACAATGCCGATCACGCGGATGATGGTAAACAGCCCTCCATCTACTGTTAATCTTCTATAAAAGCTGAACCGGGTGAATCGATGAGAGTGACAGATAACAGCAGCAAAACCGGTGGGGCAAGGCCATGCTATCAGCTCGGCATATCGGCCTACTACCATGATTCTGCCGCCGCTTTACTTCGGGACGGCAAGATTGTAGCAGCCGCCCAGGAGGAACGTTTTACCCGCAAAAAGCATGACCCCTCTTTTCCGGAGAAAGCTGTACAGTTCTGTCTGGAATACGAGGGTATTTCCCTGGCCGATCTGGATGCGGTGTCATTCTACGACAAACCATTCCTCAAGTTCGAACGCCTGCTGGAAACCTACTATGCCTGTGCGCCGCGCGGCTGGAGATCATTTTTGACAGCGATGCCGGTCTGGATCAAAGAGAAAATGTTCCTGAAAAAACTGCTCCTGGATGAATTGACAGCAATCGAGCCGGTACCGCGCTCTTCGATTCGATTGCTCTTTCCGGAGCACCACCTGTCCCATGCTGCCAGCGCCTTTTTCCCCTCACCGTACCGGGAAGCCGCCATCCTGACCATCGATGGCGTGGGTGAGTGGAGCACTGCCTCCATCTGCCACGGCAGCGGCAACAGTATCCGCATCCTGCGGGATCTGAAGTTTCCGCACTCGCTCGGGCTGTTGTACTCGGCCTTTACCCAGTATCTCGGCTTCAAGGTCAATTCAGGCGAGTACAAGCTGATGGGGCTTGCCCCCTATGGCGACCCTGATTCGCCGGATGTTATGCGTTATTGCGAGCTGATCACCAGCCGTCTCGTGGATGTAAAAGCGGATGGCTCGCTCTGGCTTGACCAGAGATACTTCAACTATGTCTCAGGACTGACCATGACCTCGGCGCCGGCATGGCATGAGCTGTTCGGTTTTCCGCAGCGTGCGGCGGAAGAGGAACTGCGACAGGAGCACTGCAATCTGGCGTTGGCGATCCAGAGGGTTACGGAGGATGTGGTCATCCGGATGGCGCACGAGGCACAGCGACTGACCGGTGCCCGTCATCTCTGTCTGGCCGGCGGCGTGGCGCTGAACTGCGTTGCTAACGGGCGGCTTCAGCGCGCCGGCATATTCGACGGTATCTGGATTCAACCGGCGGCTGGAGATGCCGGCGGCGCTTTGGGAGCGGCGTACGCCGCCCATCATATCGGGAACGGTCAGGTTCGGGTCGCGGACGATGTCGCTGATGCAATGCAGGGTGCTTATCTGGGTCCGGAGTACAGTGATACGGAGGTGCTGCGCGCGCTCAGGAAATATGGGGCCGTTGCGACAGTGCAAGACTCTTTCGATTCCGTCTGCCGTGAAACGGCCGTTCATCTTGAGCAGGGGGAGGTGGTCGGCTGGTTTCAGGGGCGGATGGAGTGGGGGCCACGGGCACTGGGTAACCGCAGCATCATAGCTGATGCCCGCAACCCCGAAATGCAAAGGAAGCTCAATCTCAAGATCAAGTCTCGCGAGGGCTTCCGCCCGTTTGCCCCGTCGGTACTGGCGGAATTTGCCGGTGAGTATTTCGATACTAAGTGTGATTCGCCGTACATGCTGCTGGTGGCCGACGTGCTGGAGTCGAGGAGCAGGGCGCTGCCGCCTGGCTACCATTCCCTGACAGTCAGGGAGAAGCTGTATCATCTCCGGTCAGATATTCCCTCGGTGACTCATAGCGACTATTCGGCCCGTCTGCAGACTGTGCACCGGGAGACCAACCCGCAGTACTGGCAACTGATCGATACTTTTCGACAGAATACCGGTTACGGGGTTATTATCAACACCAGCTTCAATGTGCGCGGTGAGCCGATTGTCATGACTCCTGAGGATGCTTATCGCTGTTTCATGCGGACAGAGATGGACCGGCTGGTGATCGGCAATGTCATGTTCGACAAACGGTTACAGCCGCAGTGGAGCGACTCAGGCGTCTGGCAGGAAGAGTTCGCGCTGGATTGATACGCAAGCCGCACCATCGCGGCCTTAAGGAGATGACATGGGGATCATACTGGAGTTCTGGCAGTTCTTAAAGGAGAGGAAGAAATGGTGGCTGGCGCCGATTATCATATTCCTGTTGCTTACCGGTCTGCTGATCTTCATGACGAGCGGCTCGGCAGTTGCGCCCTTTATCTACACCCTTTTCTAGGAGATAGCGTGAAATCAGCCCGCATAATAACCCGCTTGCAGGAGCTGGAAACCCTCACGGTTATCGCCGCTTTTCTGCTGCTGCTTCACTTCATCCTGCATCAGCGGCTGCTCGCCGTTGCCTCTCTGACCCTGCTGGCCATCGCGCTGTTTGTCAAGCCTCTGGCAAACGTCATTGCTCGCTTGTGGCTCGGCTTTGCCGAGCTTTTAGGGGCGTTTAATGCCAAGGTCGTTTTGACGCTTCTGTATTTTCTTGTGCTGACACCGGTGGCTCTGCTGTACCGACTGACAACGCGCAATCCACTGCGGCTCAAGCGCGACGAGTCTGCCGGCAGCTATTTTGAGGAACGGAACCAAACTTATAGCCGCGCTGATCTTGAAAAGATGTGGTAGGACTTAACTGATGACACATAATGGATCTGCCTGGTTTAACAAGAATAAGCTCCCGGCAACTGCCGTTATCGCCGGGACGCTGACTTTTCTGGTTTTTATCCGGTCCGTTTTCAACGGCTTCGTCAACATGGACGACCCGGATTATGTCCTCAACAACCCGCTTGTCAAAGCTCTTGATTGGAACCATATCGTCGCTGCGTTCTCCTCGGTTCATGCCGGTTTCTGGATGCCGCTAACCTGGATTTCTCTGGCGATCGACTTCAGACTCTGGGGGCTGAATCCGGCCGGCTACCACTTGACCAACGTTATTCTGCACAGCATAAACACGGGGCTGGTGGTTTTGCTGGCTGACAGGCTGCTAAGGGATGAGAGACGGCTGTTGAGGGATGAGAGACGAGAGATGAAGGATGAGGGAAACCCTGAACTCTCAACTCTCATCGGTTCATCTCATCGCTCATCGGTTCAATATTCTCTCATCCCACTCCTGGCAGGTTTGTTGTGGGGGCTTCATCCGCTTCGGGTCGAATCGGTGGCATGGGTAACGGAACGCAAGGACGTGCTTAACGGGCTGTTGTTCCTTGGTTCACTGCTTATGTATCTGAGTTACGCCAGGAACAGCAAAATACAGCACTCCAGTTTCCGGTTCAGGCGTGACTATATTCTGTCGCTCACGCTGTTTATAATGTCGTTGCTGGCAAAACCGGTAAGCGTTGTGCTACCGGTGATGCTGCTGGTGCTGGACTGGTGTCCTCTCGGTCGGTTACGCAAGGGCAACGTTAAGTGGATCCTGCTGGAAAAAGCCCCTTTTCTCCTCTGCTCCGGCGCCATGGTAGTGGCAACACTCAATATAGCCCGGCAATCGAATATTCTGGCGGCATATGACAATCTGTCGATAGTGCAGAGATTGACAGTCTCCGGTAACGCGCTGTTCGAATATTGTCGTTTCATGATATTGCCGGCCGGAATGCTGCCGTTGCATGTGATTGATGCCTCGCAGATGACTTCCTACGCACTTAAGGGGGGTGTATTCGTTCTTTTCTCGGCAGTTGTGATAGGTCTCTTCCGAAAAGAAAGATGGCCGGTTGTGGCACTACTGTTGTTTCTGCTGCCGCTGCTGCCCGTGCTGGCTTTCTTTCAGAACGGGCTCCAGGCTTTTGCGTCACGCTTTACATATCTTCCGGCACTGGCGCCGAGTATCATGATTGCTTTCCTTGCCGGATCGATTTACCGGATGAAGGAAAAAGTCTGGCCGGAATATACCCGTCAGGCACTGTTGCTTGCGGGAGGTTTCCTTGTTGTTACCTATGTGAGTACAACATGGCGATACATCGGGATATGGAAGAGTACCGAAACGGTCTGGTCCAGAATCATTGATTTGCAACCTACCGGCAGAGCCTTTAAGGAGCGAGGTTTGTATTATCTTTCTACCGGGCAGGATGCGGCCGCAGAGCAGGATTTGACCGTGTCCATCAGTTTCGCGCAAAAGGCGGCAGTGGAAGAAATATACAAGCTTTATGCTCTCCGGGGGGTGGCACTGATTAACCAGGAACGTTACCCGGAAGCGATTGATGATTTCAGCCGGGCGATTTCATCGTGCTCTGATCTGAAATATTATTATTATCGAGGGAGAGCATTCGAGGCAATGGGGAAATCAAGCGAGGCTAGCGCAGACTTTCAGCGTTCGGGACCTGCAGCCGGGCCGATAGAGTGGGGCAACAGTGCCTGTCGATAAAAATGCCTTCAATGTAAAATCCTATGCGGCATTTGCTGCTGTGGTCTGCCTGCTGGTATTTTTGCGGGCATTGACCTGTGATTTCATCAACTGGGACGACCCGCTGTATGTTACGGAAAACCCGGGCATCAGGATTCTGGACTGGCAATTTATCAAGGAGTCATTTTCCGTCTCGTATATGGGTTGGTGGATGCCGCTGACCTGGATATCATTTGCTCTGGACTATTACGTCTGGGGGCTTAATCCGTTTGGTTATCACCTGACCAACATCCTGCTGCATGCCGCAAACACCGGGATTGTAGTCCTGATTGCCGGACAGCTGTTCCGGAACATCGACCCTGATGCGGAAGGTTCAGGGCCTTGCTGCCGCGTAGCAGCATTGCTGTCCGGCCTTTTATGGGGTATCCATCCGTTAAGGGTCGAATCAGTGGTCTGGGTAACTGAGCGCAAGGATGTTTTGAACGGACTTTTCTCACTCGGGGCGGTCTTGTTTTACCTTTACTATGTCGAGAGAAGGAGCCGCGGGGAGAAAGGATCTGCAATAATAACTGTTTATCTGGTCTCTCTTGGGCTCCTGTTTTTGTCCTTAACCGCAAAACCGGTCAGCGTTGTTATCCCGGCAATGCTGCTGGTTATTGACTGGTATCCGCTCGGGCGGCTCAAGCGGGAGACCATTGTCACCTGCATTAAAGACAAAATCCCGTTCGGAATCATCGCCGCGGGGATGGCATTTGCCACGCTCTTTTTTGCAAGGGGAGAATCAATACTTGTATCCTATACTGATTTCTCCCTGTTCAAGCGTCTGATACTGGCAGGCAATTCGATCTTTGAATACCTGAAAATGACCGTCTATCCGGTTGGTTTGGTCAATCTGTACCTGCTCCCCAGGGTTTTCCCCATTTCATACTATGTGGGGGCAGCTGTATCAGTTTCGCTTCTGCTAGTTTGTGCAGTAACCTGGCGGAGTCGTCCCTGGTATCTTGCGACACTGCTGCTCTTCATCTTGCCGCTCGTTCCCGTACTTGGTTTTTTCCAGAATGGTGCTCAAGCTTACGCAGATCGTTTTACCTATCTGCCCGGTGTAGCGCTGGGCATAGCTGCCGCAGCATTTTTTACCAGGAGTGCTACAGCGCGGCAGTTTTCAATCAGTAAGCTAAACTTGATGATTTTAATAGCATTGGTACTGATAGTGGCTTTATTATCTATCCAGCTCACCGGTGCCTGGAAAAATCCGGAAACACTCTGGACGCGCGTGATAGCAGTGCAACCGGTTGGCCGGGCTTATTATCTTCGCGCAGAGTACCGGATCAGGAAAGGGCAGTATGTGGATGCTGCTGAGGATATTACAAGATCGATACGAATGGGTGAAGCTGCTGGATATCCCGGAGTCTTTTACCTGTACGCATTGAGGGGTGACGCATTAAGCAAAGCCCGGCAGTATGAAGCAGCCGTAAAGGATTTTTCCGAGGCGATCCGGCTTAAACCGTACAGCACATTTTATTACAATCGCGGGGTGGCTCTGAAAGCTCTCGGCCGACAACATGAGGCCGAAGATGATTTTCGTCAGGCTGGTGAGGATCGCGGCGCTATTAATTGGCAAAACTTACTGGATAACTGATAAATCGCTGTAAAGGATAGTTCATGGCAACAGTTCTGGTTACAGGCGGAGCAGGTTTTATAGGCTCCCACGTTGTTGATGAGTTGCTGACTATGGGGCATCATCTGATCGTTCTTGATGATCTCAGTGGCGGCTGTCGTGAAAATGTCAATGACCGGGCTGTCCTTGTTGAAGGATCAATCCTTGACCGACCAAATTATTCTGAAGTGTATAGACTGTCACCGTACATAAGAACGGTTTTGGGCGAGGCGAGGATATTTGCATGGTGAAAAAAATAGTGATGTGGCTGTTGCTCTCGGCGCTCTGGGTCCCCCCCGCCTTTCTCCTGTACCTCATTCTTTTTTCCGTATATCCGGACTACATACTTGCCGCGCACCATAGCCGAGAGTACCTGGCGGCAAGACATGCCGCCGGACAGTTCATCAGCAGGATTTCCGGACAGGACAAGAAGAACCCGAACGCCATCTTCCTCAACGTTTCGACCATAGAAGTCTCTAAAGACTACGGGTTACCTCCCGCAATTACTCATCCGATTATACAGGAGCAATTTCCTGCCTATCTGCCCGAAACGGCCTACTTTAAAAAACCGACAAAGCCGGTCGTTTACCACACGACCATGGTTCCCGATCCGTATACGACCTATGCGCCTTTGCCGGGTAAAATCGAAGGATATGTGTTTCATAACCGGCAGCAGTTTCGTTACCCCGTCGATCTCGAAAAAAAGAAAAAGAAAGAGATCCGGATTTTCGTGACCGGTGGCTCGGTGGCCTGGGGATGCAATGCGACGGACACCACCGCCACGATCGCCGGTTTCATGGAGGCTGAACTTCGCCAGAGACATCCGGGGCTCGACATCAAGGTCATCACTGCTGCTGCGGGGTCTTGGACCACCACGCAGGAACGGATCTGGATCTTCAATCGCATCACGGAATACGAGCCGGATATGATTATTCAATATTCAGGGGTTAATGACATCCTTTATGCGGGACCGCAACAGCAAGAGGATCTGTATAATCGGTACTATTCCGACGGCAAGTATTATCGGTATGCAATCGCCGGTTATGAGTATTACAACCGTGGGGCTGCCCTATCCAGGCTGGCTTTGAAGGATACCGGTGATACATACAGGGCCACCGATTTTCCGCGCAAGACCCTGAAAAATATAACGATAATTAACTCATACCTTAAAACGGTTCAGATCCCATATTTGTACGTGCTTCAGCCGTTTCGAAAGGATGAGCGGGAGAAGCGCTCCCAACTCTTCGATATCCTTGGACATGGAATAGGCTCGCTGGCCCGGAAAGAAGGGTTCTCCTTCATCGATCATTCACGAATCTTCGATCAAAATCCCGGGCTTTTTACCGACCCGACTCACCTGGGGGACCGGGGGAACCAGTTGGTTGCCTCCGATCTCCTGGGAAAAATTGAGGTGAGGCATCTGCTAAGGAAACTCTTGGCGAAGTAGGCAAACAGCAACGATCCGTAAAAGTACTAGAGGTGGAACTGGCACAAATTCACTATTGACGACAGTCACTCCGGAAAATGCTTTTCGCTGTTTCATCGGGACTGAAATCTATGTTCTATCTGGAACTGTTTCTTCCGAATGAATGGCAAAATCCGGTGCTGACAAGCGCTTGTCGCGGCCAGTTTGAGCCCGATTGCCGCTCGTTTTGCTTTGCTTTTTCATGAGCCGTATGGGAAAATGGCTGATAGAATGAACTGGAAACTGATACGCATCATTGACACTTGGATTGGCATCCCCCTCCTGCTAGTTTTCTCTTGGGCCAGAAGGCTCCGAAGCCTCGACTCTATTCCCCCTCCTGGCAGTGTGAAACGGCTCCTGCTTATCAAATTCTGGGGCATCGGTAACATATTCATGCTGCTCCCCTCTATCCAGGGATTACGCACGGCTTATCCCGACGCCACCATCGATTTCCTGACGCTGGACAGTAATCGTGATGCTCAGACAGCGACCGGTGCAGTGGATAACATTGTTACGATCACTACCAGAACAGTGCTGCAATTTATCTCAAGCTGGCGGCGCGCTGTAAGGCTCCTGAAAAGTAACGACTACGACATCATCATCGACTTTGAACAGTTTGCCCATTTCTCTGCCCTGATTTCCAATCAGATCGGTGCCCGTGCCAATATCGGCTTCAGTACGAAGGGGCAGTATCGCAGTCGGCTGTTCACTCATACCGTTCCCTATGACAATACGATCCATGTGACCCGATCATTCTTCTCCCTTGCCGTCGCTGCCGGAGCCGCACCACTCGCCGTCCTGCCCGGGGTCAATATTGCCTGCCTTGAGGCGTTGCGGAAGCAAGGGAGGGACCTTCTCGCCGGACTAGGTGTCGAGCCGGCGGAAGTCTGCGTAGTGATGCATATCGGTACCAGTGATAATTTTCGCGAGCGTCGCTGGTTGCCGGAGCGGTATGCTGCTCTTGCCGACCTGCTGATTGCGGAGTACCGGGCGCGGGTCGTTTTTACGGGGCTGGCCGAGGAGTCGTTCCTGATCCGGGAGACCATCGGGCATCTGCATGCCCGGACGAGTGCGGTAGATCTTAGTGGGCAATTACAGTTTACCGATTATTTCGCCATCATCACTGTCGCGGATCTGGTGATCTCGGCAGATACGGCGGCCGTTCACCTGGCGTCCGCAGTCGACACGCCGGTGGTTGGCCTGTACGGCCCGAACACGCCACTTCTCTACGGCCCCTGGGGATCGCGCGGGCTGGCCATCTGCAAGGGGTTCGACTGCAGCCCCTGTATTACGAATTTTAATGCCAAGCTCAATACCTGTCGACATCCTGCCGGGAAGGGGGCTTGCATGCACGCCATCGAAACCGTGGAAGTCCTCAGCGCCATCCGAAAACACTATCTCAACTCCGAAGCTCCCTGTCGGCTGGACAGGCTGGTGGAGAGATAGCAGTGCGCCGGCTAGCCAAACTTGCCTATCATGTGATTCGCAGCAATGTGAGCGAGTTGCCATATCCCTATCGACTGACCTACGCGGTTACCAGTCGCTGTCAGGCTCGTTGCGTCATGTGCGGTATCTGGCAGAAGCCGGCAGCCGACGAACTGTCGCTGGCGGAGATCGACAGCATTTTTGCCAGGGCAAACCGGTTCTCCTGGGTCAACCTTACCGGTGGGGAACTGTTCCTGCGTGAGGATGTCGAAGAGATTTTCCGTGTCATTACCGGGCATTGTCGCGGGCTCTATCTGCTCAATTTTCCAACGAACGGTTACCAGACGGAGAAAATTGTGGCGGCAGTTGAAATGATACTGACACAGCTCTCCATCCCCCGCCTCATGGTGACCGTCAGCCTTGACGGACCACGCGAACTTCATGACCGGATCCGGGGACTTCCCGGTTCGTGGGATCGGGCCTTGGCAACTTTCCGTCATCTTCGGGCGCTCCGGTCCCGTCAATTTTCCGTCTATCTCGGTTATACCCTGCAGGAAGCGAACCTCCATGCATTTGACGCCACTATGGAGGCTCTCCGGGGAGAGCTTGGGGACCTGACAGTTAATGATATTCATGTCAATATGGCCCACGTTTCGGGACACTACTATGCCAACAACAGTTTTGCCGGTATTCCCGCTCCCGGAGAGGCTGGCTCTCTGCTCGCCAGACTGTCCGCTGCTCGCAAGGGTGGGCTGTTTGATCCTGTAGCTTTTCTCGAGCGGCGCTATCAGCGCCTGGCACAGACTTATCTGAAAACCGGCACCGTCCCTCTTACCTGTCAGTCCGCCGCCGCTTCCTGTTTTCTCGATCCGGTCGGGATGGTTTATCCCTGTGCCAGCTATGCCGCGCCCCTTGGTGCCATTCGGGAGTACGACTACGATCTTTACCGGCTGTGGGACTCGAATCAGCGGCGCGATATCAGGACAGCCGTCTGTAAAGGCGCTTGCCCCGGTTGCTGGACGCCGTGCGAGGCATATCAGACCATTCTGGCAAATCTCCTGCCGAAACGGAGAAACAAGTCGTGATCAGAAAAGTTTATCGGGATTTTATTTTGCAGAAGCTGGAGCAGGACGGTATTGGCTGGCTTGCAAGGCGCGGTCGGCAGTACCTTCTTCTGCATCTCTCCTCTTTGCTGCGCAGGCCCCTGTGTGGCCCCATTCATGGCACCCTCATGGTCACCTACCGCTGTAATTTCAACTGTGTCATGTGCGATATGCCGGAGAAATGTGCGACACGGGTGCGGGCAGGGGTGGAGGAAATCGGTACTGATCGTTTCCGGGCAATTATCGGCGACTTTGCCCGTCTGGGTGTGCCCGGGCTTGGGTTCACCGGCGGAGAGCCGATGCTTCGCCAGGATATATTCGAGCTTCTGGCCTGTACCCGCAAGCACGGCATGATTACCCATCTGAATACCAACGGCTATTTCCTCGGTGATGTCGAAGCGCGGCGGATACTGGAGGTCGGTGTCGATTCCGTCAATATTTCCCTGGATGGCGCCAGTGCGGCCACCCATGACCGGATCAGAAACTGCCGTGGTGCCTTTGAACGGGCGACGACGGCAGTTGAACGTCTGCATCGTTTGCGCCGACAGCAGGGGGCCAGGTTGCGGATCAAGAATGTGGCGGTGCTCGACGAAACGAATATTGACGAAGCGAAGGATTTGATCACCCTTTCCCGTGAACTTGGCGCCGACTGCATCGAGTTCATCCCCCGTCAGGCGTTGTCTGCTGAAGATCGTAAGGAAGGGGCTGCTCCTGACGAGCTCTTCCTGTCCAAGGTTGACCGACTGGTAGAGTATCTGCTTGCTGCACGGCGCGAGGGCGCCCGACTGGAAAACTCGCCCGCGCACCTGCGACTTTTTCGGGCGTCTTTTGCCGGGCTCCCTTCGCCGGTCCGCTGCCGGGCTGGCTACAACTCGTTGGCCGTGGATTGCTACGGTGATGTTTTCCCCTGTTTCCCCTGGGTAAGCTGGGGTAAGCCGGTAGGCAATGTCCGTGAGGGGAGCCTGTTAGGTCTGTGGCATTCTCCGGGGTACCAGCACCATCGGGATGTCGTGTCGAAATGTCGGGATTGTTACCTGAATGGGCAGGTCGAGTTGAATCTGCTCTTTGACCACGTGGCACGGTTGGGCTGGCGAACAAAGGGGAAAGATGAGAAAAATTGATTTCTCCAACCTCTACAGCCGGATCGCTAACCTCCACTCATCGCTGCCTTGCAGGCTTGGGTCGAGCAGGGCTTTGCCCCCTTTTTTCGTGCAGATCGAGGTGACACACCGCTGCAACGCCGGCTGTGCTGTCTGCTACCAGAAAAAGAAGCTCGATACATACGACGAGATGACACTGGAAGAGATCAAGCATATCATCGATCAGCTGCCTGTCTGGTCGGTTCTGTCGCTGACCGGCGGAGAACCGTTCGTCAGGGAAGATTTTTCCGCAATACTGGACTACGGCCTGAAAAAGAAGCGCTGCACTATCCTGACTAACGGCTCACTGGTGACCGACAGTCAGATCGACCTTATGGTCAGGGGAAAGCTGCTACTTCTGGCTGTTTCGCTTGACGGTATCGGCGCTGCCCACGATGAAATCAGATGTAGCGCAGGACTTTTCGACAAGGCGTTGACAACGATAAGAAAAATACAGGAAAAGAAGAAGGCACTGAACACTATTTTCCCGCTTATCGATATAAAGACCGTGATCCTGAAGGAAAACCTGGGCCAGTTGACCGACCTGCTGGAACTGGCTGACAGCCTTTCCGCCGATTCCATTACCTACTCGGTGCCAAGGGCCATGGAGAACCTGTACAGCGCACCCTACAGGGATGAACTTCGGGAAATCTGCGGGGCACCTGTTTTGTACCCCCGACTTGAAGACGGCGATCTGGCGATTCTGCTACAACAGGTTGCCAGGATCAAAGGCTATTCGGGCAAGCCTCAGGTCCGCTTTTATCCTGCCAATATGCTCGATGAAGGGACATTGGCAAAATTCTACCACCAGGAGCTGTCACCGCACGACTTTCGGGCCTGCTCGCTGCCGTGGTCGCGGCTGTCCATATCTCCGCACGGGGATGTCTACCCCTGTCTCTCGTACCGGGTTGGCAACGCGAGAACGGAAAGCCTGTCCCGGATCTGGAACGGTCCCCGCTTCAGGGGGTTCAGAAAGTGTCTTGAGAAAAACAGATTGTCCGACTTTTGTCTCGGCTGCTGTAATTCCGTCTGCAATAACCGCGGCTGACAGATGATGCCGACAGAAGAAAAGGAAGGGATGGAGCGCAAACCCGGCAATAACTGTCACCCCCTGGATTTTTTACTCCTGCTCCTGCTTGCGGCGGTCGTTTACGGCAGGATGCTGGGGCATGAGTTTCTCGCCAACTGGGACGACAACTGGAATATTATATACAACGATGCCGTGCACGGGTTCTCTTGGCAGAATATCCGTATCGCGTTTACCGGTTATGTTATCGGGGCTTATGTCCCTCTGCAGACTCTCTCGTTCATCTTCGATTATGCGCTTTGGGGGCCGAATCCCGGCGGCTTCCATGCAACCGGTATCCTGATTCACACTGCCAACGCGCTGCTCGTCTACCGGCTTTTTTACCGCTGGTATGCCGATCGGCTGCTCTGTCTGGTAGGTTCGGCGCTGTTTCTGGTTCACCCGGTGCAGGTGGAGTCGGTCGGTTGGATCTCCGACCGCAAAACCCTCCTTGCCATGCTGTTCTTTCTCCTTGCGTGGGAGGGCTACTGTCGGTATCGCGAGGTAGCTGTCGGTAAAACCCGCTGCTGGTATTATGGGGCAACCCTCCTGCTTTTCTCGCTTTCGCTGCTTTCCAAGTCGATAACGGTGATCATGCCGGGGATTCTGGTGTTGTACGATTTCTGCTTTCCTGAGGGTGGACGTCGTTTGCGTCTGATGGACAAAATTCCGTTCCTTGCCGTCGCCGGGATCATTGCGGTGGCGACGATGATCGGTTTCAGCTCACCAGGCGGTGCTCGCGTTCCGTATCATGGTGGCAGTTTCCTGGCAACCTTCTACAGTATGGTGCCGGTCTTCTGTCGCTACCTGGGAATGCTCGTCTGGCCGGTACACCTGAGTGCCCTCTATGCCCCCACTATTCATCATTCCTTTGACAAGGCGGTTATCGTTGCAGCACTGCTGCTAAGTGCCATACTGCCGGTGGGGTACTGGCTTTTCAGGAGGGATCGGCGCCTCGGCTTCTGGATACTGTTCTTCTTTGCCGGACTTTTCCCGGTGGCCCAGATTATACCGACACTCTCCATGATGTCAGATCGCTATCTCTACTTCCCGATGGTGGGGGTGGCAGCTCTGGCCGGCTGCGGCGCGGTTTTCCTGAGGGAACAGCTTGGAGCGCGGCGCCAGGTACTGCTCTGTTTCCTGCTGGTGCTGCCGCTGGTAGCGTTGTCGGTCGCATCCTTCCGCCGTGCCGCTGTCTGGCACGACTCTCTCACTCTTTGGAGCGATGCTGCGGCCAAGGAACCGATGAGCGACAAGGCTTGGGAACTTCTTGGCGAGATGCAGATGAGCTCCGGGAAAACAGCTGAGGCTCGTAGGTCATACGAACGGGGTCAGCTGTTGAATCCGGCGAACACAGAGATCCTGCAGGGGCTTGGGACATTGTACACGGAGACGGGAGAGGTCGATCAGGGCTATCTTCTGTTGAAGAAACTGCTGACGCTTAAACCGGAGTATGTCACCGGCTGGTCAAGCCTCGGCAGCAATTACCTGAAAAGGGGCGATTACGCTGAGGCGGAAAAGGCGTATAAACGGGCGCTGGAATTGCAGCCCGATGCGATGCAGGTCGTCAGCCTCCTAGGAGAGCTTGCTCTTCTGCAAGGGCGTCTCGACCCGGCCCGTGCCTACTACCTGCAGCTGGAATCCAAGGGGTGGGACGGTCCAGGCACTGCCTTTCATCTTGCCTGTGTCGCAGCGATAGCCGGCCGCAGCCACGAGTCTCTGCTCTGGTTGGAAAAGGCACTGGAGCGCGGTTTTGACGATTATGCAAAGTTGCGTGATGCTCCGCAGCTGTCGGTACTCAGAAACGATCCACAATTTACTCAACTCATTACCAAATACAATCCGAAGTAGAGAGCCCTATGAAAGTCAGTCTCATCTTTACCCCGATCGACGTCAACCGTCACAATAAAAGTGTTTCTTTCCGGGATGAACGCCTTGGTTTTGTCCCCCCGGTGAGCCTTCTGCTTGTGGCTGCCCTCCTGGAGAGGGAAGGGGTTGAAGTCGATCTCATCGACATGGAAGCAGAAGGGCTCAGCTATGCGGCGACGCTGGAGCGGATCGGCGCGTTCGCTCCAGATCTGCTCGGGTTCACAGTCACTACGTGGAGTTTTCACTCGGTACTTGCCTGGATCAGGAAATTCAAGGCTGATACTGCGATCCCGATATTGGTCGGTGGCGAGCATCTGAGGCTCTATCCCCATGAAACGATGACACATGAGGCGATAGACTTTTG
>JBBRBA010000019.1:0-41979 GCA_038206285.1 Geobacterales bacterium
CTGCATACTTGCTTCATTTCTGTCTTTTTTCACTCTTCACCCTTCAATCTTCACTCTTGCTTTGCCGGGAAGAAGCGGGCGAAGAAGCTGAATGGGCGGTTGTTACAGGGGCGGACGTGGGATGCGTCGCCGGTGGTGGGGATGTAGATCTCACAGGGGAAATGTCTCATGTCGAGGGCAGACCCCTCTGGGTTTTTTTTAAGAGGGAGAATTCTTTTCATCTTTTCTATCTATCGGTTGTCTAACGTCAATTGATTATGGTATTAAAGGAGTGTTTTGTGCGGTATCACATGTTCTAATTTAATTTCAGATAGTTATCAGTATCTAACGGTGACTAAAGGGAGAAGGCAAATGGAAATAATCTCAGTCATCAACTACAAGGGCGGCGTCGGTAAAACCACTGTCACTGCAAATCTCGCAGGAGAACTAGCGTATCGCGGGAAGAAAGTGCTTTTGCTTGATATGGATGCTCAATCAAGCCTTACCTTTTCGTTCATATCACCAGACTACTGGGTTTCACACCTTAAGGAAACCAAAACTATAAAAAATTGGTTTGATTGTATTAGCCAAGGAAATAAGACAATGCCGCTTTCTGATCTTGTCTTTAAACCAAAAGTAGTGAATGAGTTTTTGTTCGCCCAAAAGACTGGCGGGTCGATAAGCTTAATATCTTCACATTTGGGGTTGATAAATGTTGATCTTGAACTTGCGACATTGCTGGGCGGGGCCAACATGACACAGAGCAAAAAAAACTACATTAAGGTTCATGGTAAGCTAAGAAGTGAAATACAATCTATTGCTGCAAACTACGATATAGTCTTGATAGACTGCCCCCCTAACTTCAACATAGTTACTAAAAACGCTCTTATTGCTTCCAATAAAATATTGGTTCCTGCCAAACCTGACTATTTGTCGACTCTTGGAATAGATTACCTGCACGGAAGTGTCAAAACATTGGTATACGAATATAATGAATATGCCGAAGCAGAAGGCATTAACCCAAAGTTCATAGGAGTTGTTTTTACAATGATTCAGATTTACGGCGGCGAACCAATATCAGCACAAAAGCAATTTATTGCACAAACTAAGCGTTTGAAAGTAATGCCGGTTCTAAATAGTATTTTTCGAGAAAATAAATCTATTTTTGCTGATGCTCCACAAAATGGTAAGCCAGTGGTTTTAAATTCTTATTCAAATGGAACGCACAACGATGTTGTTAAAGAAATTGAGGCATTCGTTGACGAGTTTGTTGCCGCTACTGGAGTGTAACTATGAATCATGAGATAATCATATCAAATTTTCTCGAAGAGATGCTTTCTGGGATCAGGAGCTTATCAGTAAACGATATGGCAAAACTTGAAAGTGGTCGTTATTCTATCTCTTTAAAGATTATAAAAAACAAGGAAAAAGAAGTTGATAATCCGGTTGAAGTTCATAAAATCAATAAGACCGAAATGATGGAGCAACTTAAAACATTAAAGACGCGTGATGCGGGGAATGAGATGTTGTCGAAGCATCTTAAAACCAAAAAAGAACTTGAAGAGTTTGCCAGATATTTAGAGGTTTCTGTATCAAAACAGGATAAGGCTAATCAAATAAAAGAAAAAATAGTTGAGGCGACTATCGGAGCAATACTTCGATCTAATGCCATACAAGGTAAGTAAAGATTACAGATGCGATTTATCAGATATTGATAATGCCTTTCAGTGTAATTTAATTGGAATCCGATTCTTTACACCTGCGGCGACGGATACTCCAAGCTTTTGGTCTTCGGGGATTTGACGTAGTGCAGAGAAATAAAAGCGGTCGCGTGGCCGTATTGTGATTGGGTAGACTATGAACGCACGATATTACGATGCAGTAATTGAATTAACCGGCTCACAAATCGGCGTTAATGATGCTGCCGCTGTGATACACAATTTTTCACAAAATTTTGGTTGGCATCCTAGTGATAGGTTTTCTACGCCGGATCTAGATATTGCACATGACCATCTGCTTATAGAGCACGGTCTTGAAAATGCCGCAGTTATTACATTTTTAAGGAACAATAGACGATTTTCAAGTTTAAGCTACACAGAAATAAATAACCTTCTCAAAATATCATATAATAACCTGGTAGATTGGCACATAGCAATTGAAGCTGATAATGTCACGTTTCTTTATAATAGAACTTCACCCTATTCAGTTATAGAAAAGTACGAAATATCAAAGACAAACTTTGATAAATTAAGATATGAGGCATTTGAAGTAATTGTTGGCAAAAAACCAAATCCAAATCTGCCAGCATTAGATAATGCTTTTATAGATACAATATCATATTGGAAACGGAATTTATCTGCAGAAATAGGCTGTGACGTCTCTAACGAGCATTTCTCTACACTGTTTAATGCACTTATTTTCTTAAGGGCCATTGAAGACACGTTTAGAAGAAATAACACGTTGCCCGAGGATATCGCGACGTACCTTCTTGCAAAGCTAGAGTCAACAGTGGAGCCTCGTTTACATGATTTATTGCTGAGTTGTTTCCAGTCTTTAACTGGAGCAAATGTTCCTACGTTTATTCTAGACTTGTCTTCGTTGCGAGTATTTGATTCATTGCCGAAACAAGTTATTCGAAGTTTAATTACAGATTTTTACAGAAATAGATTTGCCCCATATGAATATGATTTTTCACTAATGTCAAAGCATGCGCTAAGTCGTATTTATGAGCACTATGTGTCAAAGTTAAGGATACAAGACACTCCACAACTTTCTTTATTTCCTCAGTTGCCTGAGGAAGAAAATAACAAAGCGTATGGAGGTATTTACACTCCGCAGTTTATAGCGAAGTTTTTTGCAAAGTTTTTAAAAGCTGAATTTTCTGTGACTCAATTCCAAAGGTTGAAATATACAGACCCTGCTTGTGGATCCGGTATTTTCTTGAGAACGCTACTTGAGACGCAGCTTGAATCAATTGATTCTTATCAAATATTTAATGATGTAGCTATCCAAGAAACGTTCTCTAGCATACATGGCACTGACATCGATGCCAATGCCTGCAATGCAAGCAAGCTGTCTTTATCGTTATTGTATCTTGTCGTTAGCGGCGAAATGCCTAGCGCTTTAAACATAGTTTGTACAGAGGCAATTGAATATTATTCAAACAATACGGGTAACAATAATACTTTTGATGTCGTAGTTGCTAATCCACCATTTGTATCTACCGACACACAGTCTCCTGAAATGCGCGAGAGGCTTGTCGGCTATTTAGGAGACCTATCCAAAGGGAGAGCCGATATTTCATTGGCTTTTTTGAAAATAGCATTAGATTTGTTGAAACCTGGCGGTTATGGTCTCTTTGTGCTGCCTCACAGCTTCTTGCTCAGCAATTCAGCATTCGGTATTCGCCAATTTTTATCAAAGAATGCGTGGATCCGATGCATGGCAGATTTGTCGGCAATAAATATTTTTGAGAATACAGGTGCATACACCATTCTTTTGATTTTTCAGAAAAAAACACTAACTCACGAATTAATTCCATTTGCCAAGATAATAAAATGCCGGGATTTAGTGGGAAAGGCACTTGAAGATGGTCTGAAAAATATGACAATAGAAACGAAGTACTATAGCATTTATAATGTTGACCAAAATTATTTCACTGAAAAAGAATGGCTTATGTTACCACCGGCAGAAGAAATCTTGAAACATAAAATTAAAGCGTTGCCACAACTAAAAGAATTCTTCTATATCAGGCAAGGATTTATTTCAGGTGCTGACGAGATCTTTATAATTACAAAGGATAATATTCCTAAAGGGGAAGAAAAGATATATGTCCCATATCTGCATGATAGAGATATGAAAACTTATGTTGTTCCAAAAACTACTAATAAATATTTCTTTTATCCATATATAGGCCAAGAAAAGATTAACTCCGAAGTATTACAGGAAAAATTCCCGAAAACATGGGCTTATCTTTTATCTAAACGGGATATACTTTGTCAACGCAAGTCTTTGGTGAAATACAATAAAGAATGGTGGGAGCCGATTTGGCCTCGTTTGCCTGAAAATATGATGAGAACTAAAATTGTTACCCCGCACCTAGTGTTGGTTCCTAAATTTGCGATCGATATTGACGGAAAATATGCAGTTTCTCACTGTCCATTGCTATACCCTAGAGGCTCAGTAGATGATGTAGATTTGTTAAAAATATATGTAGCTATATTAAATTCTAGCTTATGTAGCTGGTACATTTCCGCACATTCACACAAATATCAAAGAGGCTATTTGGTATTAGAACCTGCTACATTAAACACTATACCTATACCTAGGCCTTCCGATATATCTTCTACTATCAGACGCAAGTTGATCATGCTTGTTGATAAAAGATATGCTGCGGCCACTAATTACCAGTCAATTGAGTCTGAAATCGATCAGCTTGTATTTGAAATTTATGGGCTATCTGATGCTGATCGCAAGGTGCTTGGAATTGATATATGAACAAAATAGTGCTAGACGAGGCCGATTTGGCCTCTCGTGCTAAAGATATAAGAACTTTGTTGTCTCCAATCGCAAAGGTAGCTACTGGACCTGCAACTAAAACTAGAAGTACTCCTGGGACATTTATAATAGCAACATACGATGGGTCTTTGCCTCAAAGTGATTTTAGAGATTGGCGCTTTAAAGTTTACGTTAATAATATGTCTGCAGGGTATTTTGAAGTTTGGAAAGATCCAGAACGGAAAGGGAAATGGCATTTAGAAAAAGCTTACTTACATATTTACACGATGGTTCCTGAATTGCGCGATGAGAAAGAATTCCTTTGTCTTCATTGCGATCCTAACGAATCCGAGGAAGATAAACATTACTTTTATAAAGTTGGTCCACATATTCACATAAAGCAAGCAGATTCACCAATCCCTCATTCACATATTGCTCTCAATCGATCCCATTTGCCAGAGGTCTTGTCTTCGATTGATACTTTAACAAAAGCATTTTCTCTCGGCGTGAACATGATCAAAGAGCAAGTACTTGATGCCCTACTTATTTAGGTCGTATCTGTCCCCCCCTGTAAGGAAGCTTTTTGAACAAAATAATTATGCGGTGACTTTATGAAGTTTCAGAAAGGGGTTCGTTAGCTAAATATGTGCAAACACATCGGTTCCGGCAGTTTCCCAAGTGTATGGAGTTCCGGGGACACCATACGCAATACCACTCCTCGCTCTCTTTCACCCGAAAAACCCCTAAGGGGGCGTACTTGATTAGTTGATTAACTTGACGAAATCGAACCGACCAAAGCGCCGTGAAGCCTTATGCTACTTGGCTTGACATCGAGGGACATAATACCGATTAATCCATCACACCTTACAAGAATGGAGTTCCGGGTACATCCATATTTAACCCTGAAAATTTACAGAAGTGATTTCCCTTACGCAAATCTGCGTACTTCATCAACCAGATCAGGATGATTGTCCAGAATTTTTAGTAGCAAAACTGTTGATTTGGCCGGTTTGGTGACACCCCGCTCATATTCCGAAAATGCGTTAACTCCGCCACCAAATAGCTTAGCCGCTTCTTTCTGGCTCAGGTGCAGTTTACGGCGGATTCGTCCCAAGTCTTCCGCTTGACGGGTATCAACTGACTTTGCGAAATTGTCAATTTCGGCAGAGTATCGTACCCCTTCACCTTCGTTAAAAACGGCTTCATTGCAGGAAGTACAGAACCAGCCGAGCACATTCTGTACAACTAGCCGCTCCCCCTTGTAGTCAAAGGGTATGTCACGTGATTCAAAAACCATATCTGCTATGCCGCATGAAGGACATTTTCTCATTCTATTTCTCCTTGAACTGTATCACCACGGCACCATCCTGCAGGGTGATCTTGATATAGGCGATTTTGCCGACTGGAGTGGGCGCGTGGTAAACATCCTGCCAGATTGATGCGTCATGCAGAGTTGTCATGCTCTTGTAGAACATTGACGAGACTAGCGCCAGGATTACATCAATGGATTGACTGCCGGAAAGTCCCATCACTCTTGCATTGGTAAGAGCTGTGAGCGTAAAGGCATCACTCCCTTTTGCAACAACAATTTTTTTCAATTCATTCAGGTTGTAATGTGGTCGGCGTTTATCCATATGATAATTAATAACGGAATCCATTACATTTGGCAATCTTTATCATTTGAATTATCCCTGGGGACAGGTATTCAATGGAACAAAAATCACAACCGGGCGCATGTCCGCTCGGTGCTTGACGAACTTGGAGTTCCGGGGACACCTTACTCAACTATTGTCACTGGGGTCGCGTCTCAACTCCATACAATGTACGTTTTTGAGACGCGACCCCTTGAGTAAGAAGACGGATAGGAAGGGAATTCTGGGGACACGGAATTCTGGGGAATTCTGGACGCGGTAGGAATGCCGGAGGTAAGGGGACGTTCTTAAAAACTTCACTAACTCGCTAAATTTGCTTTGAATTTCGGGGGACTTTTGCGGGGAATCAGGGACATAATACCGATTGATCCACCACCTCTTGTAGCGAGTCCCGCTGGGTCAAGTTAGTCATTCGGGAATTCGCTACAAAAGGACGCAAACCTCTCTTGCCATTATGTAGCTTATAGGCTAATCTATGACTATGCAGGTATTCCCAAACGAAATTGAATACTACAAGACTGCTGATGATAAAGCACCCTTCAAAGAATGGCTTGAAGGGCTGCGGGACGTGACCGGACGGGCTAAAATCCGTGTTCGGCTTGACCGGGTTCGCCTGGGAAATTTGGGCGATCATAAGCAGCTTGATGGCGGTGTCTGGGAATTGAGGGTTGATTGTGGGCCGGGGTATCGTGTTTATTTTGCCAAAGAGGGCAACAGAATAATTCTGCTTCTTATCGGCGGTGATAAGGGCTCACAGAAACGCGATATTGCGCAGGCCAACGGCTACCTGCAAGATCACCACAGGAGGCACTAGCATGGCACGAATAACGGAATATCAAAAAGACCTGATCGAAGCGCTTAAGGACCCGGTAGAGGCGGCGGCATACCTGAACGCGGCACTTGAGGAGGGGGACAGGGAAACTTTCCTGCTGGCGCTCCGCAATATAGCTGATGCAAACGGCGGCATGAAGGTCGTGGCGGAGAAAGCGCACCTGAACAGGGAAAGCCTGTATCGAACTTTGTCTAATCGTGGCAACCCTGAAATTCGGACGCTCTTCAATCTGCTGCATGGGGTAGGTTTGCGCCTGAGCATAACGCCCGAACAGGCTGCGATATGATTATTGGCGGCACCAGTACAGAATCAGAACTCCAGAGACATCATACTTTATTTCTGGGGGCTAGGAGGACATTCTTAAAAACTTGATTGTCTACACCTCTTTTGTTATTTACCTTCCATGCCACGAACCGCTCGGATCGACATACCGCACGTTCTCCAGCACATCATCGTACGGGGAATCGAAAAGCGCGGTATTTTCATCAACAACACCGACCGGCTTGATTTCGTCACGCGCTTTTCAAAACTTCTCGAATCAACCCAGCAATAGTCACAGTCTAAAGGGGTAAGATTTGAGGGGAAGGCTGAATCCAGTTTTACGCTTGACGTACAACATAAATGGCGATAGGCTGAAACAATGATCCGTTCATTTGCCTGCAAGCATACTGAAAAACTTTACCACGGTGGGCGGATTCCACGGTTTCAGGCATTTGTTCAGCAGGCAGACAAGAGACTGCAGATTCTCGATAGCGCCACCTGCGTTGAAGACTTGATGAACCTTCCCGGTAACCGTTTCGAATCGCTGGGTGGAGGCCGCAAAGGTCAGCAGAGTATTCGCATCAAACAGCAGTGGCGCATCTGTTTTGAGTGGCAGGAAGATGGACCGCACAACGTAGAGATTGTCGATTACCATTGAAATGGAGAGTGTCATGAACGCCATGAGACCTATACACCCCGGAGAAATCCTCAAGGATGAGCTTGCCGAAATTGGCATGACTGCCAACGCTTTTGCCCAGGCACTGCATGTACCGGCCAACCGGATCACGGCTATTATTAACGGCAGTCGTTCGATTACCGCCGACACTGCGCTCCGGATTTCCCGTTTTTTCGGCACCACACCGGAATTCTGGCTGAACCTCCAAACCGCCTACGACTTGAAGCTTGCCAAACAGACTATTGGCAGCAAGATCGAAAATGAAGTTAGATCATTAGTGCCGTCAATGTTCCACCCTGCGCACGCATAGCAAACTTACAAGAGAGCATAAGGGGTCAGAGAGCATAAGGGGTCAAGTCTCAACTAGGTACATTATTCCCCCCGCATTCCACATCGTCAAAGCCCGCTTTCGCGGGCTTTCCGGTTCCAGGATGTTTTCAAGATTGACCGCACCACCCCTCTGCCCTACATTTTATGCAAATGTCTTACACGGAGGACCGCCATGCTCAAAGCAGCCAGCCTGACCGTCAGAGTAAAACCGGACACACGCAACCGCCTGGACAATCTTGCCCGCATCACCCACCGTTCCAAGTCCTTTGTTATCGAGGAGGCGCTGGAACAGTATCTGGATGTCAACGAATGGCAGCTCAAGGGTATTCAGGAGGCACTGTTGGATGCGGACAGCCCCGGTGCGGATTTTACCGATCATGACGACGTGCTTGCATTGCGGCACCATTTTACTCTACCAGCGTGACGTTCCCGTATTCCGCCACCTTTTCCCAAAGTTTCCGGTCAGCAGTCGCCAGGGTGCACTCCAGGCGATTTGCCAGCGCCAGATAGTTTGCATCATAGGTGCTTATGCGATGTTTGTGGGAAAGCTTCATTGCCTCCAGAAGATCATCCTGATTCAAATCATGCAGATTAAATTCGAATTCCCAGAACATGGAAAAGGCAGCTTGCGCCTCGACGTCCGTCAGCTTCACTTTTGTCGCCAGGACATTGGCGATTTCGTAAAAGAAGAGTGATGGCACCGCTATCTCATTTTTGCCGGAGACATGGTCATTACGAATTGCCAACGCAGCTTCCGCGCCGGCCTCATCGGCAAATATCCATTTGAGCGCCACGGATGCATCCAGGATAATCATTGCGAATCCCTGACTTCACGTATTGCTTTGGCCGCATCAACAGCTGCAGTTTCGGTCCGGTGGCGTTCGCGCCATTTATCCATGCTGCTGGAAAGCGCTGTTAATTTTTCGGTGCGGTTCTTCTTCTCAACCTTTTCCTCGAAATCCGCGATGGAGAGAATTACTGCCAAAGGGCGGTTAGCACGGGAAATAATCACCTGCTCATTGTGCTCTGCCACCGTGTCAAGAATGTGCCCCAGATTTTTTCTCAAGTCCATGGTTGTCATCGTCAGCATATACGAACCTCCTGTTCAGATTGGTGACTATAATATGTGCTGTTATAGTTACTATGTCAATAGACTCCTGCTGCAGCCTTCGAGAATTTTATGTCAATATTTTTGTTGACAACGCATTTCCGTGGGAGCTATAAATACCACACTATTATTTATCCTCGCTAACTCCGCATCCAGACAGATTTCCGTAACCCAACCGAAAAGCAGGCTTTCTTATCTAAATAGATTATATCTTCTTTACGCCATGAGAGTCTCTACACTCTGATCAATCCTTATTGCAGCACTTATTTATCCATACCTCTGCCCGCATTGTTTATAGCAGTATAATTTTTTACAGGAGCAAAGATGAATCTTCAGGAACTTAAAGGCAAGAAAATCAGCGAACTGAACACTCTCGCCAGGGAACTCAGCATCGAAGGGGCTTCCGGCATGCGGAAGCAGGATCTCATCTTTGCCCTTCTCAACGCCCAGACCGAGCAGAACGGCATGATCTTCGGCGAAGGGGTTCTGGAGACCCTGCCGGACGGATTCGGCTTTCTCCGGGCGCCGGATTACAACTATCTTCCCGGCCCGGATGACATCTACGTCTCTCCCAGCCAGATAAGACGGTTCAATCTCCACACCGGCGATACCGTCTCCGGCCAGATCCGACCGCCGAAAGAGGGTGAGCGCTACTTTGCCCTCCTCAAGGTCGAACAGGTGAACTTCGAATCACCTGATGTCGCCAGAGACAAGATTTTCTTCGACAACCTTACCCCTTTGTACCCCGATGAAAAAATCACGCTCGAAACCGAGCCGGATAATATGCCGATGCGCGTCATGGAGCTTACCGCGCCGATCGGCAAAGGGCAGCGCGGCCTTATTGTGGCTCCTCCCCGTACCGGCAAGACGATGCTGCTGCAGAATATTGCCAACTCCATTGCCGCCAATCACCCCGAAGTATATCTGATCGTCCTCCTGATCGACGAACGGCCGGAAGAGGTTACCGACATGCAGCGTTCGGTAAAAGGCGAGGTGGTCTCTTCCACCTTTGACGAGCCGGCCTCGCGCCACGTCCAGGTCGCCGAAATGGTCATCGAGAAGGCCAAGCGCCTGGTCGAGCACAAGCGCGATGTCGTTATCCTGCTCGATTCGATTACCCGTCTGGCCCGCGCCTACAATACCGTCATCCCGCCTTCCGGCAAGATTCTTTCCGGCGGTGTCGATTCCAATGCCCTGCACAAGCCGAAGCGTTTTTTCGGGGCGGCTCGCAACATCGAGGAGGGAGGGTCGCTTACCATCATTGCTACCGCTCTCGTCGACACCGGCAGCAAGATGGACGAAGTAATCTTCGAAGAGTTCAAGGGGACCGGCAACATGGAACTTCACCTTGACCGCAAGCTGGTTGAGAAGAGAACCTTCCCGGCGATCGACATCAACAAGTCCGTCACCCGCAAGGAAGAGCTCCTCGTCGAGAAGAGCTCGCTCAACCGGATCTGGATCCTGCGCAAGGTTCTACATCCGATGAACGTAATTGACAGCATGGAATTCCTGCTCGACAAGCTTTCCGGAACCAAATCGAATCAGGCCTTCCTTGACGCCATGAACAGGTAGCTCTTTTGCGCCCGATTTATGGCGGCGCAAATAAAATGGCTTGAAATAATAACTTGAAAGTGCTAGCGTTTAAACTTTCCAGCTGAGAAAAATTGGCGCTTTGCCAGTATTAATAGGAGGAATCAAAGAATGAGAGAAGGAATCCACCCAAAATATGTCGATGTTACCGTCAAGTGCCTCTGCGGAAACACCTTTGAAACCCGTTCGACCAAGACGGAAATAAATACCGAGATCTGTTCCGCCTGCCACCCGTTCTTCACCGGCAAGCAGAAACTGATTGACACAGCCGGTCGGGTTGAAAGATTCAAGAGACGTTACAACATGTAATGCCGCTTCAGCACGCTTGCCAGAGGGGGATTTTGTCG
The DNA here is from genome assembly GCA_038206285.1 of Geobacterales bacterium. Taxonomy (GTDB): domain Bacteria; phylum Desulfobacterota; class Desulfuromonadia; order Geobacterales; family DSM-12255; genus VEOV01. The sequence goes on from JBBRBA010000019.1 coordinate 11,273, forward strand.
CGGACGGAATCCCCTTCTTGCGTTTTATCTCAAGGAATACTCTGCCATGAAAGTAACTCTTCTCCAGCATACTCCCGAGCCGGAGCGTGCCGTAGCCCTTGCTGCCAGACTCTGTTACTCGTCCGCATCTATCGGTGAGCTGAATGAAAAGTTTTCCACTGCCGATATCACGGAATTTCTCGCCAGGATCATGTCTCTCGGGCATCAGTCGGTTCTGGAACACGCCTCCTTTACCTTCGGCATCGAAGGGATATCGAGAGCCTGTTCGCACCAACTGGTAAGGCATCGTCTTGCCTCCTACTCGCAGCAGTCGCAGCGTTATGTGGCTTTCAAAGAGGATGAGTTCCCGCTGGTGGCGCCGGAGAGCATCTCTTCATCAAAGACGCGTTTGCAGATCTTCAACAAGGCGGTCAGGGCTGCTGCCAAGGCCTACCAGGAGCTTGTTGCCGCTGGCGTGCCGGCGGAGGATGCCCGCTTTGTCCTGCCCAATGCTGCCGAGACAAAGATAATAGTAACGATGAACGCCAGGGAGCTGCTGCATTTTTTCGAGCTCCGTTGCTGCGAGCGGGCACAGTGGGAGATCAGAGCCATGGCAATCGAGATGCTGCGGATAGTGAAGCCGGAAGCGCCGGTCATTTTCGGTTCGGCCGGTCCCGGCTGCGTGGCTGGTTCATGCCCCGAGGGGACCATGACCTGCGGCAAAATCAGAGAAGTCAGGGAGCGGTTCGGTAATCTGTAGGGGCGAGGCGTTGCCTCGCGCTTTTTCGGGCAATACAATCAAGGGCGACCCAACGGGTCGCCCCTACATAAACGTTAAAGGAAAAAAATGGAAAAGATAAATGTTGGCGGCCAGGCAGTAATCGAAGGGGTAATGATGCGCGCGCCCAGAGCGATGGCGATCGCCGTCCGAAGGCCGACCGGTGAAATAGTGGTTAAAAAACAGGAGATGATCCCCCTTTCCGAACGTTTCCCCCTGGTAAAACTGCCGATTGTGAGAGGAGCGGTGGCTCTTTTTCACTCGCTGGTCATGGGGGTAACCGCCCTCAATTTCTCGGCCAATGAAGCGATGGTAGAGGACGAGGCGGAAGATAAAAAGGATATCTCCACCTGGGCGATGGCCGGTACGATGGTGTTTGCCTTCGGCTTCGGCATCCTCCTTTTTTTCATCATGCCGCTTTACCTGACAAAACTCATGGTGCCTGTTATCGGCGACTCCAACATCGTCTTCAATCTGGTTGACGGCGTTATCCGGGTAGCGGTCTTCCTCCTCTACATCTGGCTCATCTCCAGGATGAAGGATATCCAGCGGGTGTTCCAGTATCACGGCGCCGAGCACAAGTCGATATTCGCCTTCGAGGCCGGGGAGGAGCTGACCGTCGAGAATGTCCGCAAGTACAGCTGCCTCCACCCCCGTTGCGGCACCAGCTTTCTGCTGATCGTCATGGTGGTGAGCATCGTCATCTTCTCTCTCATCCCCAAGCTCTGGCCGTTCTACCTGAAAGCAGCTTCCCGGGTGGTTTTCCTGCCGTTGATTGCCGGAATCTCCTACGAGTTTCTCAAATGGAGCGCGAAAAACGACAAATCCCCTCTGGTGAAAATGATCATTGCCCCGGGGCTCGCTCTGCAGAAGCTCACCACGCGCGAGCCGGACGATAGTCAGCTGGAGGTGGCGATACGGTCGATGGAGGAGGCGTTGGCGGTGAATGCAGGGTACCGCGACGACCGTTTGGTAATATAGGGGGCTGACGCTTTTCCGCAATCTCGGCGTTGACGTTCGGGAACTCCTTGTGCGACGTAGCGCTGTTTATGCCCTTTGGGTACTACGTCTCTGCGGGTCCCCTCCGTCGCCTTGACCTTGCGAAAAATCGACACCCCTTGAGAAGATAAAGGAAAGACGAATGCTTGATAAGATTGAAGAACTTGAACGGCGCTTTCTCGAACTGGAAGCGCTTTTGTCCGACCCGGCTGTTATTTCCAACCAGTCTGATTTCAGAAAATTCTCGCGCGAACACTCTGATCTGCTGCCGCTGGTAGAGGTCTACCGCCGCTACCGCAAAGTGCTGGCAGAGGTCAAGGAGAACCAGGAACTGCTTGCCGATCCGGAGATGAAGGATATGGCAGCTGAGGAGCTTAAATCCCTGCATGAGGAGCAGGAGCACCTTGACGCCGAGATCAGGCTTCTATTGCTGCCCAAGGATCCCAACGACAGCCGCAACGTTATCCTCGAAATCCGCGCCGGCACCGGCGGGGATGAGTCGGCGCTTTTTTCCGGCGATCTCTTCAGGATGTACTCCCGTTTTGCCGAGAAGAACCGTTGGCGGGTGGAGATGCTCTCCTGTTCCGAATCGGAGCGCGGCGGTTACAAGGAGGTCATCGCTTCAATCGAGGGGCAGGATGTCTATGCCAAGCTGAAGTATGAATCCGGGACGCACCGGGTGCAGCGGGTGCCGGAGACCGAGGCGCAGGGGCGGATTCATACGAGCGCCTGCACGGTGGCCATCATGGCTGAAGCGGAAGATGTGGACATCGATATCCGTCCGGATGACCTGAAGATAGATGTCTACCGCTCGTCAGGTGCCGGTGGCCAGCATGTTAACACAACCGACTCCGCGGTACGGATCACCCATCTCCCGACAGGGACTGTCGTTGCCTGTCAGGAGGAGCGGAGCCAGATCAAGAACCGCGCCAAGGCGATGAAAGTTCTCAAGACCCGAATTCTCGATAGCATTAATCAGGAACAGAACGACAGGATGGCTGCTGACCGGAAAAGTCAGGTCGGCAGCGGCGACCGGAGCGAACGGATCCGCACCTACAACTTCCCGCAAGGGCGGATGACAGACCATCGGATCGGGCTGACCCTCTATAAGCTGGATATGATCATGCAAGGCGATATCAACGAGATCACCGATGCGCTCAGGGCACATTACCAGATGGAGGCGCTCAAGGAACAGGCGGGATAAACAACCGGCTGAGAGCTGAGGGCAAAGTCAAAATCGAGCCCTGAGCCCTGTACCCCGCGCCCCGAACCAATATGACCGATAGAGAAAACTGGACAACTTTGAAAGTCCTTAACTGGACAAAGAGCTATCTGGCGGAGAAGGGTGTAGAAAACGCCAGGCTTGAGTCTGAGTGGTTGCTGTGCGAAGTCCTTGCACTCGACCGGATCGGACTCTACCTGAACTTTGACAAACCGTTGCTGGACGATGAGCTCGCATCCTACCGCAGCCTGGTCGCCCGTCGCGCCAAACGGGAGCCGCTGCAGCACATCCTCGGAACGCAGGAATTCATGGGGCTTGAATTCAGGACGACGCCGGCGGCACTTATCCCCAGGAACGACACTGAAATCCTCGTCAATGAAGCCGTGAGGGTGGCCGGCACGGCGCAGAGAATTCTTGATATCGGCAGCGGGAGCGGCTGTGTCGCTGTTGCTCTGGCAAAGCGTCTGCCGGCGGCAGAAGTTGTCTCGGTTGACGTATCAGCTGCAGCCCTTGCCCTGGCGAGCGATAACGCCACGAGAAACTCCGTAACGGTCGACTTCAGGATCGGCTCGCTTTATCAACCGGTTCACCTGGAAAAGTTCGATCTGGTTGTCAGCAATCCACCTTACATCCCGACAGAAGACATTAAAGAGCTGCAGGCGGAAGTCCGCGACTACGAGCCGCATCTGGCCCTGGATGGCGGGAGCGACGGTCTCGATTTCTACCGGCTTATCATCGCCTCAGCCCCGGCACATCTCCGTCCCGCCGGCTGGCTTCTGGTGGAGACCGGCAGCGGCCAGGCTCCGGAGGTAAGAGAACTGTTCGCATCACACCGGTTTTCTGCTATCTTTAGCGCCAAGGACCCGGCTGGGATAGACCGGGTAGTCGGCGGACGATTATCGTCGGGGCAATCCTTGTGATCGCCCGGGAACAAAGGCAAACACGAGGTTTGCCCCTACAAATACAAATCGAGGCAATCATTTGGACAAGTTGATCATAAACGGCGGAAAGAAACTTAAAGGCGAAGTGTCGGTCAGCGGCTCCAAAAATGCGTCGCTGCCGATATTCTGCGCCACCATCCTGGCCCCCGGGCTGCACGAGATAAGCAATGTCCCTTTTCTGCGGGACATCAATACCACCATCAAGGTGCTGGAGTCCCTCGGCGCGGTTGTTGAAGGGAACGGGCATATTGTCAAAATCGACACGACTGCTGTCAACAATGTCGAGGCGACCTATGACCTGGTCAAGACCATGCGCGCCTCGGTTCTGGTCCTCGGGCCCCTGCTGGCAAGGCATGGCAGGGCACGCGTGTCGCTTCCCGGCGGCTGCGCCATTGGCGCCCGTCCCATTGACCAGCATCTCAAAGGACTCAAGGCGCTCGGCGCGGAAATACGTCTGGAGCATGGCTATGTTGAGGCAACGGCAAAGCAGCTCAAAGGGGCGCGGATCAACTTCGACATGCCTACCGTCGGCGGCACCGAGCATCTGATGATGACAGCTTCCCTGGCAAAAGGGGAGACTCTCCTGGAGAACGCTGCGCGGGAGCCGGAGATCACCGATCTTGCCAACATGCTCAACCAGATGGGCGCCAGAATCGAGGGCGCCGGCACCGATACTATCAGGATAACCGGGGTGAGCAGCCTGGCGCCGGTAAGCTACCGGGTCATGCCCGACAGGATCGAAGCGGGGACGTTCATGGTAGCAGCGGCAATCACCGGCGGCGATATCAAGATCCGCAACATGCAGCTGGAGCATCTGGATGCGCTGGTCTTCAAGCTGCAGGATGCCGGGGTCGAAGTCTTCAACAAGGATGGTTTCGTCCGGGTCAAAGGAACAAAGAAGGTAAAAAGCGTCAACATCAAGACCCGCCCATATCCCGGTTTCCCGACCGACATGCAGGCGCAGTTCATGGCACTGATGACAATTGCCGACGGGACAAGCCTCATTGCCGAAAACATCTTTGAAAACCGTTTCATGCATGTTTCGGAACTGCTCCGCTTTGGTGCGGATATCCTCATTGACGGCAGAAGCGCTACCGTCAAAGGGGTCAAAAAGCTCTCCGGAGCTCCGGTTATGGCGACCGACCTAAGAGCATCGGCATCGCTGATTCTGGCGGGGCTGGCGGCTGAAGGTGAGACCGAGATAACCAGAATTTACCACCTCGACCGCGGCTATGAGTCGATCGAGAAGAAGCTGGCCGGGCTGGGAGCAGATATCAAGCGGGTAAAAGAGTAGATCAATAATCAAAATCTTCACCGCAAAGGACGCAAAGTAAAAACTAAATAAAGTTTTCGAACTGCTTTTTTGATTTTCTTTGCGTTCTTCGCGTCTTTGCGGTTCAAAGATTTTCAGGGTGATTTTCATGAATGATTATATTACGATAGCTATCCCCAAAGGCCGCATCCTCGAAGAGTCGGTCGCGCTGTTCGCCAAGATCGGCCTCGACTGCGCCGAACTCCTCGGCAATTCCCGCAAGCTGATCTTCGAAAACGAGGCGCAACGGATGCGCTACATGATCGTCCGGGCTACGGATGTCCCTACCTATGTGGAGTACGGCTCGGCCGATCTGGGGATTGTCGGCAAGGATACCCTCATGGAGCAGGAAAAAGACCTGTACGAGCCGCTTGACCTGAAATTCGGCTATTGCCGGATGATGGTGGCGGAACCGGTCGGCCTTGCCAAAGAGGACGACCCCTCCCGCTGGTCGAATATCAGGATTGCCACCAAGTACCCCCATGTAACGGAAAAGTACTTCGCGGCCAAAGGGGTGCAGGTAGAGCTTATCAAGCTTTACGGTTCGATTGAACTGGCGCCGCTGGTAGGGCTCTCCGAGCGGATCGTCGATCTGGTCTCCACCGGCGAAACCCTGAAGCAGAACGGACTGGTAGAGGTTGAGACCATCGCCGAGATAACCACCCGGCTGGTCGTCAACCGGGCGAGCCTCAAGACGAAGCATGAGCGGATCAGTGCGATAATCGAGGCGCTGGAGAAACATCTCTAGCCTTGGCAGGATGCTTGTGCATAAAAAAAGACCGGGTTTCCCCGGTCTTTTTTATGCCGAACTTGTTGTGGCTGATTATTCCCTGACGTATGTGTCCATATCCGTTTTATCCACCATCCCCATCAGGCGCATGTACTCATCCTCGATCATGTCGTAATGCCCCTGGGTCTCCTTCACTACCCGCTCGAATATCGCCCTGACCAGCGGGTCGACGATATCCTTGGCCAACACGCTGTAATGGTCAACCACCGACTTCTCTTCTTTCATGGCAATTTCAAGAGCCTGTCTTTCCATGGTGGTTTCACCGATAGCTTTCAGCAACGCCTTGTAGGTCGGATTGGCGGTATCCGGCGGGGTATTCATGTAACTTTCAATATCCCCGAATTCCCCACCCTTGTAGTACTGGAAAAATGATTTGAGATGCCCCACTTCTTCGTTGGCAAGAAGCTCGAAAACCTTCCTGGCCCGCTCGTTACTGGTGATTGATGCTGCCTTGCGATAATAGTCCATACTGTCTTTCTCGCCCTTGATGGCCAGCTTCAAAGCTTCCTGCTTCAGATATTCTTTTGGCATGGTTATACCCCCCTGTATGAATGGAATCGGTTTGCAGACAGTGTACCGTCTATTCAATACAGTTCAAGCGGCGGGCCCGATTTTTTAACAAGTCGTTTACCACAACTCCTGCCATGGTCATGCCGAAAATTGCCGGGATGAACGAGATGCTGCCGAGTATCACCCGCCGCTGTTCACAGGAGAAAATCTGCTCACCCCTGTTCGGGCAGATACAGTCACTTTTGCAGCCGCCATCAGCGAGCGGCTTGCGAAACTCCTCGAGAGAGTAGACAACTTTGACACCGGTCTCTATCCCTTCCTTGCGCAGCAGTTTCCGCACTGAGCGCGCCATCCGGCAGCAGCTGGTTTCGGCAATATCGGCAACCCTGATCAGGGTCGGGTCGAGTTTCATGGCAGCACCCATGCTGGAGATTACCGGCAGGCCCAGTTCCCGGCAGCTCTTCAGCAGGTGAATCTTGCTGGTGAAATGGTCGATGGCGTCGAGAACATAGTCATAGCCGCTCCCCAGCAGGTCGCCGCTGTTTTCAGCACTGTAGAACTCTTTCAGCGGGATGATTTCTGCTTTAGGATTTATCAGGCGCAGCCGCTCGGCCAGCACCGCACACTTGCTTCTGCCGACCGTGCCGTCCATGGCATGCAGCTGCCGGTTGATATTGGTAAGGCAGATATCGTCAAAATCGATCAGCGTCACCCTGCCGACACCGGCGCGGCAGAGCGCTTCAGCGGCATAACTGCCGACACCTCCCAGACCGAACAGCGCAACAGATGCTTCATTGAGGGCAGAGAGCCCTTCTGTGCCGATGAGGAGTTCAGTCCGTGAGAAACGATGCAGCGTTGACATGGAAAATCCTTTCCGCATTGGCTGTTGTTGCCAGAGCAACAGCTTGCAGAGGTACGCCTTTGATTGCGGCGATTTTTTGGGCGATTGCAGCAAGAAAAGCCGGTTCGTTCGTCATGCCGTGATGCGGCTCGGGGGTAAGATCCGGCGAATCTGTTTCGAGCAGAAGATGCTTAAGCGGAATTTCCCGGACGACCTGCACCGGTTTCAGTGCGCCGCTCCAGGTGACTGCCCCGGCAATCCCGATCTGCAGCCCCAGAGCGATACATTCGCGGGCTGTTTCGACGCTGCCGGAAAAGGCGTGCATGACACCGCTGATGCCGCCTGCAGACTCTTCGGCAACTATCCGCAGCAGATCGGCAAAGGCGCGGCGGCAGTGAATGATCAGCGGCAAAGAGTATTTTCCGGCCAGACGCAGCTGCCGACGGAAGATTTCCTGCTGCAGCTGGCGGTCGGCGCTTTTATCGGTATAATCGAGACCGGTCTCTCCCACGGCCACGGCGTTTGCCAGATAGCGTTCAAGTTCCGCCAGCGAAGCCGCAGATCCGCTGCCGACCCACTGGGGATGAATGCCGAAAGCGGGGAAGACGCCAGGGTTTGCCGCGGCGGTGGCAGCGATGCCGCTCCAGCCGGCCGGCGATACTCCCGGGCAGATGAAACACCGGACTTCGGCCGCGGCGGCACGCTGCAGGATCAGCGGCAAGTTGGCGGAGAGTGGTGGCAGATTAAGATGACAGTGGGTATCGATGAACATGGGTTTATGGGCTCAGGGCTCAGGGCATAAAGATTAAACGTTCGGGCTCGGCGGGGCAAAAGCCTTTCCCTTCAGCCTAGAGCCCTGAGCCCTCAGCCCCATGCGCCTTTGGTTTACCCCGCCGTTCCTCCAGGAACATGTCCAGCGCCAGCGTGGCGACGCCGACGCAGATGGCGGAGTCGGCCACATTGAAGGCCGGCCAGTGGTAACTTTTCCAGTAGACATCGAGAAAGTCAATAACTTCGCCCAGGCGAAGCCGGTCGATAAGATTGCCGACTGCTCCGGAAAGAATCAGGGTAAGAGCTAAAGCAGCAAATTGCTGGTCGTCACGCAATTTTTTAAACGCGAACATTATGGCAGCTACGGCAACGAGCGAAGCGAGGATGAAAAATGGCAGCCGCCAGGCCGCATCGGCCAGAAAGCTGAAAGCGGCGCCCTTGTTGCGCAGGTAGGTGATGCTGAACAGTCCGTCAATCACCGGTATGGAATGATACAGCAGCATTGTCCGGTCGATGTAGAGTTTGGTAAGCTGGTCGATAACCAGGAGCAGGGGGGTCAGGGAAAGCAGGATCAGATATTTTTTCTTCATGGCCACTCTGTAAGATTTATTGTCCTGCCTGATTGGCGCATCAGGGCTGAGCGATCGCCATATATGCTAAAGGCCGGGTAACCCGGCCTTTAGCATTATGAACCACTTCTGTTTATGAGCAAAAACCGGAAATTACTTCTTCGGCTCTTTTGTTTTTGCGGCATCAGGTGCTGCCGGGGCAACCTTTGCGCCTGCGTGCGGATCGGCGGCAGCAGCCGCGGGAGTTCCGCCAAGCCCTTTGAGTACATCCTCCTTGATGGAGTATTTACCGCTCTTTTTCAGATCATCCTTGAGTTTCGTGAACACTTCCTGCTGCTTTGCCGGCAGCATGGAGGTCTTGATCTGCTCCTTGACCTCGTCGAATGTCCGCTCCCCTGCCGGCCGCTTGCCGGTCAGCCTGATTATATGATAGCCGAACTTTGTCTTGACGATGTCGGAGATCTGATTCTCTTTCATGGCAAAAGCAACTTTTTCAAACTCGGGGATCATGGAGCCTTTGCTGAACCAGCCGAGATCGCCACCCTTGGCAGCAGCACCGTCTGTCGAGTATTTTTTAGCCAGAGCTTCGAAATCCCCGCCGGCCTTGATCTGGGCAAGCAAATCCTTTGCTTCTTTATCGGACTTGACCAGTATATGGCTCGCCTTTACCTGATCGGTAGTCTTGAACTTTTCCTTGTTCTGGTCATAGAATTTTTTCAGATCTACATCACTGATCGTTGCCTGCTCCTCGACCTTTTTCTTCAGATATGCCTCGACCACAAGACGTTTTTTCAGCTCTTCGAGTTTATCCTTAACCGCCGGACTGTTCTCGACCCCTTCTTTGGTCGCTTCCTGCATGATCAGCTCGCGGATAATCATCGTCTCCAGCATCTCTTTCTTGCCTTCGGCTGTCTCAGTCATCGGCTTGAGGTACGGCGGTAGATTATCCATCTCCTTCTTGAAAGCATCGACTGTTATGGTTGTCCCGCCGACTTCGGCAAGAACCGGTCCGGAAGGCTTGCTCTCCTGCTTGGCAGCGCCGTCTTTTTTAGCGTTGCAGCCAAAAAGAGCCAGCATACATATGACTGTTAACGCGGTTTTTATTACAGACTGTCTTTTCACAGTAATCTCCTTTGATATTTGGTCGAAAAATCCTGCGGAGAATATCACATATGCCCCAGTTTCTTCAAGAGGTTTCTGGATTCAAGCAGTACCCCGTCAAAGGTTGTATCGCCGAGTTCGGCGATCAGTCTGAAGTCAGGGGTGAACTGATATTTTTTCGGCTGACTCCGGATCAGGCCGATGATCAGATCAGGCGAAACCGGGGTTTTCTCATGGAAAGAGAAGATGAGCCGCTTGCCGTCGAATTCGGCCTCTTTGACCAGCAGTTTCTTGAAGACCAGCCGCAACTTCATCAGTTCAAGCAGATACTCGACCGCCAGCGGCGGCTTGCCGTACCTGTCGACCAGCTCTGCCTGAATATCGGTCACCTCTTCTTCGCTGCTGATCTGCGTCAGCTTCTTGTACAGCACCAGCCGCTGGTTGGCATCTCTGACATAATTCTCAGGGATGAAGGCGGGGACACGGAGCTTGATCTCGGGCTCGACTTTTTCTGTCAGATCTCCTCCCTTGAGGCGCTGAATTGCCTCTTCCAGCAGTTCGGTAAAAAGCTCGAAACCTACGGCAGCAATCTGCCCCGACTGCTTGGCGCCGAGGATATCGCCGGCGCCGCGGATCTCCAGGTCGTGCGTGGCAATACGGAAACCGGCGCCGAGTTCGGAAATATCCTGCAGAATCTTGAGCCGCTCGCGGGAGTCGGCTGCTATCGACCCTTCAGCCGGTATCAGAAAATAGGCGAACGCCCGCACTTTGGCGCGCCCTACCCGGCCGCGCAGCTGGTAGAGCTGGGCAAGGCCGAAGGCGTCGGCGCGGTTGACAATCAGGGTGTTGGCGCTCGGTATGTCGAGACCGGATTCAATGATGGTGGTACAGAGCAGCAGATTCGTCTCGCCGTGCATGAAGCCGAGCATCACCTTCTCCAGCTCGCCTTCTTTCATCTGCCCGTGCGCCACGGCAATTTTCGCCTCCGGGACGATCCGGCCCAGATGCTCTGCCATCAGACCGATCGACTGGACGCGGTTGTGGACGAAAAATATCTGGCCGCCGCGCCGCAGCTCCCGCATGACCGCCTCGCGGATCAGCTCTTCACTGAAACGGGCGACATATGTCTTGATGGCAAGCCGGTCCACCGGCGGCGTATCGATTATCGACAGATCCCTGATCCCCATCATCGACATGTAGAGTGTCCGCGGGATCGGCGTGGCGGTAAGAGTCATGATATCGAGTGTTGCCCGGAATTTCTTCAGCCGCTCCTTGTGCGTAACCCCGAAGCGCTGCTCCTCATCGACAATAAGCAGTCCGAGCTCGCGGAACTGGACATCCTTCTGCAGCAGCCGGTGTGTGCCGATGATTACATCAAGCCGGCCGGCGGCGGCATCAGCGAGAATCGCCTTCTGTTCTTTTGGCGAGCGGAAGCGGGAGAGCATTTCTACTGTCACCGGATAATCCTTGAAGCGCTCGCGGAAAGATTCAAGATGCTGTTGCGCCAGAATGGTGGTCGGGACGAGAACCGCCACCTGCCTGCCGTCCATGACCGCCTTGAACGCCCCCCTGATGGCGACCTCGGTCTTGCCGTAGCCGACATCACCGCAGATCAGCCGGTCCATCGGCCGTTCGCTCATCATGTCCTGCAGCACATCGTCGATTGCCGCCATCTGGTCCGGCGTCTCGTCCCAGGCGAAAGCGGCCTCGAATTCGCGATAGAGAGCGTCGGGGGGCGAAAAGGCAAACCCTTTCTGCACAGCTCTGGCAGCGTAGATCTCCAGCAGTTCCTCCGCCATCTCCGCAACAGCCTCGCGCGCCTTGGCCTTTGCCTTGTCCCAGGAGGCGCCGCCCAGCCTGTCTATCCGCGGCTCAAGCCCTTCGGCACCGACATAGCGCTGCACCAGCGCCATCCTGTCGACCGGCAGATAGAGCTTGTCCCCGCCGGCATACTCGAGCAGCAGAAAATCTCCGGCCACACCGGAGAGTTCGAGATGCTGCAGCCCGAGATAAAGACCGACACCGAAGTCGAGATGCACCATGTGATCGCCAGGTTTCAGTTCCGCCAGAGAGGTGAGAATCTGCTTTTTCTTCATCTCCGAAACACCGCGGCGGCGAACCCTTTTCCCGAACAGCTCCTCTTCGGCAATGACAATCGTGCCGGCTGCCGGCATCCGGAAACCGCGGGAGATTTCACCGGTCAGGATGGCTATGCCTTTGTCGCGGCGGAACTCTTCGGCAGCAAAGGTGCGGGAAGATATCGCCAGCGGCAGGCCGTAATGATCGAGAAGGTTCAGCAGCCGCTCTGCCTGCCCTTGCTGGTGGCAGGGGACATAGATCTTCATTCCGGCGGCCAGCCAGCCGGTGAGCCGCTCGGCCAGGGGTTTGAGCACCCCTTCGCCGTCAGGTGTGATCGCCAGCTTGAGGTCACTGTTCTGCTCGACGGCAAAATTGACGCTTTCGGCCGTATCCATGGTCAATAATTCAAGCCGCGGCAGCAGGAGCTGGCGCCCCGGAAAGCGTTCCGGCAGGTTTGCCTCATCAATAAGGAACTGCCCGGCCGCTTCGCAGATTATCAGTTCTTTTTCCAGGGCGCTGCTTCTGGCTGTTGTCAACAGATGCAGCCACTCCTGCCGGGCTTCATCTATAGCCTCCGGGTCCAGGACAACTGTTACTGCGGCAGCTCCGGTGTAATCGAAAAGGGTTTCCAGCGGACCGTGGAACAAAGGGAGAAGGTTTTCTATCCCCGGCGGGTAGATCGACGAGTTAAGCTGTTCAACAAGTTCCCGCCGCCGTGGGACGGGAATGTCGCTGGCATCGCCGAGACGTTTGAGTCGTCCGCTGAAATGCTTCATCACCTCCGGGGCAAGTATCACCTCTCGTGACGGAAGCAGCACCAGCTCTTCCAGCGGTTGCAGCGAGCGCTGCGAGATCGGATCAAAGGTTCTGATTGTTTCGACGAAATCGCCGAAAAACTCGATTCTGACCGGAGAGGGAAGATTGGGCGGGAAGATGTCGAGAATCCCGCCGCGCGCGGCAAAGGCGCCGCGATCCTCGACCAGAGGCACGGGAGAATAGCCGAGCTTCACCAACTTTTCCAGCAGCTCCTCACGCAGGATCTCTTCTCCGGCAACCAGATACTGGGAGAGATCCCCGAGTGTCTGCCGCGGCAGCACTTTCTGGACTACGGCGGCATAAGGAGCAACTACCACCCGCGCCTGTTTTCCCGTCAGACGGAAGAGGGTGTTCAGACGTTCGCCGGTTATGTCGGCATGCGGTGAAGCCGCTTCCAGAGGGGGGACGTCCCAGGCAGGGAAGTGCAGGATCTCTTCCGGCCTGGCGGCAAAAAAACGGAGTTCGCGCAACAGCTCTTCCGCGGCTTCGCTGTCTGCCGTTACGACCAGAAAAAGGTCACTGCTCTCTTGCAGAAGTTTTGCCAGCAGATATGCCGGCGAAGAGCCGGTCAAGCCGGTAGCCGTTATTACCTTGGCCCCGTTTTTGAGGGACCGGGCGATCTTTCCCAGTTGTTTATTGAAATCGGTCAACGTAACTCCATGATTATTACGGTATTACTACTTTCAAGCCGTTAATCCGCTTGAAATCCTTTTCAGCGTCAGTATAGACGGTAGTAATCCCCAAAAAAGCCGCATGCCAACGCTTAAACTGAAAAACAAGCAGGCTTGGTTTAACGGCCTCACTGTGAACCCTCATTGCGCCAGGATAAAGCGTTTTTATTACTTTTCCTGATTAGTGCCAATCTTCAGCTAGCCCCCAAACTGTCATTCCCGAAACGATTCTGATCGGGAATCCAGCTTATACCCGATTGAAATCATGGATCCCCGATAAAGACATTCGGGGGAATCACCGGGTCATGTTTGACATTTTAAGATTCTTCGGCAGCCGGTGTTCCATTCCCTCCAAATTCTCCTCCCCTTAGCCGCTTTTTCCAGCCTTCGCGCCGCAGTTAATTAAATGTTCAAATGTCAAACATGCCCCCCTGGATTTCTGCAATTTTCCCCGCTGGTTGCTGCCGCAAGCCGTGCGGCCAGAGAGCTGATATGCCGTTGGTCGGTTCCGCAGCACCCCCCCAGAATTTTCAAGCCAAGTTCGTTATGCATTGTGACGACGCTCTGGCCGAATGTTTCAGGATCTTCCTCCACCAGAGTGGTGCTGTCGTTCAGGTCTTCGGGACTGAGCGCGGCAGTATTGGCCAGCAGGCCGACAATCCGATGCCGAACCATGGGTGAAGAATTAACTTCGTGCAGCAGGGCCGCTTTTGCAAAGGAGACATGGGTGCAGTTGATCATATAGGCCAAGGGGCGTGGAGTCACGGCGGCATCGATAACAGTGATAGCATTCTTCAGCGGGGTACCATCCAAAAGTGTCCCTTCAGGGCGGACAACGAAGCTGATCATATACGGCTTGCCGGTAGCGGCCAGAGCCATCGCAAGGCCGGTTGCCTCGCCGATGGCAGGGAGAGTGGCGGCAAGAAGAAAATCTACTCCCGCATCAGCCAGTTGTGCGGCCTGCCAGGTGTGAAACTCCCGCGCCGCGTCAACAGCTAACGCCTCTGCGGGGTTATAGGCATCCCCGCGACAGCTCATCAATCCACAGATCACTACCTTCTCTGCATACCCTCCGTAGCTTTTCCGCAGGACATCAAGAAACCTGACATTGTCACCGTTAACGTCGACGCCGCTATACCCGGCCGCCTCGATCCGTTCCCGACTCGCCCGCCAGGTCGGGGTGGATATGAGGAGCGGCAGGCCGAACTGGTAGCCTATGTCCATGTATTGGCGACAGATGACCTCCAGGGCCGAGCGATTCGCATCTTCATAGATAAATGCCGAATTAACCAGATAAGGGTTGAGCTCCAAACTGCCGTCACGTCGAAGACGCTCAATGACCGCTCCCTCACCGAGGATGAATTGTGAATTCTCAATAAATTCCTTAACATTGATAGGTTTCATTTTATTGCCTGTACTGCTCAACGGGGCTGAGGCTGACCAACTCGCCCAGTTTTTTCGGGCGGACTAGTCGTGCCGATGGACTCTTCGTTCTCATTACAAATATGCAGCCCTGATGGAGGTTGTAAATCAACTCGCGGCCTATTCTCAATTACCCCGCAGTAACTTCGATCATCCGCTTTCCGGTGAATGGGCGGATCATCGAGATTGCCACATCATGACCTGCGCGGTGTTTTTTACCGCGACATGGTCCGTGCCATGGATTCCATCCTGAACTAGCATCCTGACGAAGCGCATATCATGCGCATAATATACTCAACAGGAGGTGTACTATGCAGAAATCCAGAATTAATATCACCCTCGACTCTGACCTGATTGAGTTTATCAAAGAATATGCAGAGAGCCAACGTACAACGGTTTCCGAGGTTTTTACCCAATTTGCCCTGAAATTAAAGCGCCTCAAGGAGAACGATCCTACAGAAATAATCCTGGCTGACGCCGATTTTACTGATTCACTCCTTGAGACAATAGCTCGGGTAAAAGCAGAAACTGTTAAATGGCAAAGTCATGATGAGGTGTTTAAATGAACCTTGTCTTTAGCGAAGATTTTGTTGCATCACTTAAAAAGCATAGCGCAATAAAGGAATCCGTACGTAAAAAAGTTGACATGATCGCTGCCAGCCCCATCTCTTCGGGTGAACCACTTAAAGGTAACTTCCGTGGTTACTGCAGCTGCCCTGTTCGGCGCAATTTTCTGATTATTTATCTATATTGCTCGATCTGTCGAAAAAAAGGCGACGACGCTATCGTTCTTTGCGCTGACTGCTCGGAATGTGCTGACGACACCCTCAAATTTATTGCTCTTGGCCCCGACGATAAAGCTTATCGGGGGTAATAATCAACGTTGAGGTGTCAATTAAAAACACAAGGTAATTTAATGTCTCAGTAATCAAATTTACAAGGCAAATTCGATTATGTCGTAAGAAAAAGCTTTAACAGCCGAGCGCACAGCGGCAAAGCTGTTACCCTTTCAGACTCTCGATCTCTTCCCGTATCAAGCATGCTGATTCCAGTTGGTCGCGCTACTGCTCCAGACAACTTTTCGATGCTATACATTTGTTTCCGTAATCGTGTACCTGTAATAAACACGCGCTGTCAAGTCACTTGACATATATTCAACTCAAGGTTAGCTTTACCTGAGTAAAAATTACAGGAGGCGGCGCATGGCTGTTAAGAAAACAAAGATTTTCCTCTGGATATTAATGCCGTTTGTCCTGGCTGCCGCTCTTTTTGCCGGTTATCTCTGGCTGGCGCTCAACTGGAGCTATTCAAAGGGCGAACGTGCCGGTTATGTACAGAAATTTTCCCAGAAGGGGTGGCTGATAAAAACCTGGGAGGGGGAAATTGCCATGGTTGCCATGCCCGGCTCCACACCGGAGAAGTTCTTCTTTACCGTCAGGAATGATGAGCTGGCAAAGAGAATCAACGCTTCTGTCGGCAAGAGGATAGCCATCTCCTATGAGCAGCACAAGGGGCTGCCCTCGAACTGGTTCGGGGATACCGATTACTTTGCCTACGAGTTGAAGGTGCTGGAATAATTTTCATCCTAAAGGAGATTTTTCTCAATGAAAGAGCTGTCACGACTGTTCGTTATCGCCGCAGCAGTTACCGTAATGTCAATTCCTGCTGTCAAAGCGCAAGCTACCAGCATCGTCGCCATAAAAACCGGCGATGACATATTCATCGGCACCGACAGCAAGGTGCTGATCGAAAAGGATGTCGGCATCAGTCAGTGCAAGATAACGAAGATGAGCAATGTCTATCTGGTATTTTCCGGGATACCGGCTCTCCCTGCCTCCAGTTTCAACGCCTACGAGATTGCCGAAAAGAGCTTTGCCGGCAAAGGGACGATCAGTGAGCGGCTGGCCGCCTACGACAAGGCTGTCATGGGGAAACTGCAGGAAGCGTTTGAAAAGCTGCGGACAACGAATGATAAACTCTTTTCACGCTGGTACACCGAAGATGTAACCAACCGTATCGCCATGCAGGTACTGGTGGCCGGAGCGGAGAAAAAGGGCACCACCCTCGCCATGCTCGAATACAGGATTCTGAGCCAGAAAGACGAACCGGTCAAACTGCAGGCAATCAAGCAGGATATTGTGACCAAGAAAGGCTCGGCACAGCCCAAAATCCTCTTTCTCGGCATGCAGGATGCTATTCACGCGCTGATGAAGCAAAAAGATTTCTTTGGTGATTTTGATGAAGTACGCAATATCAACGAATGGATCATGGCAGAGGCGAAAGCCGAGCCGTCATTGGTGAGCGGACCGGTCGATATCCTGAAAATTTCGCCGAAAAGAGTGCAGTGGATTCAGCACAAGAGCCAGTGTCCTGACGTGGAAGAGGTAAAGGCCACTCCGCACCAGACACCCAAAAAATAATTCCATTTCCGTGAGGTCTGCATGGACAGAAGACGATTCATCAAACTTTTAGGGCTTTCGTCGCTTTTCTGGACCGGAATGATCAGAAACCTCTTTGCCGCCCAGCAGCCGGTGGTTGCCGTTGCCGAAGGGCTCGACCATGCCCGCATCACCAGAAACGCCATCAATGCCCTCGGCGGCATGAAACGTTTCGTCAAGCCGGGGCAGACGGTGGTGGTCAAGCCGAACATGGGGTGGGACAGAGGCCCCGAGTTTGCCGCCAACACCAACCCGGTTGTCGTCCGTGCCGTTGTCGAGGAGTGCCTCCAGGCCGGGGCGAAAAAGGTGAAGGTCTTCGACCGGACCTGCAATGATGAGCGCCGCTGCTACCAGAACAGCGGTATAGCCGCCGCCCTCAAGGGTATGAAAGGGGTTGAGGTCAGACATCTTGAAGAGGAGCGTTTCAAAAAAGTGGTCCTGAACGGCAAGGCGCTCCCGGAGTGGGAACTTTACGGGGAGGCGCTGGCAGCCGACGTCTTTATCAACGTGCCGGTGCTGAAGCACCACGGGCTGTCAAAACTGACCATCGGCATGAAGAACATCATGGGGATCATGGGGGGTAACCGCGGCTCGATCCACAAGAACATCGCCGTCAGCCTGGCAGACATCAACTCCGTGTTCAAGACCCACCTGGTAGTGGTGGACGCTACCCGGATACTTACCGCCCATGGCCCGCAGGGGGGCGACCTCAAGGATGTCAGGCGGCTCAACAAGGTGCTCGCCTCAACCGATATCGTTGCCGTTGATGCCTATGCCACCACCCTTTTCGGCCTGAAGCCGGAAGATATCGCCGTGACCGTGGAAGCCTACAAACGAGGGCTTGGAGAAATGCGCACCGACAGGATGAAGATTCTCAAGGTCTAAAAACGACAGGTAACCTATTGCCTTATGAATCTATCCGGTTTTTTCAGCTGGAGCGAGCACACACGGGCGGTTTTTTCTGACATCCGGAAATTTATCGGCCCCGGCCTGCTGGTGACCGTCGGCTTCATAGACCCGGGCAACTGGGCGGCGAATGTCGCTGCCGGTTCACTGTACGGTTACCGGCTACTCTGGATGGTTACCCTCTCGACCTTCATGCTGATCCTTCTTCAGCATAACTCGGCCCATCTCGGCATAGTCACCGGAGAGTGCATCTCCGAAGCAGCCACCCGTTATCTCCCTCCGTTCATATCGCGCCCGCTCCTCGGTTCGGCCTGCGTCGCCGCCTGTGCCACGGCCACGGCGGAACTGCTCGGCGGGGCAATCGCCCTCAACATGCTTTTCCATATCCCCTTGAAGATCGGCACGCTGCTCCTTCTCGCCCTGATTCTCTGGCTCCTCTTTGGCACCGCCTACCGAATGCTGGAACGGTTCATCATCGGCTTTGTCTCGCTGATCGGGTTATCCTTTATCTTCGAACTCTGGCTCGTGCCGACGAACTGGCATTCAGCTGCCGCCGGCTGGGTCACCCCGGCATTCCCCCCCGGCTCCCTGCCGATAATCATGAGCGTTCTCGGCGCGGTTGTCATGCCGCACAACCTCTACCTTCATTCGGAAATCATCCAGAGCCGCCAGTGGAACCGTGAAAATGAGGCGGTCATCCGCTATCAGCTGAAATTCGAGTTTCTCGACACGCTCATCTCCATGGGGGTCGGCTGGGCAATCAACAGCGCCATGATCCTGATGGCGGCGGCGACATTCTATCTCAACAGGCTTCAGGTTACCGAACTGTCACAGGCTGAACAGATGCTCCGTCCGCTGCTCGGCAGCACTGCCGCTATCGTCTTTGCCCTGGCACTCCTGATGGCCGGGATCGCCTCGTCTACAACTGCCGGCATGGCCGGCGGCAGCATCTTCGCCGGGATATTCGGCGAACCGTTCAACAGCAGCGACCTGCATACGAAAAGGGGGATTCTCCTGACGCTGGTGACCGGCGCGGCGGCAATTTTCCTGATAGACGACACCTTCAAGGGTCTCATCTATTCCCAGATACTGCTCAGCATCCAGCTCCCCTGGACCATTTTTCTGCAAGTCTGGCTAACCTCGTCAAAAAAAGTCATGGGTAAACACGCCAACACACGGTTCGGCAGCTTCCTCCTCTGGGGCATCGCCGCCATCGTCACGGTGCTGAATATCATGCTGCTGCTCGACTTTTTGCGGTAATTTTTTCAGCTTGCCAGAACTGCTCTGCCAGGATAAAAGTAATTAAAAAACTCTACTGCTCCGGGCATATTCTTTGGGGGTGCACCCCCGCGACTGTTTCCCGCAGGTTGCAAAAATTGCTGCCAAACAAAAGGAGGAATTAATTATGAAGATGAAAACTCTGCCTGTTGTTCTCGTTCTGGTTTCTCTGCCTTCTGTAAGCCTGGCTGCCAACGGTATGCGCGAAGGGCTGTGGGAGATCACCACCAGGATGGAGATGCCCGGCATGCCGATGGAGATGCCGCCGACGACCATGACGCACTGTTACACCAGGGAAGAGGTCAAGGATCAGAAAAAGGTTATCAGCAGCGACAAGAACTGCAGCGTAACCGAGTTCAAGACCTCCGGCAGCAAGGTGAGCTGGAAGATGAAATGCACCGGCGAAAGCGCCGGCACTTTCAGCGGCGAAACAAAATTTGGCACCGATTCCTACGTCTCCGACATGAAGATGCAGTCCGCTGAAGCCAACGGCATGCCGGTTTCCATGAACGTGAAGGGGAAAAGAGTGGGGAGCTGCCCTTAACACCGTTCTTTTCCAGGTAACAAAGAAGGGTCAGGTTCCGACTTGCCTTCCGCTCTCAAGCGGTGCGCCGGCGCCCTGACCCTTCTTTTTTTGTGCTGAGGCTCCTGCCGATCACGACCTGTTTCTACGGCAGATCCTGTCGCTCCGGCCGGGAATAGCGCTGGAAACCGTTGCGACCGGAATCCTTGACCCGGTAAAGAGCGATGTCGGCATTTTTCAGCACGGCTTCCACATCTTCGCCATCTTCGGGAAAGCCGGCAATGCCGATACTGGCGGTAACTTTCAGGCTACGCCCGGCGCAGACGAACGGCTGGCGGAATGCGCGGACGATCTTGGCGGCGAGCTGCGCTGCACCGTTACTGTCGGTTACGGCCGGCAGCAGCAGCACAAATTCATCGCCACCCATGCGGGAGACCGTATCGCTTTTGCGCAAAAGGCCCGTCAACCGCTCGCTGACCGCCTTGAGCAGTTTGTCGCCGACCGTGTGGCCGAGGGTATCATTGATATCCTTGAAACGATCCAGGTCGAGAATCAGCAGTGCGCCGCCGGTTGCGTTCCGTTTTGCCGCTGCCAGCGCCTGGGCGAGGCGGTCCCCCAGCAGCACCCGGTTGGGGAGGCCGGTGAGGGCGTCGTGATAGGCCATGTGGTGAATGGTCCGCTCCTGTTCCCGCCGTTCGGTGATGTCGTGCAGCATCAGGACGTATCCTACCAGCTTATTTTGCCGGTCGAGGATGCGGGAGAGCGAACCTTCGTAGAAGCGGGTCTCTCCCTTGTGCTTGAGTTCGATGGCAAAGTCGTGCTTGCCCCTTTTACGGACAATGTTCAACGCCCGATGTAAATGGGTGCCGGCAACTCCCCCCAGATCCTGCAGCTCCATGGCTGAACGGCCGATGGCGTCAGCCGGCGTGCGGTGAAAGATCTTTTCCGCTATCGGGTTGAAATATTTGACGCGGAATTCACTGTCAGTGGCAACGATGGCCATGTCGAGGGAGGAGTTGAGGATGTTGTCCAGGTAGAAGGTCTTGTCCAGGAGTTCCTGGGCGGTCTGCTGGAAGATGTCCTCCTTCTTGCGGATAATCTGCTTCAGCGCTTCGATATATTTCCCTTCCAGCCCCTTGATGATGTCCGTCTGCGTAATGATCCCCTTAAGGCTGCCGCTGTCATCCACCACCGCGATGTGGCGGATTCCCTCCCGTTTCATGATCATGGCCGCAGCGTGCAGCGTCGTGCCGACGGGCGCAGTCAGTACCGGTCTGCTCATGAGGGCATCTACCGGCACTTTATCAGGATCTATCCCTTCGGCCATCAGCCTGACCGCGTCCCGTTCGGTGAGGATTCCCACCGGTGCCGTGCCGTCCAGGGCGATGACGCAGCTGATACCGACTGCAGCCATCCTCGCAAGCGCCTCGCTCAAGGAGAACCGGTAAGGCACGGTCTTGACATTGGTGGTCATGATCTGCTCGACCAGGCGCATTTCCACAAAATACTCCAAACCGAGCACATTGATCAGGTCTGACTGGCTCATGACCCCCATGATCCTGCCGCTACTGTCTACCACCACATGGTGGCGGATCTTGTTGGAGAGCATGATGCCGTAGGCTTCGAACAGGTTGAGCTTGCCATGGATGGTAACCACCGGGCTGGTCATCAGCTCGCGGATCGGCCGGCAGCCGAGCTCTTCATGGCGGGCGGCCGCCCTCACCAGGTCCCGTTCGGTAAAAATGCCGAGCGGCTTTTTTCTTTCCGCCACCACCAGGCAGCTGATTCTGGCGTTCGCCATCAGGGCGACGGCCTCGCTGAGCGGCGTATCCGGATGAACCGTCACTACATGACGTGAGACTATCTGGCCTATTCTGGTTTTGTGAATTGCAATTGTCATAGCGTTCTCTCGTGGCAGGGGAATTATCTGCAAATAATAAAGCTCATATAATAATGTTTTTTGCCGGGATGCCCACTGTTTTTCTGTATGGTGACGCAATTTCATGAAATTCACTGTTTTTCTGCAGCAGTAACTCTGTTTTATGAGAAATTTTAATGGCAATTGTTCCATTGCCGGCTTATAACGAATAACGATCAGACGGCCCTGCGGGCAGGATGGCAACGCCATGCCCGGCAGAAGTTGCGGTCAGGTGAGGGGTCGTGAGATGTATACCCGACTCACTCTAACTGCTCAAGTTAGAACAACTGGTAATTCCCCGGGGGTTTTTGGTGATGAAAATTAAGGCAGTATTATTCGGCGTTACAGTCATCATCCTTCTGGCCGGCTGTTCGACCATGCCGCTGAAGCCGGCTACGGCGCCTCGCGGGGATTACGGTTATACCAGGGGATATATCACCTGGCTCATACAACAGGAGATGGAAAAACAGCAGGTAACCGGCCTGAGCATCGCCCTGGTGGACGACCAGAAGGTTGTCTGGGCTGAGGGGTTCGGCTACGCTGACAAGGCCAAAGGGGTGGCGGCCAGCGCGGATACCGTCTACCGCGCCGGTTCCATCTCCAAGCTGTTAACTGCGACCGCTGCCATGCAGCTGGTGGACGACGGACTGCTGGACATCGACAGGCCGCTGCAGCTTTATCTGCCGGCATTTGCCATCAAAAGCCGGTTTCCGGGAGCGGCAGCGGTTACACCGCGCACCCTGATGACGCACCATTCCGGGCTCCCCGGCGATCTGCTGAAGGGGATGTGGACCACAAGCCCGACATCGCTGGCCGAAGAGATGCTGCTGCTCAAGGATGAGTACGCTGCCAATCCCCCCGGCTTTGTCTTTGCCTACTCCAATGTCGGCATGGCACTCCTCGGGCATGCCCTGGAAAAGATCGTTGACCGCGACTTTGCCGCGCAGATGAGTATTGCGCTTTTCCTGCCGCTGCGCATGGCAAACTCCTCCTTTTCTTCGCGAAGCGACCGCTCTCTTCTCGCTTCCAAAGCGTACCGCAACAACGAGGAGGTTGTGGAGACACCGCTGCGGGATATTCCTGCCGGCGGCCTGAACAGTTCGGTAACGGAACTATCCCACTTTGTCTCCATGGTTTTTGCCGACGGCTGGTTTAAAGAGCGGCAGATCCTGAAGGCCGCGACGCTGGCCGAGATGCTCCGCCCCCAGAACACCTCTGTCCCTCTCGATCTCTCCTTCCGTGTCGGCCTCGGCTGGATGCTCGGCGCCACGGGGGGGATCGACATTAAAAATGCCGGTCCGGTTGCCCATCATGGCGGCGCGACCCTTTACCACCGCAGTCAGCTGATTATACTCCCCGAGCAGAAACTGGGGGTGGTGGTACTGGCCAACTCGGCCTCTGCCGCCAGTGTGGTCAACAAGGTGGCCACGGAGACGCTGAAACTAGCCCTTGAAGCCAAATCCGGCATCATTCAGCCGCCGCAACAGCAGGCAGCGGCGAAGCCCGCCAAAAAAGCGGCCGACAGCGACACGACCGCAAATGCGCCGAAGCCCGGCGCTAAAAGCCGCCCGGCAGCGGCAGAGCGGAAACCGCTGACAGAGGCGGAGCTGCAGGCCTTTGCCGGGCGCTACGACACCATCGTCGGCCTGGTGACGGTAAAGACCAAAGCGGATTACCTCGAAGCCGAGCTGAGTAGCGGCACCGTGCGCCTGACCCCCCGCTCCGACGGGCTACTCGGGATGAGCTACCGCCTGCTCGGTCTCTTTAAAGTCAGCCTGGGCGAGCTGGATCATGTTCAGATCGACCGGGAGACAATCAATGGTCGCGACGTTCTCAAGGCTGTCATTGACAACAGGGAGTACCTTGCCGGCGAACGGCTGCAGCCGGTCCCCGTCCCGCAAAGATGGCAACAGCGGACCGGAGAGTACGAGATTGTCAACAGCGGTGATGACGCCATTCTGGTGGAGAATATCCGCTTGCGCTACGCAGAAGATACTCTGGCCGTGGAATACACCACGCCCCTTTTCACCGATCAGGCCATGAGCGTGGCGCTGGCGCCCCTTTCCGACACGGAAGCGGTGATCTGCGGCCTCGGCCGCGGCAAGGGTGAGACGATCAGGGTGATTACCCGTAAAGGGGAAGAACTCCTCGCCTATTCCGGCTACCTGTTGCGGAAAAAGAGGCAGTGACTCTTTTTCCACCAGAGTAGTAAATCGACTCTGCCGACTCCATTACTGTACACAGATATGCCGCAATCGCCTGGTCAGACGCGGGAAAACCCCTCCCCCGGCAGTGCCTCAAGCAGCAACTGCCTTGTTTTACATCAGTAGCGCCATCATTTTAAGCAGCTCCTATTTATTGGCTTGCAATGTGCACAAAATATGTGCGGTGCGCGAAGCATTTTCTGCCTTCCTCTCCGGCCTTTGCGCTGCCTTGCCCTGATAACGGGCGATAAACCTGCTTATCCCGCTTGCAATCCGGCATTACCTGATAATCATCTTCATGGAGGGGACAATGAAACACTGTCTGAGAACCGCCCTGCTGCTCACCATTCTGACGCTCACTGTCTGCGGAGCTGCGTTTGCTGCTGAACCGCCGGGAAACATTTTCACGGCACTCACCGATGTGCAGAAATACGAACGTGCCATCCATATCATGGCCATGCTGCTGGTCGGTTTCGGCTTCCTGATGGTCTTTGTCAAAAGGTACGGCCGCTCGGCGCTCACCGCCACCTACCTGCTGGTCAGCGTAGCGCTCCCGCTCTATTTCCTGAAGGAGAGCTATCATGGCAGTTCCGCCGGGGTGATCGACAAGCTCATCCTGGCCGAATTTGCCGCCGCCAGTCTGCTGATCTGTGCCGGTGCCGTGCTCGGGCGGCTGAAGATGCACCAGTACCTTCTGCTTGGGCTGCTGTTCGTACCGTTTTATGCCCTGAATGAATGGATCGTTCTAAACGGCGGCCTCGGGCTCATTACCGGGAAGGTGGTGGATACCGGCGGCTCAATCGTCATCCACGCCTTTGGCGCCATCTTCGGCCTGGCCGTGGCAGCCTCCATGACCACCAATGAGGAATATGCCACCCCGATCGAATGCGATGATACCAGCGACCGGTACTCCCTGCTCGGCAGCATGGTGCTCTGGGTCTTCTGGCCCAGTTTCTGTGCAGCGCTGGTCGCCCCGGCGGATGTTCCGCGGACGGCCGTCAATGTCATCCTGGCGCTGTGCGGTTCGACCCTTGCAACCTACTTTGCCTCGGTCAGGCTGAGAGGTAAAATATCGGCGGCCGACATTGCCAACGCAACCCTGGCCGGCGGGGTGGCCATCGGCTCCACCTGCGACCTTGCCAGCCCGGCCGCGGCCTTTGCCATCGGCATCCTCGCCGGCGTCGTCTCCACCTTCGGCTTTGCCGTCATCCAGGCACGGTTGACCGACGCGGCCAAAACCGTCGATACCTGCGGCGTTATGTATCTCCACGGTCTTCCCGGCATTTTCGGCGGCATTGCCGCCCTTTTTGTCGTCAGCGGCATCAATTTCGGCGCCCAGCTGAGCGGCATCGCCGTCACGCTCGTCATCGCCGCCTCCAGCGGAATGGTCAGCGGCAAGGTGATAGCCGTACTCGGAAGACGGCTGGTCCCTTATGTCGATGCCGAAGAGTTCGAGGGTGAAGAAGAGGAAGAGTGTGAAGTGCCGGTCATTGCCGTTAACGACCTCGCCGCCTGACCTGATTTTTCCCCGCCCGGGCTCCCCTCTCCGGAGCCCGGGTGCAAAGCTCTGCCATTACTCTTCGCAGCGCATGCCCTCCCCTGTTACACACAACAGCTGCAATATCACGTACTATCACAATACTTCTGGCTATTTCCGGCTCCGTAGCTCTCCGTATTTCTTTACGATCTCCGGGTGTCAGGCACTCTGCATTCCAGGCGAGGGGAAATGCAGGTTTTATGAGAAATTTTATGGCATTCGCTCCATTGCCGGTTTATAACGAATAGCTATCAGAAGCGTTTTTTTGATTGCGAGGAATGGCTGTATTTACCGGTAGCTGCCGCGCTATAACCGGTATTAGAGAAAAAGCGAAACTTGATCATCAAGAATTGTTACTGAGGGGGAAATATGTCAACACCACTTATTATTCTGGCATCCATTCTAGCTGTTTTTGCCCTTGTCCTAATACCTTTCATGATGGTCAAGAGTGGTCGATCACAGAACCAGGACCAAAAAAATGCCCATGGCAAACAAGGGGAAAAACCCCACAAGAAGAAAAAGAAGCGATAAGAATCCTGGCAATTCCAACAAAACCGTTGGACACCGACCGGGTTATAATCAATAAATTTGACACGCCGTTGAAATTCAACAGGAGTACACCATGAAAATAACATATGTTTTACGTCAATCAGACAACCTGGCTTTTGATGTCGAAAGTGAAACATTTAACTTGACGGCCAGGACATTAACGGACGCAAAACGCAGGGCAATCCGTAAACAGTTTCATGAAGATGCCAATCTACGGCTCGAAGATGAGAACGGCAATGTTATCAGCATTAAACGCAGCGGTTTCAAATGGGAAGATAAACTATAATGCCGGAGGGGTCAGAGACCCGTCGCCAAAAACCGGAGGCTCAAAGGGGACATTCTATAGTCCGCCTGTCAATTGAAAATATTGCTCTTTAACCGAGTTGCGAGACCGACTTCGTGCCATGCGGGCACGGTGGGATTCACAGAGGAAATTATGGTACGTGCGTTATGCTTTGATTCGCGGCACTCCGTTAGAAGAGCGGCTGGCCCTCTGGGGTCGGACCAAGTTAACACTTCTGGCCCTCTGGGGTCGGACCAAGTTAACACTATGAATTAACAATGAAATGTTATCAAAACAAGGCCAATTTTCCTCTTAGAACTACCTTTTTGCCGACAAAAATGAGCGTTTAAGAATGACACGAGCAAATAGACATTATATTCCCGGGCAAGTGTGGCACATCACACACCGCTGCCACAAAAAAGAGTTTCTCCTGAAATTCGCTAGAGATAGACGGCGCTGGTATCACTGGCTCTTCGAGGCGAAGAAACGTTTTGGCTTGCGGGTGCTCAACTATGTGGTGACTTCCAACCACATTCACCTGCTGGTAATCGACAACGAGCCGGAGATGATAGCCAAAAGCCTTCAATTGATAGCCGGAAGGACTGGCCAGGAGTTCAATCACCGGAAAGAAAGGAAAGGCGCTTTCTGGGAGGATCGTTATCATGCCACGGCAGTTGAGAAGAATGACCATTTGATACGTTGTCTGGTTTACATTGATTTGAACATGGTTCGCGCCGGCGTTGTGAGCCACCCGGATGAATGGGAACTAAGCGGGTGCAATGAAATCCAGAATCCGCCCGACCGATACGGAGTGATCGATCGACAAGGCTTACAGCAACTCTGTGGATTTTCCGATTATGCTGAGTTTTCTGCACAACATAGAAAATGGGTTCAAGAAGCTATTGCCGAAGGAAGAATTCAGCGTGAAAACTATTGGACGGGAAGTATTGCCGTTGGCAGCCTTAAGTTTATTGAAGAAACAAAGACCAAGCTGGGAATCAGTTCCAAAGAGGGGAGAATCGAGGCAAACCCGGATAGTTTATGTCTGCTGAGAGAAGAAAGTGAATCTTACAACGCTAATTTTGCCCCCAATAATGAGGCTCTAAGCGCTGAAAATACCTTTTTCTGGGATTATTATTCTGTGATCTCAGGACGTTAACTTGGTCCGACCCCAGACGACCTCACGAGGGCACGGCCCGTGTCGCAGCAAATAAACGCCGCGCAGGTCATGCCCGAAACCGTTGAACGAGAAGAGGGGAGTATACGTTCTGTGAAGGCGACTTCAAGGTTTGAAACAATTACACAATTACCGACAAGACATATTCTGGCGGGTGTATTCATAGCATCGTTACTGCCGTTCCTGGTGGTGGAGACCTTCCATCACTGGCTATACCATGTGATGGATATATCCGGATTTCTTGTCTTTCACAATTTCGCCGAATTTTTCAGTGTCATGGTTTCCTTGTCGATATTCGGCGTGGGATGGTTCACCTATGAACAGTCAGAGGACCGCCACGTTCTCTTCCTGAGCGCGACGTTTCTCGCCGTCGGGCTGATGGACTTCATGCATGCGCTGGGTTATGCGGGTATGCCCCCGTTCATAACGCCCAACTCCGTCACCAAGGCTTCGCAGTACTGGATAGCGGCAAGGCTCTTTGACGCTTCGGCATTCCTCGCAAGCGCCTTCATCTATCCGGACAGGCCACAACGATGGCTGTCAAAGCGTGCCCTGATGGTGGCAGCCTTTGCAATACCGGCGCTAATCTTTACCGGAGTCACCTTTTTCCCCGAATATGTGCCCACCACCTTCATACCGGGGGTCGGCCTCACTCCGTTCAAGAAAATATCGGAGTACCTGATAATCTGCCTGTTGATTCTTGCCTCGGTGGCTTACTGGCAGCGGATGGTGAGGACAGGAGACCGGGTGCTCGTCTACTATCTTGCCGCCTTCATTATCTGCATCTTCAGCGAACTAGTATTCACCTTCTACAAGAGTATTTTCGATACCTACAACGTGCTCGGCCATATCTACAAGATTCTGGCCTTTTATCTGATATACAAGGGAATATTCACGACATCGGTCAATATTCCCTACGAGGCGCTTCGGAAGGAGACCCTTGAACGTCTGCGGACACTGGAAGAGCTCCATGAGAAGAATCAATTGCTTGCGCAGCAGAGCCGTCAGGCGGCCATGGGGGAGATGATCAACAATATCGCCCACCAGTGGCGCCAGCCGTTGAATACTCTGGGACTGTTAGTCCAGCAAGCGCCGACATTTTACGAGCTTGGCGAGGTGAACAAGGATTTTCTGGACACAAATGCCAGGAAATCGATGGAACTTATCCAGCACATGTCCCGAACCATCGACGATTTCAGAAACTTCTTTAAACCTGGCAAAGAAAAGGTCCTGTTCAAGGTGCAGGGTGAAGTTGCCAAAACCTTGTCGCTCATGGAAGGAAGCTTGCAGCAGATCGATATCGAGGTCGAAGCAAAGGAAGATCCTGCCATCCATGGATATCCGAACGAATTCGGCCAGGTGCTGCTCAACATTTTGAATAATGCTCGGGATGCGCTGACAGAGAGGGAAATCGCCATGCCTAAGGTGCTGATCACCATTGGCACGGAAGCGAATAGAGCGGTAGTGACCATTGCCGACAACGCCGGCGGGATACCCGAGGAGATCATCGGCAGGATTTTCGACCCCTACTTTACCACCAAGGGGCCGCAGGAAGGGACAGGTGTTGGTCTATTCATGTCGAAAGCCATCATAGAGAAGAACATGGGCGGCCGTCTTACGGTACGTAATGTCGAAGATGGTGCTGAGTTCAAGATTGAGGTTTGAAATGAAAGTAACCGGGGAAATGTCCAATCCCAGCGCCAAGACCGGTCTAGAAACAGGTCAGTCAGGCTTATGACGTAAACAAGGAGCATAGCGATGAAGAACTTTTGGCAGTTGCTTTTCCTGACCCTCCTGATGACCCCGGCACTCGCCTTTGCCGCCGATCTGCAACGGTTGCCGGCCTCCGCCCGCATTACCGCGGTCACGGTCTATCCCGACCGCGCCCTGACCTCGCGCACCGCTACTGTCGACCTCAAGCCCGGCAGCTATCTGCTCAGCTTCGACAATCTGCCGACGCTGCTGCAGGATGATTCGGTCCGGGTCGAGGGGAAAGGGAGCGCCAAGGTCACCATCGTCGGGCTGGAGGTCAAACGGGTCTTTCTGGAAGTGAGCGGCGAGCAGCGGGTGAAGGCGCTGGACGAGGAGATCCGTTCCCTGGAACAGCGCGCAGCACTACTGGACGCCAAAAAGGCCGGTTTTTCCTCGCAAAAGGCTTTTCTGGAATCGATCCGCGTCGCCTGGGGAGAGCGCATCTCCAAGGAGCTGGCCATTGGCCGTCCCACGGCCGCAGAGCTGCAGGAAGCCTCCGCCCTGGTCGGTTCAGGGGTCACCAAATTGACGGAACAGACTCTGAACATCGAGACCGAGCAGCAGAGCATCAAGGAGAAGATCGATGCGCTGCGCCGGCAAAGGAATGAAGCGACCGGCTCCGGCCGCAAGGAGAGCAAGAGTGTCGAGGTGCTGGTCGATGTTGCCCGTGAGGGGAGACTGACCCTCATTCTGGCGGCGGTAGTCCCCCAAGCCGGCTGGGTCCCTGTCTATGATGTCCGCCTGGCTGCTGATGCCGGGAGTGCCGAGCTGACCTTTCGGGCGATGGTGCGCCAGCAGACCGGCGAGGACTGGAACAATGTCGACCTGACCCTCTCCACCGCCCGTCCCGCCAGCGGCGGCGCCCCGCCGGAGCTTTACCCCTGGCGCATCGCCTTCGTGCGACCCGAGCTTGTCAGGAAAAAAACGCTGCTGTACCGGGCGGAAGCGGCGGCGCCGGCCAGCATGATGACCGGGCGCAACGAGGAAAGGGACATGGCGGAAGCGGCGCCGGCGGCGGTGGAGACCGCGCTGGTCAGTGAAGAGCAGTCCTCGGTGGCCTTTCACATCCCGCGGCCGCGGGATATCCCTGCGGACGGCAGCCAGCACGGCAGTGTCGTTGCCATGGAAAAGCTGGCGGTCACCATGGAGTACATGGCGATTCCGAAACTCTCTCCCTCTGTTTTCCTCAAGTCCGAAATCATCAACCAGGCCGCCTACCCGCTGCTGCCGGGCAAGGTCAACACCTTCAGCGGCAGCACCTTTACCGGCAGCTCGCAGTTGAAGAAGGTCGCTGCCGGAGAGAAGTTTGACCTCTTCTTCGGCACGGACGATCAGGTGACC
>JBBRBA010000020.1:0-41438 GCA_038206285.1 Geobacterales bacterium
TCATTCGCAGAGCCACCAAGACAGGGCGACCATTCGGATCGGAAAGCTTTATAGATATGCTGGAATTAAGGCTGAATCAGTCACTGAAACCGAGGAAGCCAGGACGGCCTCCCTTTAAAATAGGGGAGTGTCCCTAGTTTATTTGGAGTGCTTGAGCCGTATGACGGGAAACTGTCACGTACGGTTCTGAGGGGGGAAAGGAGCCGAAAGGCTCCTGACCTACCCGGTGATAATTTTATATGGAGGACCTTTGACTGAATTTTCAAAGAATCGATATATAACCGTGAAATGCATGATGACCCTGATGGTTATCTTTGTTGCCTACGCGCGCCTGCCGGAAGTACTCATTGAACCTCGTTTCTGGGCTGAAGAAGGGGCCAAATACTTCTCCTATGCTTACAATCATAGTTGGCTGGTAAATTTATTCTCGCCACAATACGGATATAACACTCTCTACAACAGCATTGCCACTTCTCTGGCTGCTACGGTCCCGCTTGAACAGGCTCCGGTAGTCACTACCTATCTGGCTTTCATTGTACAGCTGTCCGTGTCAACGCTAGCCATCTGGTGGGATATCCCGCTACTGGACACTATTCCCAAAAAGTTTGCCATTGCGCTTTTCATACAAATTCTCGCCTACCCGAGAATCTGGGTCACTACAATAGGCGTTCAATACTGGCTCTGCATACTGTCCATGCTGATCCTGCTTTATAATCACCATTCCCGAGACAGAAAAATATTTGTCCTGCAGAATTGCTTGCTGGCTATAAACGGGCTGACAGGGATACTGTCATGCTTACTGCTACCAGCCTTTGCTTGGAAGTCCATAATAACAAAATCGCGGCGGGTGATCACCCAGACTGCGATCCTGTCTTCCTGCCTTCTGGTGCAGGTCGCCGTATTTCTCCGGTTTTATTTGAGCAACGATGCCAGCCTGAATGCTCGTTTTGGTAACTTCGACCTGCTTTATGTGTTGAGCAAGATGATACGATTCCTTATCACCGTTCCATTTTATGAGCGGTATATATTCTCATCCCCTGCTGGCGAGGCGTTAGACATATCTTTCCGGAAGGCACTAAGCACCATTATCGGCCCAGCGATTTTTTCACCACAGTATAATTATTATTTACTGGAAATGCTTTTGGGGCTGCTAATAGTCTGTTATCTCTTTTTCCTGACTTACAGAAAAATTAAACAGCTTGACACGCAGTTGCTCGCAATTTCGATTTTATTGCAACTTGTTGTATCAACTTATTTTTCCGTAAATAGCTCCGGAGGGCCTCGCTATACCTTTGCCCCCAGCATCATGATCTTGTTGATGATAGTCAGCGCAGTCAACGACAAGACCATTCCAAAGGCGCTCCGTTATATTGCGATTATTCTTGTTACGCTGTCGTTGACCACTTCCCTGATGCATTACAGAGGTAACATGATGGGAGGTGTTGCCTATGATGCTTCATGGCCAAGATGGAAGGATGAACTCAAGGCCTGGCACATTAATCATGATTATCAGATAAGAATCTGGCCCGCCTCATGGACGATTACTCTTTCAGGAGAGAAAATGTGATGTAGGAACCTAGGAACCCAGGGGACGTTCTTATTTGTTTCTCCATTGACTACTTCTCATGTTTAAGTTAAAAACTATTCATACCTCGTGCACCTCGACTCGACATCCCGCACCTCCTTCACCACATTATCATCCGTGGGATTGAACGCTGTGACATCTTTCGCGATGAAGAAGACCGGGTAAGGTTTCTTGATCGCCTGGCCGTGTTGCTCAGGGAAACATCGACTCACTGTTTCGCTTGGGCATTGATGCTAAACCACGTCCACCTCCTTCTCATGCCTACTGGCCAACAATTGTCTATTTTGATGCGGAGGCTTCTTACTGGGTACGCTGTTGTATACAACCGAAAATACACCCGTTCAGGGCACTTGTTCCAGAACCGGTACAAGTCGATCATTTGTGAGCAAGAACCTTATTTTCTTGAACTCGTTCGTTATATTCATCTAAACCCTGTGCGTGCCGGAGCTGTTTCGACAGTGGACGATCTTGCCAATTATCCGTGGAGCGGGCATGCCGTTATTATGGGCAATCAGAAATTTCATCAAGACACCGCAGCAGTATTGGATCTTTTTGGAAAATCCGCTGTAGTTGCCCGGGCAGCCTACCTTCAATTCGTGAGCGATGGCGTTTGTCTGGGCCAACAGGAGAACCTGACCGGCGGTGGGCTGCGCCGCAGTCAACCGGACGCCGAGACTGGTTGCGAGATTGAACCGTTCGACGCGCGCATTTTAGGTGGAGGAGGATTCGTAGAACACATCCAGGAGCAGGTTTCGGATAATGCATTACGATCGCTCAAGGTGCCGCTGTCGGAAGTTGCACTCAAACTAGCAACTTGTCTTCAAATCGACCAAAAGATTTTGCTGCGGCCGTCGAAAGTTAGGAATATAGCCGAGGCACGGGGGGTAATCTGCTATCTTGCGGTGCGGGAACTAGGATACAAAGGGACTGAGGTCGGACGGTACTTGAACCTTGGCCCGACAGGGGTAACGCTTGCCGTCCGCCGTGGCGAACAGGTTGTCCAGAACAAACCCGAGCTAATCCAGTGCTTAAACAGACCGGTAAAAAAATAGATAAGTACGTCCCCTTTGAACACGTCCCCTTTGAACCAAAGGCTTCATTCATGTTCATCACCTTCGACAACTATCTGAAATTGGAGAAGCATATGAAGTTGATCCGTTACGCGACCTGATGCCGGTCTGCCCCAACTGTCACGCAATGCTTCATAAACAAATTCCAGCCTATTCAATCGACGAACTTAAAATGAGGGTTCAAAAATAATGGGCATAAAAGGCGGTGACCTAAACCCTTCCACGACCTGGCTCAATTGAATATTGTTTACTTGAAATATAGTACGGAGTGCTATATTATGTTTTTAAGGAGATTGTGTGCGCATATTCAAATCAAAACATTTTTCTCGATTTGCGAGGAAGGAAGGAATTGAGAATTCCGCTTTAGCAGAAGCCATTCGCGAGATTGAGATTGGTCTCGTTGATGCGGTTCTTGGCGGTGGATTAGTAAAGAAGCGTGTTGCCCGAGAAGGTAGTGGTAAAAGTAGCAGCTATAGAACAATTATCGCCTTCTCTTCTGGTCAGAGAAGTCTCTTTTTGTATGGTTTTGCAAAAAGTGACAGAGATAATATAGGTGAAGATGAACTGCGTGAACTGCGAAAACTTTCTCAACTCTTTTTAGGACTCAAAGATGAGGAAATCACTTCTGCCTTGGAAATTGATAGAATAGAGGAGATTACATGCCATGACTAAACAATATAAAAGCAAAATTTTTGCAGCAATCCATGAGACAGCCGAGGATTTACATGCTGCCGGTATTCTCGGTGCAAAAACAATGCGGGAATTTGACACATCATGCCTCATCCCAGTCAAGAGTCTAGCACCGGATGAGATTGCTGCCACACGTACCAGTATAGGCGTGAGCCAATCTGTTTTCGCGCACTACCTGAATGTTGGTGTCAGCACCATCAGCAAATGGGAACGGGGAGAAAAACACCCTAGCGGCGCAGCCCTGAAATTACTGGATATTGTTCGCAGAAAAGGGTTAGAAGCTATCTCGTGATCTTAATGCTGTTCAAGCAATAACTGGGGAATGAGTGAGGCATCTCTCAATTCCCCATTTTTTTGACAAAGAGACGACAAAAAGAAGATTCCAACCATCGGCAAGACCCGCCGAGGGCGGGTCAGCCTCATACCCGTTAGAAAGCGAGGACAGAATCACCAATTTAATTCTTTATTTTAGTCCTTTTGGTTTTCTGTGTAGATACAACTGCAGAATGAAAAACAAGAGTATTTAAAAACACGCAGCAATGAAAACCACTATGAAATCAAGTAATATTCTGTTTGCAGAGCTGCGCCTCACACTGTTCAACGGTTTAAAAGACTTTTTGCAGCGCCCTGAATCAAGATGCAGCAAGACTGCTCTCTATCCCCTCAAGCCCCTCAAGCGCTCCCGTTGCAATCGATATCTGCCCGGCCGGAACCTGCGCCTCGCGCGGATTTATCCTGATAAGGGTCGCCTGCTGATATTGCGCCAGCCTTTCGCCGGTATACCTGATGGTCGGAATTGCCGTCCCGGCTCCCATCTCTATTACTGCCAGCTTATCCTGGCGATGGTCGGTCAGAAACTCGTCAAACTGCCGCTCCTGCCGGCGAGTCCGGTCTGACAGCCAGGAAAAATCACCGAACATGAGGATATTCGGTCTGGCCACCCCGCCACAAAAGCGGCATGACGGGATATTCGCCGCCCGCATTGTCTCCGGATCGACCCGGATTTCCTCCCGATTATCCCAGATGGCGTTTGAACAGGGGGTAAGACACTGCAGGTGGTGAATCGAACCGTGCACCTCCAGGACCGACTCTTCCGGGAAACCGGCCTTCTGGAACTGACCGTCGACATTGGAAGTAACCACGAAGAAATCGAGCCCGAAGCGGTCAAGCCATTCCCGTAACAGCTGAAATCCGCGGTGCGGCGTCGTCTCCCGGTAAAGATTGCTGCGGTGGCCGTAAAACCCCCAGCCAAATGCCGGATCGCGCTCGAAATGCTCAGGGTTGGCCGCCTGCACGAAGCTTAAGCCGAGGCGGCGATAGAGCGGATAAGCATTCCAGAAACCATGATCACCGCGAAAATCCGGCAGCCCTGAATCGACCCCCATGCCGGCGCCGGAAGTTATCACCAGGGCGGTGGCGTTTCTTATTGCCTTGGCAGCCCGGCTGAATTCACTCTCCATATCCATTATCTCCTCCGGCGCAGCTGTCAGCGGCAGCAATTGAAATTAACATGGTAATAATGGCATTTCCCCGGTAAAGTGCAAATATCTCGCCAGGAGATTCAATGCTCCCCATCTCTGAAAAACTCCTCGTTGCCAGGCCGCTTGCCGCCTATCTGCTGGTAATCACCCTCGCGGTCGCCCTTTATGCTCAGACCACCCGGTTCCAGTTCACCCTCGACGACCCGCTGGTCACCACCTTAAGCTCCCAGGTCGGAAACTTCAAAACAAATGATCTGGCCACACTCTTCTCCAGCCACTTTTACGCCGGGTCCGGCAATGTGGGCTCCAACAACAGCAACCTCTATCGTCCCGTCGCCAAGCTCAGCTTCGTCCTCGATTACCTGCTGGCCGGACGAAAGTTCACCCCTGCTTCGTTTCATCTGACCAATGTCATTCTCTATGCACTGCTCTGCGCCGTTGTCCTCAGGTTTCTCCGCCGGCTGATGCCCGACGCCCCCCTTACCACCTTCTGCATGGCCATGGTTTTCACGGTCCTGCCGGCGCATACGGAAGTGGTGGCCAACATCAAGCACAGGGAAGAGATGCTTTCGCTCCTCTTTGCCCTGTCCGCCTGGATAGCTGCCACCTCCGGCAGAGGTAAAGCGGCAGTCAGGGCTCTGCTGGCCACCACCCTCTTCCTGCTGGCCCTGCTCAGCAAGGAGTCAGCCCTGCTGCTGCTGCCGCTGTTTTTTCTGGGCGAATACGTCTTCAGGGACAGGCGACTGCAGCTCCGTCCCCTTCTCCTGGCGGCAGCGCCGCTTGCTGTCTACTTTTTCCTCCGCTTCAAGGCTCTGGGCGCCCTGTTTTCCCCCGAAGGGACCGCTACCTTCTTCCTGGCGGGCGAAGGCCTGCCAATCAGGCTCCTTACTTCTGCCTGGATATTTACCAGGTACTATCTCTGGGATCAGCTGGTCACGCAACAGCTGAATCCCTCCTTCAGCCACTATTTCATCCTCCAGCCGGAACAGGCGCTTACCGCGCCGCACCTGCTGTCGCTCGCGCTCTGCCTGGCGCTGGCAGTCTCCAGCCTGATCGCCAGCCTGTGGAGAAAATCTGTTGCCGGCTACTGGCTGTTTTTCTTCTTCTGCTCCGCCGGTCTGGCCACGAATGTCATCCCCATCGGCACTGCAGGCGCCTTTCGCCTCATATTCACGCCGTCCCTCGGTCTCAGCGCCTTTGTAGTGGCAGTCATTGCCGGTATCTGCCGGCTGACAGCCGGGGCAAGCGCCCATTCATTGCCGCGGCGGGAGGCATACCGGCTGCTTGCGGTCTGCCTCCCGCTGATAGCCTTCTATGGCTACCAGACATTCACCCGGGCCGGCATCTGGAAGAACAACTACACGCTCTTCGCCTACGCAGCCGGAGTCGATTCGCAAAATCCGCTCAGCAGCTACGAGGCAGGCAACTTCAGCGGCGAAGGGATCGGTCCCGTAAAGATCGGGCACTTTGCCAATGCTTTGCGGCAGTATAGTACCAATGAGCGCATGTTCACAAAACTTGACGAGCGCAATCTGGTCGCCTATGCCACCATGGCAACGGAGACCGCCTTCTATTCCCTTGAAAGCGATCCTTTGGCAGCGCTCGCGCTGGCGGATACCGGCGTCCGCGTCTTCAGCCGGCTGGCCGTTGTCCGTGGCAACCGGCCAGACAGCAACGCCCCGGCGCCGTATTATGTCAAGGCCCTGGCGGAATACCGGCTCGGCAGGAGAGAAGCCAGCCTGCAGACTTGCCGGGAAGGGCTGTCGATTCATTCTCACGAAGGACTGAGCCGGCTGCAGGAAAAGATCGCTGCCGAAGCAGGCAGGTGAACTGCAGCAACAATCGCCGTGCATCAGCACAAGCAGCGACTGCTTGCGCCCGGCCCCCATGAGCAGGGTCTTTTACTCTGGCCAGCATGCCCGATATGGAACTGAAAATGATAGCGGATCCAACTGACACCGCCAGACAACTGCTTAAGGTGGGAGGTGTTATTAAGGCGGAGTGGTTTTTAACTGCAAAGGATTGGTGTTTTTTTACAGCACGAGGTGCTTCACGGGAACCTCCTTACAAAATAGGCCTGAATGCGGCGGTTAATGGCAAAAAGATCACCCCTTGATTGCCACCTTCACCGGCAGCGGCTGCAGCAACCGCACCACCTCCGCCGGCGCAATGCCGACAAGAAAACCTCTCTTGCCGCCGTTCAGGTAAATCTTCGGCAACGCCAGGATGCTCTCTTCCAGATAGACCGGCATACTCTTCTTCGTGCCGAACGGCGACGTGCCGCCGACCAGATAACCGGAGTTGCGGTTGGCGGCATCAGGCGAGCAGGGGGTAACCAGCTTGACGCCGATAATTCTGGCAAGCTCTTTGGTCGATACCTGACAGTCGCCGTGCATCAGCACCAGCAGCGGATTCTTGCGCTCATCCTCCATGATCAGTGTCTTGATAACAGCATGCTCGTCTACCCCCAGCTCACGGGCAGAGACAGCCGTCCCCCCCTTCTCTTCGTACTGGTAGAGATGCTCGCTGAACTCGGCCCTAGCGGTTCTCAGCTGCCGCACCGCCGCGGTGACCGGTGATTTCTCCTTTGCCATCCGCTTATTCCCTTCTTTGCAGGCAACTCATTCGCCCAGATAGGTATAGCCGAGCAGCGTCCGGTCGAGCAGTTCGATGAAGTGGCTGCTCTCTTCAATCGACACCTTGCGCTGCGCCACCCCTTTCTCCAGATGCTCGCGCACACGCTTCAATATCTCCGGCCCCTTGTACTGAACGTATTTGAGGCTCTCCCAGCAGGCATCGCCGTTGATCACCGTATCTATCATGTAGCCGGTCCGTTTGTTGAAGGTTATATGGACGGCATTGGTGTCGCCGAAAAGGTTGTGGAGGTCGCCGAGGATCTCCTGATAGGCGCCGATGAGGAAGAAGCCGATGTAGTAATCTTCATCTTTTTTCATCTTGTGCAGCGGCAGGAACTTGGCGCGGCCGTTCTCGCCGACAAAGCTGGTGATCTCGCCGTCCGAATCGCAGGTGATATCGGCAATGGAGGCGATCACATCCGGCTTCTGGTTGAGCCGCTGGATCGGCACGATCGGGAAGAGCTGATCAATCGCCCAGGAGTCAGGCACCGACTGGAAGAGGGAGAAGTTGGCAAAATAGGTCTGGCGCAGCGCCAGCTGGAAGTTCTGCAGCTCCTCGGGAATCGGCTTTATCTTCTCGACGATGCTGTTGATCTTCTTGATGATCTTGCCGTAGAGCCACTCTGCCATCGCCCGTTCGTTCAGGGTGAGATAGCCGAGATTGAAGAGGCTGACCGCCTCCTGGATCAGTTGCTGGGTGTCATGGTAATCCTCACGCAAGCTGTAGCGGTCGATACTCTTGTGGATGTCGACCAGCTTCTTGACCGTCGGCGCCAGCTTTTCTGCAGCTGCCAGCTCCTCCTCGAAATCAGGGGTGAGCCGCTGGGTATTGGTGTTGAGCACATTGGTCACCAGCACCGAATAGTGGGCAACCGTCGCCCGGCCTGATTCGGAGATGATGTTGGGGCACTCCACGCCGGCTTCGTCGCAGATGTTCTTGATCTGGTAGATGACGTCATTGGCATACTCCTCGATAGTGTAATTGACGCTGGAGAAATAGCTCGACTTGGAGCCGTCGTAGTCCACCCCGAGGCCGCCGCCGATATCCACATACTCGATCCCCACCCCGAGCTTGCGCAGCTCGGCATAGATCCTTGCCCCTTCGATCAGGGCGGTTTTGATCTTGTCGATCTTGGTGATCTGGCTGCCGATATGGAAGTGGAGCAGCTTGACCTGACCGATCAGGCCGCTCTCTTCCAGCAGATCGATGGCGGCAATGATCTCGGCCATGCGCAGACCGAACTTGGCGTCCTCGCCGCCGGAGGTCGCCCACTTGCCGGTCCCCTTGGAGGAGAGCTTCACCCGGATGCCGAGCTTCGGCATTATGCCGGTCTTCTTTGACAGCTCGATCACTTTTTCCAGCTCGAACAGCTTCTCGATTACCAGGGTGATGTCATAACCGACCCGGGTAGCATAGAGAACCGTCTCGATATACTCGGTATCCTTGTAGCCGTTGCAGATGATGGGGAGGCTGTTACCGCTGGAGATGGCGATACCGGCCACCAGCTCCGGCTTGGAGCCGACTTCGAGACCGATATTGTAGCGTTTGCCGTAATGGGCGATCGCCTCGACCACCTGGCGCTGCTGGTTCACCTTGATCGGATAGAAGGTCTGGTACTTGGCCGGATACTCGTTTTCAGCTATGGCGCTTTTGAAGACCCGGTTGATGCTGGCGATCCGACCCTGGAGAATGTCCATGAAACGGAGCAGTATGGGGGGCTTGATCTTCCGCTTGATCAGGTCGTCAACCAGCGCCCGCAGGTCGATGGCGCTGTTGGAGTTTGAAGACGGATGCACGCAGATGTTCCCCTTCTTGTTAATGGAGAAGAGGTCGGCACCCCAGTTGTCGAGGTTGTAGATTTTTGCGGAGTCGTTTACAGACCAGCGTTCCATGTTTATCCTCCGGCGATGCCATATTCGCGCCCTTCCGCCGTCTGCTCCTCGTCATGCTCCGCGACGTAGCTCTGCTACGACTGCGGGCCTTCCTCGTCACAGTCAACGGAATCATCGCAAATCTGACACCGTTTTATCTTTCCCGTTATTTAAAACCGTATTATGACAACCTGCTCTTGAAATCCTCATAGCCGAATCTGCGGACTACCTGCAGTTCCCCTTTATCCGGCTCGAAGGTACAGATGGCCGGGTGCTGGATGCCGTTGAAAGTAGTTGTCTTTACCATGGTATAGTGCGCCATGTCCAGAAATGCGAGGCGATCACCCGGTTTGAGCGGCTTTACGAACGACCAGTCACCAATCACGTCCCCGGCCAGACAGGAAGGGCCTGCCAGACGGTAGTCATGGGGCCTCTCGCCGGGAGCATGGCCACCCGCAATGCCGGGCCGGTATGGCATCTCCAGGATATCCGGCATGTGGCAGGCAGCAGAGACATCGAGAATGGCGATATCCATGCCGTTGTGCACCACGTCCAGAACCTCGCCGACCAGAATGCCGGTGCCGATGGCAATCGCCTCCCCCGGCTCCAGGTAGAGCTCAAGATCGTATTTTCCCTTGAAGTACTTCACCAGTTCTACCAGAGCGTCGATGTCGTAGCCGTCACGGGTGATATGGTGGCCGCCGCCAAGGTTCAGCCATTTCATCTGCGCTAAAAGATGGCCGAATTTATCCTCGAACACACTGGCGGTCCGCTCCAGCGGCTCGAACAGCTGTTCGCAGAGGGTGTGGAAATGCAGCCCTTCGACTCCGCTCAGAGACCGCCCTTCAAATTCGGCCAGCGGGATGCCGAGGCGCGAATTGGGGGCGCAGGGATCGTAGATGGCGGTATGCCCCTCGGAATGCTCCGGGTTGACGCGCAGGCCAATGGAGACCCGCCCCGCCGCCTTCTCCCAGAGCGGCCGGAACCGTTCCAGCTGATTGAACGAATTGAAGACCAGATGGTTGGAGATCTGCAGCAGCGCGGCAACATCGCTCTCTTTAAAAGCTGCCGCAAAAGAATGAATCTCGCCGCCGAACTGCTCGCGCCCGAGCCGCGCCTCCCACGGCGAACTGGCGCAGACACCCTGCAGCGTCTTGCTGATGATGGGGAAAACCGGCCACATGGCAAACGCCTTCAGCGCCATGAGGATCTTCGCGCCGCTGCGCTTTTGTACCTCATCGAGGATGGCTAGATTATGGCGCAGTCTGCCCAGATCCACCACGTAAGCAGGGGACGGGGAGAGTTCAAGGATTTTCTGGATATCGATACCGGTCAAGTTCTAAACCTTTTCACAGAATTAACCACAGAGGACACGGAGGAACTCAGAGAAAATCTAATAGGAACAATTCAAATTGTGCCTTTAATACACGCATGGAGTTTTGACAACAGCTCCTGCCAAGCTCCCTTAGACGTATAGGGTTCACTCCCATTTAATTGACGCCACCAGAAAAGCGGATAAGCCCAATCATTTTCACCAGAGATCTTTTCGTGAAAGTTCTGGCGCTCGCTTAATGTCACATAACCACAAAATATTTTTGGATTCTTTTCTCTTACTGCGTTAAAGCAATCTTCAATGCGTTTTTTGGCGGTATCAACGCGTTTACGAATGGCTTGCTCGTCCATAGTTTACTAAGGTTTTCTCTGTGTACCTCTGTGTCCTCTGTGGTTAATGCTTTTGACTCGTGGTTAACAGCTTTTGACTCTCAGAGTTCCGGCCAGTCGCCGCCATCGACAACGACAGTAGGCAGCCCCATCGGCCCGAGCACTTCCAGAAACAGCTCCGGATCGAACTGCTCCATGTTCCAGACCCCGGCCTCATGCCACTTGCCGGTCAGCATCATGATGGCGCCGACTACTGCCGGCACCCCGGTGGTGTAGCTGATCGCCTGCGACTTTACCTCTTTGTAGCAGGCCTCATGATCGCAGATGTTGTAGATATAGACCTGCTTGCGCTTGCCGTCCTTAATGCCGCGGGCGATAACGCCGATGCAGGTTTTCCCCTTGGTGAGCGGTCCGAGACTGCCCGGGTCGGGGAGCAGCGCTTTCAGAAACTGGATCGGCACGATCTTCTGTCCCTGGTACTCGACGGGATCGATGCGGGTCATCCCCACGTTCTGCAGCACTTCCAGGTGCTTGAGGTAGTTGTCGGAGAAGGTCATCCAGAACTGCGCCTTTTTGATGGTGGGGATGTGCTTTACCAGCGACTCCATCTCCTCGTGGTAGAGGCGGTAAATATTCATCGGCCCGATTCCCTCGGGGAAATCGAAGACCTTTTTTGTGGAAAGCGGCGGCGATTCGACAAAGCGGCCGTTCTCCCAGTGGCGGCAGGTGGCGGTAACCTCGCGGATATTGATCTCCGGATTGAAGTTGGTGGCGAACGGCTGCCCATGTGACCCGGCATTGGCGTCGATGATGTCGATCTCTTCCACTACGTCGAGATATTTCTTCGCTGCCAGGGCAGTGTAGACATTGGTAACGCCCGGATCGAAACCGGAGCCGAGCAGCGCCATGAGCCCGCCATTTTTGAAGCGCTCCTGGTAGGCCCACTGCCAGGAGTATTCGAACCTGGCCGTATCCAGCGGTTCGTAGTTGGCAGTATCCAGGTAATCGACACCGGTCTGAAGACAGGCATCCATGATGGTGAGATCCTGATACGGCAGCGCCACGTTGATTACCAGCTGCGGCTTTTCAGCGCGGATAAGAGCAACCAGTTCCGGCACATTGTCGGCATCGATCCTGGCAGTTCTGACCGGTCTGGACAGCTGCGCGGCAATGGCGTCACACTTTGCCTGCGTACGGGAGGCAAGCGTAATTTCGCTGAAAATGTCTATTCTCTGGGCACACTTGTGGGTAACTACCTGCCCTACCCCGCCAGCGCCGATAATCAGAACCTTGCTCATACAAAGATCTCCTCTGCTGCAGATAAAAAATGTTCTGGAAGAAATTGTAAAAGTAAGTATAAATAGCCGCTGATGTCAATGTTTTTCGAATCTTCGAGGGGGATGCTATGAGTAAACTTTCCATGACCGCCGGGAAAAAGTGGGGCTTCATCGGCGGTGGCAACATGGCGGAAGCGATCATCAGGGGGATGACAGCCAGTGTCACCGCTCCGGCAGACATCCTGGTCTCTGAACCGCTTGAAGCACGCCGTCAGCACCTCGAAGCCGCATACTCAGTGGCAACGACTACTGACAATGCCGTGATAGCAGGATCATGCGGCACAATTGTCCTTGCCGTAAAGCCACAAGTGGCAACGACAGTCTGCACGGAGCTTAAGGAGCTGATAAGCGCAAAGCAGCTGCTGATCTCCATAATGGCGGGGGTGACCTGCAAACGCATTGAGAGCTGTTTCAGCAATTCGGTCAGGGTCGTACGGGTTATGCCGAATACTCCGGCGCTGGTTCTCTGTGGGGCAACAGCGGTTGCAGGAGGGAGTTACGCTACCGGAGAGGATCTTGCTGCGACAGAAGCGCTGTTTTCTCTGGTCGGGATCTGCTGCCGTCTGGATGAAAAGCTGATGGATGCTGTGACCGGGCTTTCCGGCAGCGGTCCGGCGTATGTGTTGACCTTCATCGAAGCGCTGGCAGATGGCGGCGTAAAAAACGGTCTGCCACGTGATGCCGCTTTGCAACTGGCGCTGCAGACAGTCCTCGGCACAGCGAAACTGCTGGCCGAGACCGGTGAACATCCCGGAAGCCTCAGGGACAAGGTTACCTCGCCGGGTGGAACCACCATCGCCGGCCTTCATGCC
The DNA here is from genome assembly GCA_038206285.1 of Geobacterales bacterium. GTDB lineage: Bacteria > Desulfobacterota > Desulfuromonadia > Geobacterales > DSM-12255 > VEOV01. The sequence continues at coordinate 13,146 of JBBRBA010000020.1, forward strand.
CTGGAAAAAGGCTCCTTCAGAGCCACGGTCATGAATGCGGTCGAGGCGGCTACCTTGCGCTCGAAGGAACTGGGGCAGTAATTCGCCATCTATTCGGGAATCGCTCTCAGCGGTTGAGAGCGCCCCTTAAGTCGCCGGCAATTCCCGCCTCAGGTCTGCCTGCTTTCCCGTTTAGCCTCATACCTGCCGAACAGCCAGTTGATGCGGGTCGCAACTATATCGCGAAACATGCGCGCTGCATCCGCCATGACCCTCACCTTGCTTCCTGCCACATCATTCCAGTTCACCGGAACCTCTACCGTGCGGTAACCCAGCTTATTGGCCAGAAAGAGTAATTCGACGTCAAAACCGAAACCGTCGATCCGCTGTCTGCCGAACAGCTCTGCGGCGACTTCACCCCGGAAGAGTTTGAAACCGCACTGGGTATCAGCTATACCTGGCACCGCAACACAGCGGACGACCAGGTTGAATATGTTGCCGATTATCTTACGATGCAACCGCGATGAAACCAGGCGGCTTTTGTCAGCTAGCGCGCGGGAAGCGACGGCCAGATCTGCTCCGGCATCCAGTGCCGCCTGCAGCTTTGACAATTCGGCGATGGGGGTGGCGCCGTCAGCGTCGCTGAAAAGACGCACTGCGCCACGGGCGTCCAGCATCCCGGCCTTGACAGCATACCCCTTACCCCTGTTGTGCGGCAGCGTCAGCACCCGGATCAGCCCCGTGTCGGCATCCATGGCAGCTGCCACCGCGGCAGTGGCATCGGTGCTGCCGTCGTCGACAACAATCACCTCGACACACTGGATGTCAAAAGCGCTACCAAGGTACGCCTTAACGCGGGCAAGGTAGACCGGCAGGCGGCGTTCTTCGTTGTATGCCGGGATGATAACTGACAACTGTATGCGCTGCTCGTTCATGGCGTTCACTTCAACCGGTACACAAGATAATACTGCCCGCCATTTTCCTGCCCGATATAAACAAGTTCGACATCAGGTACCGGCGTTACGTCAGCGGTTATCATTATTGGCTGGAAGAGCGGTTCAAATGCCGGGCGCATGGAGAGCAACTGCATGTTGGCCAGAATATGCGTGACCCCGTTTTTACGGGCAAAGTCAAGCGAGGTGCGCAGATCTTCTAACGGCGGGATGACAGTCCGTCGGTTGGCGTAAAAGCTGATGCGCGCCGTCCTGGTCAGCACCACCGCCTGCGGCGGCAGTATGCGATTGAGCCGCAACCCCACCTGTTTGTCATCGAAACGACCGCCATCCTGATGATAATCGTAGGGGGGCTGCTGGCGGGGTATATCGAGATAGAGATAGTATGCTGACAGCAGTATGACAAGACAGAGCCCCACCGGCAGACGCATCGGTTTGAAACGAGACGCGAAGCCGGCTGCCGTCTGCAGCCCGCTGGACACAAACAGCAACAGCACCGGCACGTACGGGTAGAAGTAGCGCGGGTCAAAGGTAAAAATCACATAAGCCGCCAGCGGCAGGAATCCGACAAATAACGGCAGCCTGCCGCCAAAAGCAGCGTAAGACGGTGCGCAGAACATCCCCACAACGGCAAATACCAGCAGATAGTAGGGGATGTTCACAGCGACCTTGCCGGGGAATGTTCGAAGATTGTCGCTGATGTTGCGCCAAAAGATATCGGGACGGTTCTTAAGCAGCGTCAGCGGCGACTCGAACCCTCCACCGACATAACCCTTGCCGTCGCTGTTCAGCCGGAACTGCGACTCGTACGCACCCTCGACACCATAGCGATCCTTGACCAACTGGGTATTGATACCCACCTTGCCGCTGACCTGCCATTTACCGGTGATGCTATGCAGCGCCGCCATGTAAGGCACGGCAACCAGCAGCCAGCCGCCGGCCAGGAAGAGCAGCATGATGAAACGGGGTGCGGTGCGCTCTTCCCGCTTTACCAGGATCAGCGCCAGGAAGAGCAGCCCCAGTCCGCCGAAGAGGATAAGCGCTTCCGGACGGGTGAGATAGGCAAACCCCATGAGCAGACCGGCGAACAGAAGGAATGAACGTCGCTGGCTCGTCATCCCCCGTACCGCAAGATACAAGCCGCTGATTGCGAGAAAGGTATAAGTCGGTTCAGTCAGGTCGATGCCCGACATCGAGTGCATGAACGGCAGGAATACATAGAGGAGAACCGCCCCTGCCGCAACTTCTGCCCTGAAATAGCAACGGGCAAGAAGATAAAGGGGAATGACGGTCAGGGTACTGAAGCAGACCGACACCATCCGCGCCGCCGTTTCCAGATCGTCGAACAACAGGCTGAACAGACCGATGAAAAACTGGTAGAGCGGCGGCATCACTGTGCCGATGGCGCGCAAATCGAGCGAATGAATGAAGCTTTTGCCTGACAGGGCATAACCGGTGCCGTCAGCGGACATCACCGGATAACTGTCAAGGTTTGATATTCGCAGCAGCAGCGCTCCGCCCAGCAGCAGCATGACGAAGAGCAGTTCCCGGCGTGAAATGGCCGGCTGTTGTTCAGTGGCGATGGTCATTCTCGTATCCCGGTGAAAGTATGTATGCCTGTGTCCAGAGGAATTCCTCCAGCCAGCTCCCGGCTATGAGGCTCTCAAGCCTCTGCTCGAGGGCGAGTCCGGCCTGGCCGCAAAATTCCGCCACCAGTGGCAGATAGCAGCCGAATGATTCCTGCCTGACAATGGAAAAACCGGTCCTGGCGATGAGGCTGCGCAGGCTGCGGCCGGTCATCAGGCTGATGTGGCCGGAGTCCAGAATCGGTTCATGATAAACCTTCCTGACCAGATCGATGACCCCGGGAAGATACGCTATCTTGCTGCACAACTCAAGAGGACTATAGCGATGCGGCGTGCTGAGAATCAGCACGCCGTTCTTCCGGAGAATGCGGCGCATATTGCGCAAGGCGGCTTCCGCATCGTCGATATGCTCGATCACCTCGGTGCAGAGCACCATATCAAAAGAGTCCGGCGGCAGGGACGTCCTGGTAATATCGTCCTGCAGACAGCGAACCTGGCTGTATTCACGGCTGCACAGCGATGCATTGGCAAGAAAGCTCTCTTCAACATCGACGGCGGTTACTTCCCCGAAACACTCTGACAGAACGGGGAGATAGAGCCCGGAGCCGGGGCCGATCTCAATGGCGCAACCTGCACCCTGCAGGGAATGGCTGCGAACAGCCGCTTCAATCCATGCCCGCCGCCGGTTGTGGAGCCAACGGCGCGTCGGATTCCTGGAAGCATATAGCGTACGCTGCAACGCCAGCAGTTCGCTATCCACACCCGGGCTATCCTTATGAGATACCCCTTCATGAGCCATACATTACCCTTTATCCTGCAGCCGGTTTTCAGCCAGACAGCTTGCCAGCGGCTGTCTCGACCGGGATAGATACTCCCCTTGAGCAAAAAGCCGCATGCGACAGGAACGTTAAACGCAAAACAGCCAGAGAATCTGTCATTAATTCCGTCTTCTGACGCAGGCCTCCCTGATCAGCAAGACGAAAAACAGTGCAAATGAGCCGAGTGTGAGATATTTCCCGACCTTGAACGGTAACGGATCAAAGCGGAAATCCACGCTATGCTGGCCGGGAGGCAGATACACTCCGCGCAGAATATGATTCACCGGAACGATTTCAGCCGGCTTGCCGTCAACAGTTGCATACCACCAGCGGTAGTATTTTTCTCCGAGGACCAGCAATGAATTTACCGCTGTTGAAGCCTTGACCGAAATCCGGTTCGGCTCATAACGTTCAACATCAGCAGTGCCTGCCGGCGCTCCGGAGGATTCTGCCGGCATCGGCAGCAGCGGGGGTGCTTCAACCAGAGCAATCCTTGCCGGGTCAAACTCCGGTGAACTGCTCATAATCCCCAGCCGCTCGGCAGGATCAGTCACCACCGCCACTTTCGACACAAGCCACGCTTTGGGCAAGACATTCCTGTTCTCGGCGACAACCGACCCTTCAGAGGAAACAAAAACCGGCGTGTATTTTGTCCCCAGCCCTCTTTGTTGCGCTTCAAATTCCCCCAGCGGCATTATCAGATATTTCAGGTTCATCATGTCCGGCATGCGGGACATCAGTGAAAAGCTGTCGAGGAATTCCTTGTAGCGCTTTTCGCTGATTGTTACGTAAGCCGAGATATTGGCAAGCCCGAAATCAGAGTAGTAATGAGAGTTTTCTTCGTTCAGAGGCTGCATCCTGTAATTGCCTATCCGCCCCTCCAGAAAGCGCACCACCTCGTTTTTTGATTTTGTCTTGTTTGTCTCCGGCGGATGCGTCAGTACAAAAAAATTATCGTTCACCCGCCAGAGATCCGCCACAAAAACAATGATCAGTGCCAAGAGAACGAAACGCCACGTAAGCCAACGCCGGAACCAGGCGAAAAGAATCGACAGATAAAGACAACCGACACCAAAAGCAATCCCTGCCTCGCGCAGCATATTGCCATAGCGCTCCAGCGCCAACCCCGGATACGACTGATAACGGGTCGGCTGATAGATCCAGCCGGCAGTGAGGGAAAGGACACTCTCCTTACCGATAGTCAACGCAATCCACAAGACCCCCAGCAAACTGACAAAAACTGCAGTTGCAGCCAGCCAGCGGCCAAAACCTTTACGATCAGCTCCCATCCCCTCCAGGCAATCAACGCCTTTACCTGTCAGCACTGCGGCAGAGAAGGCGAACAGAAAGAGTATCATCTTCGGCACGCGGAATTTCGAAAACCCGGGAAGCTGGTCAAACATGAACTGATAGATGAAGGTATATTTGCCCAGCGCCATGATGAGGGCTGACAAGATGAGAAAGCTGAAAAACCAGGTGTATCTGTCTCTGCGGAACAATAACGGCAAAGGGACAAGAAACCATGGCAGGAGCCCCAGATAGTCATTGGTTTGGGACATTTGCATCCTTCCCCAGTAGAAAGTCTGTCCCGGAGCGGGAAGATCCCCCGCCTCCTGACGGGAATAGCCGAACAGGCCGGGGGCAAAGAAGGTAGCGATTTCCTCCGGCGGCATTGACCAGCTCATCCCTTCTTCCTGGCTCATCCCGCCGCCCCGCTCCGATTGACGCGACCAGCTTAACAGCGGCGCAAAGGACATCGCTATGGCAGAAAAAAAGAGCGTTACCATGACAACTATAAGGAGGATGTCTTTGCGGAACGCACGGGCATATGCCTTTTTCCGGGTGAGAAAATTATTGCCGGCAAAAAATATCCAGTAGGCGCCCACCGCCAGGCATGAATAAAAAGAAATCTGCCAGTGCATGTTGAAGAACTGTAGAGCCAGCATCATTGAGGTCATGGCGTAGTGATAAAATCGGCCGCTCCGTAAAGCTTTCTCCAGGTAGAAGAATACCCAGGGCAACCAGCTGATGGTCTCGATCTTCTGGATGTGACCGGCATTGATGAGCGAAGCGTTCTCAGTACACAGGGCGAACAACAGGCCGGCAACCAGGGATCCGAAGCGGCCGATACCGATCAGGCGGCAGTAAAAGAATGTGCCGATCCCGCCCCATAACAGCGACAGAACCGCCAGCCAGGCGATGCTTGACGGAAAGGGGAAGTAATGCTGAATCAGACGTTCATAGAACAGTAGATAGTTGGCATTCCAACCCCCTTCCAGTGTTCTGCCTCCGTCAGACAACGGTCCCCAGCTTGCCTGAAAAATGTCGGGTATCGTCTTTATGAAACTAAGCAGCGACTGCTCCTTGATCGCCCGCGCTCCCCAGAAGTACTGGGTGATAACATCGGATGCGCGGATGATCTGATCAGTAAAAAGCAGCCTGTTGCAAAAAACTATTACTATCAGCCCCAACAAGGCAACGCAAAACCAATCGCTCCTGGCAAAGTCGAATTTCCTCTTCTCCATGTTTTCCCCTTATAGTCTGCAACCCATTGTTAATACCGGTAAAAGGCAACCGTCCTGTCAACACCATCTTTAAGACCGGTCAGCGGGTGCCAACCAAGATCCTTTTGTGCCAAACAGGTATCGGACAGATAGTCGCCCGTTTCTATTGCCTTGTATTCCTCGGGCCAGGGCACTTTGAGGATTTCCCCCCGGCCGGCGGCCGAAACGGCGAGTTCGGCAAGCTCCCGCAAGGAGACTGCGTTCGTATCGCCGATATTGTAGATCCTGCCACGGGCTTCATCTTTCCAGGCAGCCCTGAAGAACGCGTCCGCAAGATCGGCTACAAACAGATAATCGCGAGTCTGCTCCCCCTCGCCGAAAATTGTTATCACTCCGCCAGCGGCAGCTGTCTTGATAAAACTGTTGACGATGCCATAGGCCCTGGAGTCGCCCGACTGCATCGGACCATAGGGGTTGGAGATGCGCAGCACCGAACAGTTCAGGCCGTAGAGACGGCTATAAATGAGATGGTAGTTTTCCACCGCGAGCTTATGGGCTGCGTAGATCGACTCCGGGGCGAGCGGGTGGTTTTCGTCGACCGGAAGATAGCGGGGCTTGCCGTAAACCAGCCTGCTGCTGGGAAAGACAATGGTAACCCCCGGGTTGAAAAGACGGCACGCCTCAAGGATTGTAAGATGCCCCCGGCAGTTGATATCGAGGTCGTTAATGGGGGTCTTGTTGCTGTCAGCCGCCCCCGATTTGCCGGCCAGGTTGAAGATGATATCCTGACCTTTTACCAACCGTTCCATCTTCTCTGCATCGCGGATGTCCGCCATAGTGAGCCTGATCCGGGCGAACAGCTCTGCCATCGGTTTTGATATTTCCGCCGGCATGAAATTATCCATAACCGTTACGTCGGCGCCCATTTCCAGCAGGCGCTGCACCAGGTTCAGGCCGATGAACCCGAGGCCGCCAGTGACCAGTACCCGTTTCTGCCGATAAAAATCTCTCACTGTATCACCTCATGCTGCTGCGCTTTCTTTACGACATCCAGATAGATTTCATCCAGACGGGACATCATCTTGCCGGCAGTAAATTGCGTCAGGAATTCTCTCCCCTGCTGAACCAGCCGCTGCGAAAGCTCCGCGTCGGTCAGACATTGCACGATCCGCTCAGCAAGCATCTCCCGGTCGTCCAGAGGAACGATGAAGCCGGTTCTGCCGTCAATGACTATCTCCGGGTTACCGCCGACAGCGGAAAGAATCGGCGGAACTCCGGCCATGGTCGCCTCTGATGAAACCAGCGGAATCGCCTCGATCTCCGACGGCATGACAAATACTTTGGCCCTGCCATAGGTTTTGTAGAGCTCGCTGCGCGGCATGCCGTAAATAAACTCCACCGGCAGGCCGCGGGCCAAAAAACGGGCAAAGGCTTTCACATACCAGTAATCATTGCCGATCACAATCAATCTGGCATCAGGAACCTGCGCGACAACCTGCGGCAACGCTCTGAGCAGCCGGTGAATACCCTTGCGGAAAAAATCGCCGCCGACGAAGAGGATCAGGTTTTCCTTCTCCTGCCAGGGGCGGGTTTCGATCTCGCTGTAATCAAGGCCATAGTAAAAATTCAGGTACTTGCCCGGGTGGTCGTACAGATCATACACATACTGCCCATGGAGGATAATACCGTCAATATATTTGAAAAGGCGGCGATATTTAAACTTGCGATACTGCTGTAGCAGTAACCGAACCGGAAAATCCAGGCAGAAAAAATGATAGTACCTTACCCAGTAATAGTCGTGGCTGTCCACCACCAGCGGACAGCGCAACCGCTTTGCCAGCTGCAGCTGCAGATGCTTCAGATTCAGACAGTGAGCCAGGTCCCAATCCTCGTCCAGATCTTTTTCGGACGCATAAACCTTGACCTGGTGGCGCTTCTTCAGTTCACGGATGATGTTGGCCTGGTAGGTGCCGCCACCGGTAAGCGATTCACCATTGCTGGCGAGCAGCAATATTTTCATGGGTTGGCCCGATGTTCCTCAATGATGCCTGCCAGCCGCTGCACCTGCCGGTCACGCCGAAATTCGCCGATACGTTCCCGGTCCGGGTGAATCTGTACGCCGGCAAGCACCTCCAGCAAGGCTGACCTGATGGCGTCCGGATCTGTGCCGCAGACATAGCCGGTACGGGTAGAGGTAATGACCTGTCCGGCCGCATGGCCGTTACTTATACCAACGGCAATGATCGGTACGCCGGCCACCAGGTGCTCAAACAGCTTCCCGGTCAGGTTACCGCGAGAGCCGGGATCATCGCTCTCCAGAAAAAGAATGGCCGTTGCCTGCCGCTGGACACGCAAAGATTCGTCACGACTCACAAGCGGCAGCAGTCTCACCATGTCGCCGCTGCCTGTTTCAGCCACCAGCTGTTCAAGCAGGTGTGAATTTTCGCCGTAAAACCGGACTTCCACCTCGTCCCTTCCCAAGCGGCCGGCCGCAACCAACTCCTGCAGAACGCTGAGGAAAGGTGACGGATCGCGTTTCCCGCGGTAGATCGAACCGGTATAGACAAAGGTATAGCGCCGGGTGAAACCTGCATCCTGATCCGCCGCCGGAATTTCGTCTTCCGGCAGATAACCGTTTTCCACCACATAGGTGGGCCGTCCGGAGCGTCGCGCAAGATCGTCGCGCAATGGCCCTGAAACCGTGGTAATCAGGGTGGCGCTTCGATTCATGACTCCTTCGAACCAGGCCTGGAACCGGTCAAGTGGCGCCACAGGCCGCGGAACACCGTAATTGCAGGCCCAGAGGTCACGATAATCAGCCACCCAGCAGATGGTCGGGAATTTGCGCCGCAACGTCCAGGCAATTACATGCGCCGTGACCGGGCTGAAGGTGCTGACAACAACATCGTATCGCTCCTTTTTCATGAGGCGATGCGCAGCTGCCAGGGCTGCCGGGAACCAGCTGTCGGCCGACGTCACCAGGTTGCCGATGAGATGCGTGGCCAGAGCCTTTTTGATCCGGGCAAACCGGGTAAACCTGGCGGGAGGTGCGCTCTCCGCCGACTGAGCAGGAACTTTTCCTGCCGTCCGCACCGTAAAGAGCTCTGGGTTGAGATCGAAATGCAGGCTCGTCGGTCCGACCCCGTGCGCCGCAGTAAGAACCGTTACCCGGTAGCCTGAACCGGCCAGGTACCTGGCAAAAGCATACGTTCGCAGCGATGCCACCGAGTTGAGCGGCGGGAAATGGTAGGCGATGAGCAGCAGTCTGGAATCCATTTCTCCTCTAATGCCCGGTCAGCAGGGCCTTGACCCGCTTGCCGCAACGAATCAGGGCCTGGATGTGCCAGTCGGTGGCAAAGTCGTAGTGGCTGCGGATCGGCGTCGCCATGATCTCGTCGAATTCGGCGCGACTGATGTCGAGCTTTTTGCAGATGTACTCGATATCATGCCGCAGCTGATCCGGCGGATACAGCTCTTCCTGAAGCTCGGCCATGGCGGCCTCACGGCTTAACTGACCGGAAACCACCAGGCTGGCGAGATGAGCCTTGCGCTTGTCGATGCCGAACTTGGTCGGCAGATAATAGGCCTGGAAGAACTTGGTCCAGACAGATTCATAATGCTTGCCACCGTAGTACTTCCACCCCAGCTCCCGTTCCAGGAGCTGCATCGCTTCATGCTTGTGGTAGTCCATATAGTAGAGGATATCGACCTTCTTCTTGGTCAGTCGGTGGTAGATATAAGTCAACTGTCCCATCAGCGGATATTTTTTCAGCGGTCGCTTGCCGAATTGGCGGTGTATGGCCTTGAGGTTGCACAAGTCGCGGGTGTCGTAGATCCATTTGCGTGGCAGGATGAACTCGGACTGGTAGTTGTAGCCGCTGATAAAGTAGCGGATCCGTTTGCGACTCGCCAGATCGTAGAGAGCGGAGATGAAGGCATAGTCCTGGGGGATGTCGGCATTGATCACCGAAGCACGCAGGTAGGCGAGTTGCAAGTCCTTCATCTCCTCCCAGTCCACCACATGCGTGTAAAGGTCGAAGCCGAGCTTGCGGACGATGTTTTCGATATTTTTGACCGCGATCTCCGAATTCCAGCCACTGTCAAAATGAACCACCAGCGGGCGCAGGCCCAACTCCTTGGCCTTGTATGCGGCATAGGAGCTGTCCACCCCGCCGCTCAAACCGAGGATACAGTCGTACTCATTTCCCTTACCGGCCGCCTTCACCTCGGCGATAATAGCCTCCAGTTGCCTGGCCCGTTCTTCTTTGCCCGGCAGGCGGGCAATAAAAGCGTCGTAATCCCGGCAGTGGTTGCAGACACCGTTATCATCGAAAGTAATCTCGGGATCGCTGGTGTCCATCACGCATCTAGTACAGAGCTGGTATCTGTCCGTCATCTTCTGCTCCTTGGCCGGCCGGCTCATGCCAGCAGACGCTCCATCTCGGCCACATCCGGGTAATTGATCAGCACGGCCCGGTGTTTACCGTAAAAAACGAACAGGCTGCCGGCGGCCACTGCCGATGCCTTAGCCTCCTTGACCGCCGCGACGAAGTGCTGCAGGTTTCCTGCACCACCAGAGGCGATCACCGGGATACCTACTGCTGACGTGACACGGCGGATAAGCTCCAGGTCGTATCCCTGCTGGGTGCCGTCCCGGTCGACCGAAGTAAGCAGGATTTCGCCTGCCCCCTGCTGTTCCATGGCTATTGCATGGCGTACCGGGTCCAGGTCGATCGTAGCGCCTCGACTGCTGTCATAGACGCGGTAACTGCCGAACAGATTCTTTTTTACGTCGATGGCCGCGACAATGCTCTGGCTTCCGAACAGATCCGCAGCCTCGCGTATGAATTGCGGCTGCTGCAGTGCAAAGCTGTTGATTGCCACTTTTTCGGCGCCGAGGGAAAATATCTGCCGGGCTGTCTCGATGTCCCGCACCCCGCCGCCGTAGCAGAAAGGCATGAAGCACTGGGAGGCTATCGCCCGGATGACGTCGAGGTTGAGCAGTTGCCCGGTACGCGAAGCGGTAATATCGAGAAAAATAAGTTCGTCGACTTCCTTGTCATTGAAAATCTTCACCGCGTTGATCGGGTCACCAACATAGGTCGGATTCTTGAACCTGACCGTCTTCACCAGACCCTGGTTCTGCAACAGCAGGCACGGAATGACCCTGGTCTGAAGCACGTCAGCACCTCTCCGCAAAGTTCCGCAGCAGGGACATACCGAACTTGTGGCTCTTCTCCGGATGGAACTGCACGCCGAAGATATTCTCACGCTGCACAGCCGCCACAAAGGGAAAGCCGTAACTCGCCTGTGCCAGTACATCAGCTTTGCAGCCACAGACCAGATGGTACGAATGCACGAAATAGAAACGGGGAGCGTCAATGGCGGCGAACAAAGGACTTTGCGCGACGGCTTCTACCGAGTTCCATCCCATGTGCGGCACTTTCAGCGTTAACAGGGAAGTCTCGAAGCGGAAGCGGTGCGACGCGGCATCCAGCCAGCCGAGTCCGGGAAGAAGCCCTTCTTCGCTCCCTGTTCCGAGCAGTTGCATCCCGAGACAGATGCCGAGCAGCGGCTTCTGTTGATCAATGACCAGTTCGTTCAAAAGCGTTACGAATCCCGCCTCCTTCAACCGGCGCATGCCGTTGTCAAAGGCACCCACCCCCGGCAGGATGAGCTTATCGGCCCGGCTGAGCACCTCCGGGTCGGCGGAAACGCATGCGTCGACACCGATCCAGGCCAGCATGTTCTGGATCGAACCGACGTTGCCCATGCCGTAGTCGATGATTACAATCATTTATGGGACTCGCTCTGCCGGCAAATTACCCGGTAATGCCCTTATTCTTTGCGCGAACGAAACAAAGTTTATTTCGGAGTTATACTTTTCTATCCAGACACGCTTTATATTTATTCTTTTTGTTTCTAGGTCGTCTTTATGCCGGGCGGCATTAATGATTTCAGCAGCGATTTCAGTTATGGCCGGATTTGCCGCCAGCAGGATGCCGGCCTTTCCATAATCGATCAATTCGGCATTACCGCCGATGTTGGTAGCCATAACAGGTATCCCACAGCTGGCTGCTTCCATCAGTGACACCGGCGTACCTTCATATTCACTGACATTGGCGAACATATCTACCGGCTCATTTTTATAATAGTTCATCAATTTATCAGGAGCTAGATATCCTTTGAAATTGATCTTGATGTTTGTTGAAGTGATTTCCAGGGCTTTCTTTAGCAACTCCTCCTGCATCGGTCCATCGCCGATATGTGTCCATTCAATTTTAATTTCAGAGTTGATCTTTTGAACTTGTATGAGCGCTTCGAGGATCAGATTAACGCGCTTGCGTGGTATCAGGAATGAACAGGTTGCAATCCTGAATACCCCGTCTGTTGATGACTTCGAGCTATACCCTGGATCGGCAACGCCCAATAAGCCCACCTCACAAATTCCTGCTAACTTGGGATATCTGTCGATTAAATAGTCAACACCGGCAGAAGAGTCTGGTAAAAGCAGATCCAGATATGCGGCACTCTGTTCCCTGCAAGGCATATATCCTTTGGAAAAATATTCTTCATAAATGTCACATGAGTGCGCCCTTGACACTATTCTTACAGATGGCATTAATTTCTTGAGCAGACCAATGCCGATAGTGGCAGCACTAAACCAGTAAGTGTATAAGACGACATTGTTTGTGCCGGCATTATTAAGCAATTTTCTTAATTTGCGATAGATTCTTATTGCTGTTCCGGAATAATAAACCAATTTGGACAAGTTGTGAAAACTTGACAGCTTTTTATGGTTTATCAATATTTCCCTGTAAAATACCGGCGAAATAAATGCATACATTATTGTCAGCATTCTGCTTAATTTATTATTATTTATACTACAGAGAGCTTCATCCAGAACGACTGCTCCCGGTAAATCCACTTTGCCGCCGCCGGAGTTTTGCGGGAGGACGGTTACCTTGTCAAATTCATGAATCAACATAGCAAGTTCCTGACCAAGAAAAGTATGCTCATGAGCTGATTTATATGGATAAGATTCGGTGATTAATACTAATTGCATATTAGGACCTTACGAAGAATCAGTGGCTCAACAGGATCAGATCACTTGGACGGGCGTCTAATCCCATAAAAAAGATATTTTGCAACTGCTGCCAGATAGTCCGCCCGGTAAAAATAAGGGGCCAGCTCCTTGAATTTTTTTCGTGCCAGGGCCCGGTCAGAGACGGCATAACGTCGCAGCTCCCGAAAAGAGATGCCCAGCAAATGCTTGGCCAGCTGATTATCGTCGGCACAATATTTTTCCAGAATGGTTTTCATGCTTTCCATCATACGGCCGAACTGGAGATCTACCGTATTTTTCCCATGTATCCGGTAGACAGCTGTTGGCTTGTCAATGTAGTGGATTTCATACTCTCTGGCAATCCTCAGCCACATGTCCCAATCTTCCGCAATCGCAGCTTCATCAAAATATCCTACTTTTTCAAAACAGTTACCCCTGATCATTGTTGAGCAGGCGGTAATGAAATTGCCGTCAAGCAAGTGGTCAAAGAGCCATCCCGATGGATTATTATCAGCATATTTAATGTGCTGCAAGCTCTCTTGCCCTTCAAAATAGGTTAGTGCGTCGCTATAAACCATGCCGACGTGAGGATTCGCCTCCAGATACTCAACCTGTACTTTCAGCTTTTCCGGTAACATCCAGTCATCCGAGGCAATGAAGCAGAGATATTTCCCCTTAGCCAGCTTTTCAAGTTTGTTGAGTGTCTTGCATAGCCCCATATTTGGTTGCGCTTCAACAAGAAATGTTTTCCCCCACTTCAGTTCACATTCCCTGATAACCTGGACAGAATCATCCTTTGAACCATCGTCGATTACCAGCAACTCCATGTTCGGATAATTCTGCTCCATGATACTGTCGATGGTTCGCATAACGTACTTCGCGTGATTATAGCAGGGGATCAAAACTGATACCAAAGGAAGTCTGTCCATTACGCCTCCCGACTTACCATGAACAGATTTCTGAAGATGTACAGCATCAGTAAAAGGTATGCCAGGTAATTTACCGCAAAGGCATAGGTAATGCCAACAAGCCCGTACCTTGAAACGAAACCCATCGACAAGAGCACAAAGCTCGCCGCGAAAACGATTTCGGTTATCATGAACATCCGGGTCATGGCTTGTGCTACCATCAAGTAAGCAATGAGCCAACTGGCAATTTTAAAAAAATCACCGACCAGTTGGAACAGGAAGAGTTCCGACATCAACGTGAATTCCCGGGTAAAGAGAATACGGATGATCATGTGCCGGGAAAAAAATATTGCTGTCGCCAGTATCGCCACTACGGGAAGAATCAGCCGGTAACCGGCAAAGATTTCGCGCCGCAATTCAAGACGATCCTTGATTTCAGATAATCTGGGGAGATAGTAGATGCTGAGCGGAGTCGTGACAATCATCAGATACATCTCGGATATTCGCCACACCCCCTGCCATAATCCTGCAGCTTCAAGCGAAAGGTGATCGACCAGATAGTTTCGTACCAGCATCTGGGAAAGTGGCACTGTCAGAGCAGAGACTAACGCCATGGCGGAAAAACGGCTAAGGCGGGTGAGACTCTCCCTGTCGAGACCCCGGGTAAAAGAGTCCGGGCGGAACCAGTCACTGCGGACAACAAAGAACAGGGTCACGAAGAAGACCAGAGTCTGTGAAAGGACTACCGTCAGAAGCGCTCCGTAGAGGCCGAAAAAAACTACCAGCAAAACGGTAATGAGGAGGCTGGCAAGACTCGTGGCGATGTTGACGGCAATAAACTTGCGCACCTCCTTGAAACCGTTCAGGACGGATATCAAAGAGCTGTTGAGGGAGAAGACCGTCAAGGTCAACGCGAAGAGGAGAAAGATGGAAGCATACTCTTCACTTTTCAGCAGCGAAAGAGCAAGCTGGCGATGGAAAATGAGTATCAGTACCGACAGGATAAATGAACTGCACAAGGTTATGACTAATGCCGTGCTCAGAATTGCGGTCCGTTTTTCCGGTTCGTCGCGATATTCGGCCACGTACTTGACAATACCGCTACTAATGCCGCCATTGGAGAAACCGAGCACCATGGAAACAAAATTACCGAACTGTCCGGTAAGTGCCAGTCCGGCTGGTCCGATGTACACGGCAAAAATCTTGTTTAAAATGAAGCCGGAGCCGATGCGAACTGCCGTAGCAAGACCGCTCATGAGTGAGGTCGAAATAAGGTTCATGAAAGAAGTGCTTCCACTACTGCCGCGAGCTCACGCTCGCCCAGATGCGGGCCCATGGGGATACTGAGAAGTTCGCCGGCAGCTTTCTCTGCAACGGGAAAAGCACCCCTGCCGTAGCCGAGGCTGCCGTACGCCTGCTGCAAGTGGGGTGGGACGGGGTAATGCACAAGGGTGCCGATGCCGGCAGCTGCAAGTCGCTGTTGCAGGGCATCTCTTGCGGCACTCCGCACAACGTAGAGGTGCCAGGTCGGCGCCGCCCAGGCCGGAACTGCCGGGAGTATCAGGGAGGACCCCTTCAGCGCACTGCTGTAGCGTAGAGCCAGGTCTCTCCTGCGGTTATTCCATCTGTCGAGGTACTTCAATTTAACCCGCAGAAATCCCGCCTGCAACTCGTCAAGGCGTGAATTGAAGCCGGCTGCATCGTGCTGGTATTTTACTTTTGAGCCATAGTTGCGCAGGGTTCTTATCCGTTCGGCAAGAGCGTCATCATTGGTGGTGACCGCTCCGCCATCGCCGAAGGCGCCGAGGTTCTTGCCGGGATAAAAGCTGAAGCCGGCGGCGTGTCCCAGGCTGCCGGTCCGTTTCCCCTTATAATTTGCCCCGTGAGCCTGTGCCGCATCCTCGACTACCTTCAGGCCGTAGCGAACAGCCAACTCGTTGACAGGCTCCATGTCAGCCGGCTGGCCGTAGAGATGAACGGGCATGATGACCCTGGTACGGGAAGTTATTGCGCCTTCAATAAGTGCAGGGTCGATATTGTATGTTTTATCGTCCGGCTCAACCGGTACCGGTGTAGCGCCGGTGTACGAAACGGCAAGCCAGGTTGCAATAAACGTGTTTGCCGGCACAATGACCTCATCGCCGGGCCCGACATCCATGGACCGCAATATCAGGTGCAGAGCTTCCAGACCATTGCCGACGCCGATACAATGCTTGGTCTGACTGTAGTCGGCAAACTCGGCTTCAAAAGCCTCCACTTCATGACCGAGGACATACCAGCCTGAGTCCATGACCCGATGATAGGCGGCATCAAGTTCATCCTTCAGTTCAAGGTATGTGGCTTTCAAATCCAGAAAAGGAATATTCACACACCACCTCGTACTGCTTTGACAAACTGGTCATAATCACGATAATAATCATCTTCTTCATAGAGATTCGAAGCCAGTACCATGCAAACAGACCCGGAAGAAAAATTATCAAGCTCACGCCATATCATGGGGCAAACATAAAGGCCATAATACGAACGATTCAAATGAATGCGGCTCTTTTCGTGACCATCATCGAGGACTACGTCAAAACTGCCGGACATCGCAATTATCAACTGATGTAATCCCTTATGACCATGACCACCGCGTTCGGCACCACCTGGGACGTCATACAGGTAATAAACACGTTTTATTGAAAACGGAATGTGGCTGCCACCTTCAATAAAGGTGAGATTGCCTCGAGGGTCTGAAATTTTGGGTAAATCGACTATTCTGCAATCTTTAACACTCAAGGTGTCCCTCCCATCCAAATCAGCTGGCGCAGGTTGCTATTTAAACGCTGAAAGCATTAAAATCAATTGATTAAGCCGGGGACGACATATCTTACGATATTCGTCTTCAATAATTGAAACGGCTACCGTATTCTTGTAGACGCCATCATACAGGTAATGATCGCGCAAAACCCCGTCCTGCTTGTAACCAAGATAAAAACGTGTCTTCAGCATGCCGATGTTGTCTTCCATGACATCGCCGTAAATCTTGTGCATTTTCAAGACATCAAAAGCATAATCGCTGACCAGAAGGTCAGCTTCAAACGCAACCGGCGCTTTGCCTACCCATTCTTCTTCTCCGATCAGTAGTCTGCCCATCTGCACCGACTTATGAATATGGTTAATATCGTGCAATGCTATCATGCCAACAGGTTTAGCCTCGTATTCAATAATAAAGTTAAGTTCCTTCGTTTCGAGCTTAGCTGCAATCCAGGCCCTTTGCTCTTCCAGAGTTTGCGCCCCGCGTTGCAATAATTTTGCCCTGTCGCCCTGTCTCCAGCCGAGTGTTATGCCGGCGTCATCGGCAGTTATTGACCTAAGAGTCGTAATAGTTCCTTTAAGTATCATTTCTGACTTTTCTCACTTCCGTTTTCATTGTTATTACGAATTTTCTTGAACCGCAGGTTACGCTGATCAACTTCAGCAGCGATCTCAAACTTCACAGGAATCTTATACCTGGCTATTTTGTCCATGCAATGCCGGCGCAATCGTTCTGCCAGCAGAAACTGGTCTTCCGGCTCATCAAGGGATATCCTTGCCTTTATGATCTGCCCCATGACCGGATGAGGCAGACCGATAACCGTTGCTTCCCTGACGTTATAGGCTTGCAGCAGCACATTTTCGATCTCGGCCGGAAAAACCTTTTGACCACCGACGTTTATCATATCCGATTTGCGCCCCAGAATCCGCATGTACTCTCCGCGCACCTCGACATGATCGCCGGTACACATCCAGCCATCCGCGTCAATGGGACTGGGGGCATTCAGATAGCCGACCATATTGGCCTCTGACCTGACCCAGAGGATATTATCAATAATTTTTGTTTCAAACCCCTCGCCGCCAATCTTCACCCAGACAGATTCATCACTTTCGGATTTGGAATGCAACACGCCAAGCTCCGACAAACCATAGGTCTGCTTGATCCGGGCATTCGGAAAGATTTCCTTTATCTGCGCAAGCGTTGCTGCCGGCATGACTTCCGTACCGTAGGTGATCAGGCGAACGGAAGAAAGGTCGAAGTTCCTGTAGCAACGTGAAGCAATCAACAGGTTTAAAAAGGTGGGCGTCGTTGGCAGCAGGGTTGCCATTGATTGTTCGATGAGGCGACAAACCGTTTCCGGATTGCGATCAGGCAGACATACTCCGGTCCCGCCATAAGCAAAAGTTGACAACAGCGTGTTGAATCCGCCGAAGTGATCCAGCATCAGGAAAAGAACCGTGCTCCACCCCTGGCGCTCAGCCACAAACTTGCGCATGACGCGTTCGCAATCCTGCAGAATCCCTTTTGGCTTGCCCGTGGAACCCGATGTAAATACTATCAGACCCGGCACATCACGCTCCAGAAATGACTCCGTCAGCTCATTGAGGAGAGGATTGCTGAATTTCTCGAATGTCCAGGTGTCATCCGGAGCAAAGCGGAACAGGCTCTCTACACCGGCGAGCCTGATGAACTCGGGCAATTCGTGTTCAATGGCAAAGGTGAACGGGACGAGGACAGCTTTAACCTGCATGAGAGCAAAGACCAGCGAACAGACCTGGGGCGAATACTCGGCAACGAAGCCACATACTGTGCCGCGGCCTATATCGTAATCGTGCAGGCGGGTGCTCCAGGCATCAACCATCGCCATGAATTCAGCATAGCAGTATTCCTGTCCATTCCAGAAAAGTGCGGACCCGGTCTCCTTGCTACGCAGCCGGTCGATTATGGCATGTATTGATTGCATAAATACCTATATGAATTCGATACCGTGCTCTTTGAGTACAATCTTTATAAGTTTGAAGCTGAGAATTTCTACGACCTGATCATCCGTCAACTCGATGCCAAACTCTTCTTCAATGGCCAGAACGAGACTCATGTGACGGAGCGAATCCCAGTTTTCGATAGTATCAGGCGAGGCGTCTTCCGTAATGGTGTTCACATCGACATTGAAAATCCTGGCAAGGACTTCCTTGAGTTTATGCTCCTTAAGCTGCATGGCAGGTTATTCCTCCTCTATGGCGACATATGTTATTTCCTCATGCCGCACTGCGTTGTTCCTGAGTTCGTAAAAGGTATGTACCTCCTGATGACTGCTCTCCATGAACCCCAAAAGTTTCCAGAAACCGGCCACCTGCCTGTTTTTCTGGGTCGCGACGTATTCTGCCTGCCAGGCGTTAACCTGCCAGCCCCGCTCAATGATTTCCAGAGATTTGAGGGCAAAGGCCACTTCAATGTTACGCCCCAGCACTCTGCAACTCAGCAGTAAGGTGTCTATCACACCGCAATCAGCAACCTTTCTGGCAATCAAAACCCCTGTCAAGCCCGAGTCCCCGAACTTGTCCCGTACCGAAAGACTTATGATCGCATATTCGGGATCATTTGCGTAAGAAGCAATCTGGGCTTCTGAGTAGCGGCGAGTCGTAAGATTGAACTGGTTTGTCTTCTGGGTCAGTTGTGCAATCCGTGGGACTTCGCCGGGCTTTGCATGGTGGACGGTAATAGAAAGCGCAAGTGACTCCAGGTATTGTTCCAATGTGTCATATTTCGCCTGTTCATGCTTACGGTTTGCCTCTTCACAGTACATCCTCGAACGCTGCCGGTCTTCGGCACTAAGCGTCAGGGTGTCGAAGAGACCGTCCCGCTTCAAAAGCAACGGATAGGTGTAAAGCTTCTCCGGTACCTGCAGGATTGTCACTTCGGGAAGCAGATCCCGGATAAGTCCGCATTCTGCAGGGTTATCGTCAACGAAAACAAAACTGTCAAGTCCCAGGTTCAGCTCACCAGCCAGCGCCCTGAGGTTTGAGGCCTTGTCCTGCCAATTTACCCGCCAAGCCGCCAGGTGTTCACGTTTCAGGAGGCAGTGGGGATGACTTTCAAGCACCTCCCAAACGTCCTGCTCGTTGTTTTTGCTGCACAAAGCGATCAGCACTCCCCGTTCACGGAGCTTGAGAACACTATTTTGGAATTGATAAAATGTGTTGCCGGGGTAGGAATGACGGTCTAGCTTGATCCCATGCAAGCCGTCCTCGCCGACGATACCGCCCCAAAGTGTGTTGTCGCAGTCCATGATCAGACATTTTTTTGATTTTCCCTTGAGCGCTCGGGCCACTTTGACGAGCTCACGAGCGTATAGATCAAGAAAACCTTTCTTGAAGGGAGCCTTGGACATGTACCAGAAGCGGTAATCCATGCTCTCGTTCTCCCCGAGTTGCCGGATAAAACGCTCCCAATCCATCAGTACAAAGCGGGATGGATGGGATCGAACGAAATCCCGCACCAATCGGTTCAACTGTTGCACTTCGTAGTCATGGCTGGGAAGTTCCGTACTGCTTGTGATGCCCAGGTCGGTGTAGAATGGCGGGACGAAAGTGTTAATCGCGACAATGGCTGCGGTATTTCGTGCCAGATAGGCGAACAGTCCGGCCAGGTCATTCATGACCTCAGCAGCATTCCAGCCGGCAAGCCACTGGTCTGAAAGATAAGTTTCAAGGTACAAGGCCACTACAATGACATCAGGAGTGTCCGTATATATGTGGGAAGTTCTGTCCAGAACCTCCTGGCGCACCATATCATAATTCCCGAAGGTGACCAATGGTTTGAGCCCACTCTTGAGACAGTGGTACTTGAAAAACGGCTCGACCCCCTCGATGGTGAGGTTACGCAGGAAGTTGACTTTTATCGGGAAGCCGCCAGATTCAGCCGTTGATTCTGCTGCGTTTATAAAATCCAGCACCTCGGACAGGCTTGCCGCCTTCGCAGTCGACATGCCGACGTCAAGATCACTCATAGCATTACCTGGCCCCCGTTGACCCTGATAGTTTCGCCAGTCAGATAGTCTGCCTTCGACGAAGCAAGAAAACTAACTACACCCGCTATATCTCCGGGACTGGCCAGTCTCCGTAAAGGAGCTTTGGAAGCCACCAGCAACCTGTTTTTCTCTGGTATATCGGCAATGAGTTCTGTGTCGGTCATACCTGGCGAGATCATGTTAACGGTAATACCCTTTGGGGCAACTTCGACGGCAAGGGCCCTGGAGAAACCCTGCAAAGCTGCCTTGGCAGTTATGTATGGCAGCCAGCCTGCTGACGGCGTTTCGATGGCCTGGGTTGTAAACGTTATGATCTTGCCATATTTTCGGGTTTCGAAGATCGGCACCACGTGCTTGGCGAGATTGAACATCCCCCGAACGTTAGTGTCGATATGGGACTGTACATCTTGCCAGTCAAGTGATGCAAACCTGATGGTCGGGATTTTGATCGTGGCACAATTCACCAACAGTGTCAGACCATCCAGTTTTCTGCTTACATGTTCCACCATGATAGCGGTCTGGTGCTCGTCAGTGATGTCAGCCGAGCATGTCACGCACCTGCTGCCGAGAGTCATGAGAGTATCCCGCATCCTTGTGGCGGCCTGTTTATTGGTGTGGTAATGGATAGCGATGTCAAAACCGTCTTCTGCCAGTTGCCGACAGATGGCCTGACCGATTCCGCCGGTGGCGCCGATGATCAGGGCGGCCCTACCCTGGCCTGCCCCTCCCCGAGGTTCGGTAGTTGGCTGCGGCTCAATGATCTTAACCTTCGCCACCCCGGTAGTGACAATCTGTTTGTGCTGGTTGAAGATATCGGTCTTCAATTCGACAATCTTGTCCCGGTCATACTTGTTCTGGACTTCGGCGATCACGGTAATAGTGTCGCCAACCCTTACCGGAAGCAGGAACTCCAGATTTTGAGCGAACCACAGAGCGCCGTCACCGGGGAGTTTGGTGCCGATAACCGTGGAAATGAACGATGCACCCAGCATCCCGTGGGCTACCGGCTTCTTGAAGACGGTTGTTTCTGCGTAGACTGGATCGATGTGCAGTTTGTTGTCGTCACCAGTCAACTCAATGAAGTGCTCGACATCCAGCTGGGTAATAGTGTGTGACAGCTTCGCCTTGTCACCGATTTTAATGGCAGCATACTTACTCATGACCGTTGGTCCTCTCTAGCTCAGCGGAGTAGTTAACAGTTATTTTTCGTGCCACGATCTCTTCCATGGGAAGCTCCTCAACCGGCAGGATTTGTTCGCTTTTGATCTCGAGCCCGGCACCACGGATCATAGATCGCACATCCTCGACGCTCTTGAAGTGGTAGACATGATCAACGGCCGGAGAGTTGATGGATGTCGTAACAAACGCCTTGCCAGAATCGGCCAGTAACGCCTCCAATCTGGACAGCAACCGGAACGGTTCGTTCACATGTTCGAGAACCTCGCCCATCGTAACGAAGTCATACCGGCAGGTGGTATCGAAAGCGAGAATATCGCCGGTCCAATAAGCAATATTGGACAGATGCGGATGGAAGTGATCGATGATCGACCTGGTAATATCCATGGAAACAGGGCTTATATCGACTGCCAGAACGTCAGCCTGGCAATTCAGGTGCTGTATCGCCTTGTGCAGGTACAAACCATGGCCGGGCCCGATTTCCAGGTAGGAAGCGATACGGGAAGCATTTTCGCGAATTGTCTTTTCGAATGCTTCGTAAATCCTGTAGTGAGTCGGCCAGAGGAACTGGGAGATGGCCAGGGCGATCATATACGGCTTCATCCGTTCCTGGCTGGAGTATATCTCGATGAAAGCCTGGTCATGGTCGGTTGTACTGTAGACACCGGTCTTCATGAATTCAATCTGGCATTTCATCATACTCTTGCACATATCCAGATACGCGGTGACGGCATAGTCAAGGGGTATGCCCTGACTGTCGAGATATCCAATGTAGTCGCTGGCAAAAGCTTCAGCCCGCTCAAAGAAGAGCGCATCCATTCCGGACAGGTACTGCTCCAGCTTCTTCTTCTGGAACGGCGATCCGGCGATGACCAATTCTACAATTTTGTTAAATTCAGGTGAGTTCATAGCTTAAGTACCTGCCTCAATACCAGCGGATGGCTATGGCGCCGAAGGTGAAGCCGGCACCTACTCCGGAGATTACGATCAGGTCGTCACGCTTGATACGGCCGGTAACAACAGCATCATGAAGAGCAATGGCAAGCGAGGCATCAGCCGTATTGCCGATTTCCTCGACATTAGTCAGGGTCTTGCCAATGGGCTGTTTCATCCTGCCCATAAGGAAATGAATCAGGTTCTGGTTGGCCTGGTGGAAGATGAAGAAGTCAACATCATCCGTGCTCTTGCCGATCTTTTCCAATACCCGCTTGACCGCTTTGGGCTGGAACTGCATGACCTGCTTCCATACCTCCATGCCGTTCATTTCGTAGTACTGGAGGCCTTCATGAACATTTTCGGGTCTCATGGGGTGACTTGAGCCACCGCCGCGCAGCCTGACGGCTTCGAATACCTTGCTGTTGGTAAATAGTTCACTGGCAAGCACCCCGTATCCGTCGGGAACCCGGCCAAGTACAGCAGCACCGGCGCCGTCGCTGAAGTAGATCGCAGTTTCAGGGTCATGCCAGTCGATGTACCGTGACTGGAGGGCAACACCGATCACCAAGGCATAGCTTATGGTGGAGTCGCACTTCATCCGGTCAGCGGCAACGGTCAGACCGACCTGAAAACCGGTGCAGTTGGCCATCAGGTCGAATGAGCCGGCGTTCTTGGCGCCGATAAGTTCCTGAACTTTGCACGCAAGCGCCGGATAGACATAGTCACCGGTAAACGTGCAGCAGATGACAAGCCCGATCTGTTCGGCATGTACATTGGCTGCCTCAAGGGCCGCCCTGGCACACTCAGCACTCATGGACGACGCCGTTTCATGATCATCGACAACGTAGCGTTTGGTAATGCCGGTTTTGCTCTGGATGGAACCAGGTTCCAACCCGCACTGGGCTTCAATCTGATCGTTGCTGATTAATTTTTCGGGTACATATCTACCGGTGCCGAGTATGCCGACACCTGATGTTCCGGCTATGCTTTTCATAATGCCATTGCCTCAACTCAATTCATTAATAAAGATATTGTGCGCGGGAGGCTCTTCCCCTGAATCCCGCCACCATGCCCTTGCTCCGCCGATCGACCAAGGTTTGCCGTGGCCGGGGAAAATCGTTATTTCATCGCCCAATTTATTCAAAAGCTTCGCAATCGAACCAGAAAGCTCTTCTGCGCTGCTTCCCGGTAAATCTGTCCGACCGACAAGTTTGTACAAAAGCGTGTCTCCTGTAAACATAAAGCCAGCAAACAGGTAACTGACGCTTCCTTTAGTGTGGCCCGGTGTATGGATTGATTGCACCACAGGCTCTTCAGCCCCGGTGAACAACTCTTCGAACGGCTGGACCCGAGCAACAGCAGCGATCCTCCTGTTTGCAAATCTCAGCGCATACATGGGAGCATGCATCAAAAGCCTGACATCATGTTTATGAAGTTCGCAGGCAACATTGAAATGTTCCGACACCGCCGCGGCAGCGCCGACATGATCATGATGCGGGTGAGTCAGCAGAATATGAGTGACTTTCCCGCCTACATCCTGAATCTGTCTGATTATTAAATCAGAGTTGTCGCCTGGATCAACCACAATCGTATTGCCAGAAGATACATGGGTAACGATGTAGCTATTCTGTTGCCATTTCTCTCCTGTGACAAGACAAGTTATCTTACAGCCACCTTGGACATATTCCGTCAGGTTCTCTGGCCCGGTCAGCATACCAGCCCCATATGTATAACCTGTCCGGTAATGCAGCTGCTTTCTGGGGCAGAAAAAAACGTAACCACGTTGCAGATTTCTTCCATGGTCACAGTACGCTTGATGGTCAGTTTGGCCAATGCCCGATCGATGATGTCCTGGCCGAGATCTGCCACAGCACCTGTCATTAACATCGAAGGTGCTATGACATTACAGGTAATTCCTGCCGGAGCAAGCTCTTTTGCCATGATTTTAGTCATCTCGACAATAGCCGCTTTCGAAGCGGAATAGGCAGACGTCCCTTCTTCGTGAAGACCGACAGCCATAGTGGAGGTTGTGATTATCCGTCCGGATCTCTGCAACAGCATTAATTTAGAAACCTCACGGCAGACATAAAAACTTCCGGCAACATTTACCTGTAGCAGTTCGGTAATTACCGATCCGGGTGTCATGGCCATCAGGAGATTTGCCGGAGCATAGCCCGCGTTGCACACCAATATGTCAATTCGCTTGAACTTGTTCTTTATCTCCCTGACCCAGCTGCGCACATCATCCTCGGCACTCACGTTGACACAATAATGGAAATAATTATCATGCTCGATCGTTGACGCGCCGCGACTGCAACCTGCCACGAGGTAGCCATTGGCAAGAAAAAAACGGGCTATGCCATTGCCAATGCCTTTACTGGAACCGGTTACAACCATCACTGGTTGAACCTTTTCGAACCGTTCCGCCTTCATGCCGTGATCTTTTCTATGTACTGTGCCAGAGTGCCTGCTGAGAGAAAAGCCTGATCAGCATTGAACTCATGAATTTCCGTCAGAACAAGATAATACTCCTGACCGGTTTCTGCACTCACCCGTTCTTCCAAATCCGAAATGAACGTAACGAACCCAAGAGAGTCCAGTGATGAACTGGTGCCCAATATCACGGTAGTTGCATCGACAGCGATTGCCTGCTTTAACATTCCTGAACGGTTCAGGCTGTCAAAGCATTCCTGCATTTGCAATAATACATTTTTAAAGTCCATAACTATCTCCTTCCTGATGCAGTGATTTCAATTGGCTTGGCTGAACTGTTTAATATTGCAACTACTCAGCTGCTGTTGGTTGAGGGTGATTGCTGATGAGGTTTTTTACCGCCAGAAGGCTGAGCCCAATCGCCGCCAGCTGCAGTAAATACGACCACCAGTTCATCCAGAGGCCATAGTGCATGAAAAGGAGTTGTTTTGGAAACTCCAATAGACCCTCAGAATCTCTGCCTGTCCATGGTGCAAGATTTATTTTCATCCAAAACTGTGAATAAAGGAATACAAGCGTCGCATAAACATAGTTAAATGAGGGTCTGACGTTCACTTTTTCCATCAGCAGAACGGTTCCCAACATGAAGAACGGCCATGCGCTTGTTACAAAGCGCGGCTCCGTCGGCAGAGCTAAAAGCAATGACAACGCTATAACAGCTACAACCCCCGGGCCTAACTTCCGGATCTCAACGCAAAATTCGTCCCATTTAAGCAGTAACAATATTACAATTGGCCCCCAAAAAGAGGCTATCGTAACCAGAGGTAACAACACTTTACCCTGGGGCGGAAAGAATAATATGTTGGTAAAGTCTGCAAAACCGTTCGGATTCGCCAGCGCCGGATTGGAAATATACCAGACAATGCTGCGCGGCAGGACTATTGCGGCAACTGCCATAAAAAACAGCTTTTTACGGATAGTCAGTAAATTTGCAATAACTGCCTTGAAAAAGAAGCTGGATCCGGCAAGTGTCACCAGCGCAAAGATTAGCGCGAGATCAGAAGGCAACCCGGTAAGCAACCCTTGTAACAGATCAAGAACACTAGCATCATTCGCCACTCCGTTTTTTTGTGCTGCTGCTTGTACGCCAATAACTATGAGTAATCCCGCTAATGATCCCGCCAGACAAATCAGCCACTTTTCCCACAGCCACCGGGAATCGGGGGATATTAAACCTGTTGCCGCCGGTCTTATGGCATCTATTGGCAGACCAGTCTCAAGAAACAGCAGAAGGACAGCTCCGGAAACGCTTACCACCGGCCAGGCAAAAGCACCCACTATCGAAGTTACCAACAGTGCCCACGGCCGCTTCCCGATATAAAAAAGGAGCAGCAGCGTACCGACAAACAGTGCGGTCACATCTGTAATAGTCGGGTTATAAAAAGCATGTTTCGAGCACTGAAAACTCAGGAAAAGTCCGCCGCTCCCCTGTGCGCCATTACAATCTCGGCGACGATGCGTCGCGACGCTTGGCCACCGCCGTAGAGATCGATTCCAAAGTCGGGCTGCTGCAACTGCATATCACGGAATGCAGTGACTATCCGCTCCTTATCCGCTCCAGCCAGGGTGTTAAAGCCGTGATCCACAAGCTCCACCCACTCTGTTTCATCCCGCAGCGTCACACAGGGTTTTGCAAAGAAAAACGCCTCTTTCTGCACTCCGCCACTGTCGGTGAGAACGATGCGCGTATGCTGCAGCAGTTCGATCATGTCAAAATAACCGACCGGTTCAATCGGCCGGAATCTGGTCTCAATCCCGTTGGCCGCCAGGGTCTTCATGGTCCGCGGATGGATGGGGAGCACGATTTCCATCTCCCCGGCGATTTCGTTCAGGGCAGCGACGATGGAACGCAGTCGCAGGAGGTCATCGGTATTTTCCGCCCGGTGGATGGTGCAGAGGACAAACTCTCTCTCCGCCAGCCCCAACCGACTGATGACGGTGCTCTTTTCCTTGGCCGCCTCACGATAAAAGAGCGCTGCATCCTGCATGACATCGCCGGTCTTGGCGATCGTGCAAGGGAAATTTCCAAACCCCTCCACTATGAGGTTCTCCACGGCCAGATTGGTCGGGCAACAGAGCATGTCGCTGATCCGGTCGGTAAGAATCCTGTTCACCTCTTCCGGCATCGCCATGTTGAAGCTGCGTAGACCGGCCTCCACATGAACAACCTTTATGTGAAGCTTTTTGGCCGCAAGTGCCCCGGCCAGGGTGGAATTAGTGTCCCCGTAAACCATGACGAAATCCGGTCGCTCGGTGAGAAGCACCGCCTCGATCTTCTCCAGCATCCGCCCTGTCATGGCGCCATGACTGAGTGAATGCACTTCAAGAAAATAGTGCGGTGCCGGAATCTCCATTTCCCTGAAGAATATATCAGACATGTTGCTGTCAAAATGCTGGCCAGTATGAATCAGCACCTCTGCGATGTCCGGGTGTTTGGCGATTTCTCTGCTTACTGCCGCAGCCTTGATGAACTGGGGTCTCGCTCCCACGATTGTAACGATTTTCATAATCCTAGCCCATACCGATAATGTGCGGCGTTTATGCATCTCTCCTGCGGCACTCGATCATCATGTCATCCGGATTCACGCTTCTGCGCCGTATAAACTTATCTGCCGCAGACATTTCTTTGCTCCAGCCCAAAGTTCCAGAAACCGCACTGCTTCTATTGCTGAATCAATCTCTTACCGTAAATATATTAATCTTCATGAAACCCTGCTGTAAAAGCTGCTCCCTGAGATGATCCCGCCTCTTGAGAGAGGTAATTACTACCGGCTTGCTCGGAATATACTTAAGCGGCATTACATTATTATTGAAAAACTCTCCTCCGGCAACGTCATCAATAACCCCTGAGAGGCTGACATTTGTATCCATAAGCGAAAGGTAGGCAATCTCCGCAACCTCATCAACCCCGCAAAAAAGCACCTCTCGCACCCCTTCTGCTTCAAGTTTGCGGAACAACGCAAGGTAATCCTGGCGAGCTGCAGTATAAAGACCGGTAAAGTAAGACAGGTGCTGGTATGCAAGGCGGCTCTTTTCGGCAAGCCCCTGTG